>NZ_KV800711.1:0-228 GCF_001810285.1 Corynebacterium sp. HMSC071F07
TCACCCGGGCAGAACAACGCGGTATCAACATGCGCCAGTTGAAACGAATCGCAGCCACTAACTGGCGGGAAAACCCGACCAACATTCACATCCTCGCCCCGACGGGAACAGGCAAGACCTACATTGCCTGCGCCATCGGCATCGCCGCATGCAAGGCTGGATACTCGGTGGCGTACTACCGGCTGGATCAACTTGTAGACATGCTGGCGGTCTTCTCACCGACTGACC
>NZ_KV800712.1:0-26064 GCF_001810285.1 Corynebacterium sp. HMSC071F07
TGGTTGATTAGGATAGGGCCCCGCTTGGTTCTAGCGCTTGTGGTGCGTAGAGTGGAGGTTTCTGTCTTGTCCTTTATGGCCTGTAAACTAGGCCGGTAGTAACGGACGAGTTTTAATCAAGAAGAGAGTAAGGCTAGATGTCTGAGCGCAGTTTCAACGATCGTAAGGGCGGCTCCGGCCGTGGGAACTACGGTGACCGCAAGAACGGTGGCCGTGACAACCGCCGTGGTGGTGGCCGTGGCTACGGTCGTGGTGAGGACCGCGATAGCCGTGATAACCGTCGCGGCGGCCGCGACGGTTGGGATGGGGAGCGCCGTAATGGCTCTCGTGACCGCAACGATCGCGGTGGCCGTGGAAATCGCGACGAGCGTCGAGGCAACGACCGTCGCAATGACGCACGCGGTAATGATCGCCGCGGTCGCGGTAATGGCGGTAAGCGCTTCGATAGGGCACATCCGCAGCGTTCCGGTTACCGCGAAGAGCGCATTAACCGTCGTATGACTGACCCAGACCTGCCTTCCGATATCAACATCGAGGACTTGGATCCGTCGGTGCTGCAGGACCTGCGCTCTTTGTCCAAGGAGAACATGGAGGCCGTCGCTAAGCACCTGATTATGGCCGGCACCTGGATGGATGATGATCCAAAGCTGGCACTGCGTCATGCGCGAGCCGCCAAGGACCGTGCCGGTCGTGTAGCCGTCGCCCGCGAGGCCAATGGTGTCGCGGCGTACCACGCGGGCGAATGGAAGGAAGCCCTGTCGGAGTTGCGCGCAGCCCGTCGAATCTCCGGTGGTCCAGGTCTGCTGGCCGTAATGGCTGACTGTGAGCGCGGCCTGGGGCGTCCGGAAAAAGCGGTCGAGCTTGGTCGCAGCGAGGAAGCACGCGAGTTGGATGGCGATTCCGCAATCGAGCTTGCCATCGTCGTCGCCGGCGCACGCATCGATATGGGTCAGGCAGAGTCTGCTGTTGTGACCATGCAGCGCGCTAACCCCAACAAGGAAGACCGCGGTGTTTCCGCATGCCGCTTGTCCTATGCCTACGCCAATGCGCTGCTGGAAGCAGGCCGCAAGGACGAGGCCAAGGAGTGGTTCAAGCATGCAGTCAAAATTGATGAAGGAGACTGGACCGACGCCGCCGAACGCCTAGCAGAGATCTAGTCATGAATATTCTCAAAGCCCACGATTCGCTTTTGCTCGACCTCGATGGCACCGTTTGGGAAGGCGGCCAGCCGCTGCGCTGCGTCGTGGATGTTATTAACTCCTGTGGCGTTCCCGCCGTTTACGTCACCAACAATGCCTCCCGGAGCCCGGAGGCTGTGGCTTCGATGCTTTCTGAGATCGGTCTGCTAGCCGATCCGGAACACATCGTGACTTCCGCTCAGGCTTCTTTGGTGCTCATGGCCTCGGAAATCCCGGCTGGCTCCAAGGTTCTCGTTATCGGTGCAGAGTCCTTCCGCACGCTCACGCGTGAAGCTGGATACCAGGTGGTAGACAGCGCCGAGGATAAGCCCGCAGCAGTGGTCCAGGGAATGGATAAGGCGATTGGTTGGAAGGAGCTATCCGAAGCTGCTTACGCCATCAACAACGGCGCTAAGTTCTTCGCCACCAATCTGGATACCTCGTTGCCCACCGAGCGTGGCTTCGCCGTGGGCAATGGTGCCCTCGTGGGGGCAGTCGCGGCGTCGACTGGCGTGGAGCCCATCTCCGCCGGCAAACCGGAGCCTGCAATGTTTACCTACGCGGCGAAAAAGGTCGGGTCGAAGAAACCTCTTGCCGTGGGCGACCGCCTAGACACCGATATTGCCGGTGGCAATGCAGCGGCGATGGACACCTTCCACGTGCTCACCGGTGTATCGGGAGAGCTGGAGCTCATCGAGGCTCCGGTAGCCCAGCGCCCGAACTTCATCGGTGCGGGCTTCCACGAGCTCTCGCTGCCCGTCGCGGTGGCAAAGCCCGGCGCACAGGGCGATTTCCGCGCCCGCTGCGACGGATATGACATTGTGCTGCAGGGCGGAAACGAAAAATCCACCTCCATCCAGGCGCTGCGCACCGTTCTTGAGGTTGCCTGGGCCATGCCTGAGCCGCCACGCTATATCCAGCCGCGCAGCGAGTTTGCTGAGAAGGCAGTAGCTGCATGGCGATAAAGCCACACGATCCGCGCGCCGTCATGGCGACCGAGGAAGTCGACGCCGCGATGTCTGAAGTCCTGGGCCAGCCCGCGACGTCGCTCAGCGAAGAAGTAGCCCAACTAGATAACGCCCACGCCGTGCTGCGTGAGGCCTTGCAGGAGAACTAATGCCACCACAACGGCGTCGTTTGGATGCAGAACTCGTCCGCAGGAAGATCGCTCGTTCTAGGGAACAGGCCGTCGAGATGATCAAGGCCGGCCGCGTTACCGTGGGCGGATTCAAGGCCAGCAAACCCGCGACCGTCGTAGAGCCGGAAGTCTCCATCAAGGTTGAGGCGGCTGACAATGATGACTGGGCTTCCCGCGGAGCACATAAACTGCTCGGGGCGCTTGAGGCCTTCGACGTCGACTTGAAAGATAAGCGTGTTCTCGACGCCGGCGCCTCCACCGGTGGTTTCACCGACGTGTGCCTGCGAAAAGGGGCTCGCGAGGTGCTCTCCGTCGACGTGGGCTACGGACAGCTGCTGTGGCGCCTGCAGAACGACGAGCGCGTAAAGGTACTCGACCGTACCAACATCCGCAATCTTGATCTAGACATCACCGAGGGGCCTTGTGATGCCATGGTGGGTGATCTTTCCTTCATCTCTTTGAAGCTGGTCTTGCCCGCCATCGTCGATGTGATGGCAGAGGGCGCATGGCTGCTGCCCATGGTCAAGCCGCAGTTTGAGGTCGGCAAAGACCGTATCGGCGCTGGCGGCGTCGTTCGTTCGTCGGAGCTGCGTCAGGAGGTCACTGAGGAGGTGGCGCGCTTTGCGCAGACCTTGGGGGTTAGCGTCAAAGGCGTGGCAGCCTCACCGCTCCCGGGACCTAGCGGAAACGTGGAGTATTTCCTGTGGCTGGTCAAAGACGGCCAGGTAACCAAAGATGAAGATATCGCTGAGATGGTGCGCACCGCCATTGAGGAAGGGCCACAGTGAAGCGCGAAATTCTGCTTGTCCCGCACGCCAGCCGTGCAGACAACCTCGAGTCCACTATCCGCGCTGCTGAGATTCTCCAGGAGGCCGGCATCACGGTCCGCGTCAGCGCGCCGGAACACGTGCTGCCAGAGTTGCAGCACGTTGAGCACACCCCGGCTGCGGCCGCAGGCTGCGAGCTCGTCCTCGTCCTAGGCGGCGATGGCACCTTCCTGCGTGCTGCCGACATGGCTCGCGCAGTCGATGTCCCGGTGTTGGGCATCAACCTGGGCCACGTGGGCTTCCTCGCGCAATGGGAAGCGGAATCCTTGGAGCGCGCGCTCGTGCGCGTTATCGATTGCGACTACGAGGTAGAGGACCGCCTTACTCTCGACGTCGAGGTCACTGACCGCTCAGGCAAGCTCATCGAGCGCGGTTGGGCACTCAACGAGGCCTCCATTGAAAACCTCAACCGTTCCGGTGTGCTGGACGCCATCTTGGAAATCGATGGCCGCCCGGTATCTTCCTTTGGCTGCGACGGCGTGCTAATTTCCACGCCGACTGGTTCCACCGCCTATGCCTTCTCCGCCGGCGGCCCGGTTCTCTGGCCATCCCTGGACGCACTCCTCGTGGTTCCCAACAACGCCCACGCGCTGTTTACCAAGCCGATGGTGGTCTCTCCACTGTCCAAGGTCGCGGTAGAGTCGGCCTCGGCTACCTCTCCGGCAATCGTCATCTTGGATGGTTTCCGCGAAATCGCGATGCCGCCTGGTTCGCGTGTGGAGGCGGTCCGCGGTGCGCATCCGGTCAAGTGGGTGCGCCTGGATGACCAACCCTTTACGGATAGGTTGGTATCTAAGCTCCGATTGCCAGTGCACGGCTGGCGCGGCCCGCAAAGCTAGGCTTTTTAAAAGAAAGGCAGGTGTGGCACAGACATGCTCGTTGATATCACTATCGAGGACTTAGGCGTCATTGAGCGCTCTGCGGCGGAGTTCGCGGAAGGTCTTACCGTCTTAACCGGCGAGACCGGCGCTGGTAAGACCATGGTTGTCACCGGCCTGCGCCTTCTGGCTGGCGGGCGTGCCGACGCCTCCCGCGTGCGTGATGGTGCACAGAAAGCAGCAGTGGAGGGGCGCTTTGCCACAGGTCGCGCGGCAGCCGCCGAGGTTGTGGAGTCCGTCGGTGGCGTCGCAGACGAGAATGGCGAATATATTGCCTCCCGCACGGTGTCGGCGGCTGGCCGCTCCCGCGCCTACCTGGGCGGACGCGCGGTGCCTGCTGCAACGTTGGGTGATTTTTCTTCCCACGTTTTAACGGTGCACGGCCAAAACGATCAGCTGCGTCTTCTTGCCCCCGAACAGCAATTGGCCGCGGTTGATCGCTCGCAGCCTTCCATCGCAAAGGTCCGCGATACCTACACCGAAGCTTTCCGCACTTGGCGCGAGCTCGCCAAGGACTATAAGCGCCGCACGGAATCGCGCCGCGAGCTGGCGCAAGAGGTAGATCGCCTGCAATTCGCAATCAATGAAATTGGCGAGGTCGCCCCAGAACCGGGCGAGGACACCGAGCTTGTTACCCTCATCCAGCGCTTGCAGGACGTTGATACCTTACGCGAGGCGGCAGCGACCGCGCTTTCGGCCGTAGACGGCGATGATTCTTTTGGCGAGGCCGAGGCTGCCTCCGCATTGTTGGGTCGTGCCAGCACCGCGTTGGTGGGCTCTAGCGATAAGGAGCTCGCGGCATTGGGCGAACGATTGAGCGATATCACCAGCCAGGTCTCCGATATCGCCGCCGAGCTGGGCACGTACTTAGAATCGCTTCCTGCCGACCCAAACCTGCTCGAAGAATCACTGCGCCGTCAGCAAGATCTGAAGCAGCTGACCCGCAAGTATGCCGCAGACATCGACGGCGTTTTGACTTGGCGTGACGCCGCGGCAGAAAAACTCGACTCCATGGACACCTCCGCCGAGGTTTTGGAAGAGCTCAAGGCTAAGGTCATGGAGGCCGAGAAACAAATGGTAGCTAAGGCCAGCGCGCTGACCAAGGCCCGCAAGAAGGCCGCGAAGAACCTAAGTAAGCAGGTCACCGAGGAAATCCACGGACTTGCCATGCCGAATTCCGCGCTCAACGTGGAAATCCGGGAAGCGAAGTACTCCAAGACCGGTGCCGACGAGGTGGAGTTTCAACTCAACGGCAAGCCGCTGGCAGGCGCGGCCTCTGGCGGCGAGCTTTCCCGCGTCATGCTGGCGCTGGAGGTCGTACTGGCGGATGGAGATGGTGCGACCATGGTCTTCGACGAGGTCGACGCCGGCGTGGGCGGCCGCGCCGCGGTAGAAATCGGGCGTCGCCTAGCGCGTCTAGCTACCTCCAACCAGGTCATCGTGGTCCCCCACCTGCCACAGGTTGCCGCCTATGCAGATAGTCACCTGCATGTCTCGAAGGAGAAATTCACCTCCGGTGTCAGCGATCTCAGCGCTAGCGAGCGGGTAGAAGAACTTGCCCGCATGCTCGCGGGTCTGGATGATACGGAGACCGGCCGCGCGCATGCACAGGAATTGTTCGATCGCGCTCAGGCAGAAGTGGCAGCGTTCCGCGCGCCTTCCACAATTTAAGTTTGTGACGGGGGACAATGGCAGACATGAGTCTGTTTTCCCGTAACTCCGATCTGCCTGGTGAACACGGTGCGCTGCGTGACTGCACCCCGGGCGGAAAGGGCATGAAGAAGTTCGTCGAAGGTGACTTTGCCGTCATCAATGCCGCCAATATTTCCCGTCAGGAAGCGCAGATGCTGGTCGATATCAAGCCTGCAGCTGTCCTGAACGTCGCAGAATTTACCACCGGGTCCATCCCGAACTACGGCCCGCACATGCTGTTGGACGCTGGTGTGACCCTGATCGAGGGCGTGGGCGAGGAATTCGTCTCCAGCTTTAAGGACGGCAAGAAGGCGCGGATTAATGAGGAAGGCGCCGTCTTCATTGGCGATACCGAGGTGGCCACGGGCAAGGTTGTGAGCCGCGAGAAGGCCGAGAAGAATTTTTCCTCCGCACAACGCGAGCTGATTGACCATATGGAGGCTTTCTTCGGCAACTCCATCGAGTTCATCCATTCCGAGGGTCCGCTGCTTATCGACGGCCTGGGCGTTCCGGATTCCGGCACTGAGATGGCAGGCCGCAAGGTGTTGGTTGTCTCGCCGTCCACGGACCATCGCAACAAGGTGAAGCTGCTGCGCAACTTCATCCGCGAATACGAACCGATCATCATTGGTGTGGATTCTGCAGCAGATACCGTGGTGGATTTGGGCTATAAGCCGGATTTTATTGTCGGTGATCCTTCCGAGATTAGCTCCGAGACTCTGCGCTGCGGTGCGCGCGTTATCTTGCCTGCAGATCCAGACGGCACCGCGGAGGGCCTTGAGCGCATCCAAGACCTAGGCATCGGTGCGATGACCTTCCCGGCGGCAACAGACTCCGCCACCGATCTTGCGTTGCTGCTGGCTGATTATCACGGCGCCCAGATGATTGTGCAGGTCGGGCGCTCCCTGGACCTGGACGATATCTTTGCTAAGCAAGAGCACGCTACTCCGGCTGCGATGCTTTCCCGTATGAAGGCGGGCACGCGCCTGGTGGATGCCGATTCCGTCATCAACCTTTACACCAACCCGAGCTCCGGCGGCATCGGATGGCTCTGGGCTCTGCTTGGCATCCTGGTTGCGCTGGCCGTGATAGTCATCATCGTGGGCTTGGGCGGCGACGCTTCCTTCGGTCAGAACCTCATCGATACCTGGAATAACTTTGCTTTGAGCGTGCAAGGATGGTTTAAGTAATGGCGGGTAAGTCACTTCTTGTTGCTGGTCTTGGTTTCGGCACCGCCGTGGGCGTGGCCTTGGGGGCGCTGGCGATTGCTCCGAATATGCCGTCGGGCGGCGCCGGAGGCGATTCATCGCTACGCGAGGAGTTCCAGAAGAAGGCTCAGAATGAGGAAGTGCTTAAGGCACAGGCAGACTCTAGCGACTCCGTCCTTGACAAACTGGCTCCCGTCGTAGTTGATGGCAGCTTGGCGCAGCGTCCCGTGCTGGTTATCTCTACTGGGGAAGCCAGCGAGGGCGACGTGCGCGCAATCCGTAGCTTGCTCAAGTCTGCGGATGCCGAAGACGCTGGCGAGATTAAGCTAACGGACGAGTTCTACCGCCAGGAGGGCGCGGATAAGCTGCTTTCTTTGGTTACTAGCGCATTGCCGGCGGGTGCCAAGCTTGATCCCAAGAAGGTAGATGCAGGCACGCACTCCGGTCAGGCGCTGGCCGCGGCCTTGCTGATGGACCCGAAGACCACCGAGCCACTATCTTCTACCAAGGACCGTGCGAACCTGCTGCAGGCGCTGCGCGATGCTGGCTATATCGACTATGAAGACGGGACTATTTTGCCTGCACAGGCCGTGGTTTACGTCGGTGGTAAGGGCTTTCCTGGTTACTACACCGATCAGACGGTCAATTTCCTAGAGGCCCTAGACGCGGCCGGCGGAAACACTGTGGTGGCAACACGCGTAGAGCAGGCTGCCGAAGATCGCGTCATTGGCAAGCTGCGTGAGGCCAAATCCGATATCTCGACGGTGGACTCCATCGACCGCACCACCTCGCGCATGGCTGCGGTTATGGCGGCAAAGGAGCAGCTCGACGGAGGCAAGGGTGCCTATGGTGCTGCTTCCTCAGCCGATGCGGCGGCGCCGAGCCTGCCGGAGGATCTCTAAATGGCTCATGACTTCGAGGTACGCAGCAGTGAGCTGCTTCTCGACGCCCCGATTATCGCAGTGCGCCGGGACGAAGTAGTGATGCCGGGCGGGACCACCGCCTACCGTGAGGTAGTAGAGCACTTTGGCGCTGTGGCTATCGTCGCGGTGGATGATGAAGAGCGCATCGCCATGGTCAATCAATATCGCCGTAGTGCGGATAGGCGCCTGTGGGAGCTTCCTGCTGGCTTGCTCGACATCAAGGGGGAGGACGAACTCACCGGAGCGAAGAGGGAACTGCAGGAAGAAGCCGGGTTGGCCGCTGAAGACTGGTCCGTGCTTGCGGATATAATCACCTCGCCGGGCTTCTGCGAGGAAGCCGTGCGCGTGTTTTTATCCCGTGGGTTAAGTGCTGTCCCGCGAATGGATGCTGAAGGCGATGAGGAAGCCGACATGGACTTCGCGTGGGTGCCGCTTGATGAGGCGGTCGATCGAGTGATTTCTGGTGACATCGTCAATTCGATAGCGGCCACCGGCATCTTGGCGGCCTATGTTGTTTATCGCGGCGGCCGCAAGACGCGTAGCGTGGACGAGCCTTTCGAGCTGCGCCCGACCGCGATGGCTGCGCGTCGCCCTGGCCCTGACTTGAAGAAGCTGTGAAGGCGGAGGGACTAGCTGCGACGTGGCTCAACCACCTAGCGGTGGAAAGAGGCGCTTCGGCCAATACCTTGAGCAACTATCGCAGGGATGTGCGTCGCTATTTGGGCTGGCTGGCTGACAATGGGGTGGATGATTTAGCGGCAGTCGACCGTGGCATGGTTGAAAACTACCTGAAGTTTTTGCGCGGCTCGATGGCCGCGTCGTCGGCAAGCAGGGCTCTCATCGTCGCCCGTGGGC
Source organism: Corynebacterium sp. HMSC071F07 (assembly GCF_001810285.1). Taxonomy (NCBI): domain Bacteria; kingdom Bacillati; phylum Actinomycetota; class Actinomycetes; order Mycobacteriales; family Corynebacteriaceae; genus Corynebacterium; species Corynebacterium sp. HMSC071F07. The sequence continues at coordinate 8,700 of NZ_KV800712.1, forward strand.
TGCACAAGTTCGCCGTGGCTGAGGGCATCCTCGATGTGGATGTGGCTAGTGAAGTGACTCCTCCGAAGAATGCGCAGCACCTGCCGGAAACCCTGCAGATTGAGGAGGTAGAAAAGCTACTCGATTCGGTGCCTACGGGGGAAGTGGCCACTCCGATTGATATTCGCGACCGTGCGCTGCTGGAATTGCTCTACGGCACGGGTGCACGCATCACGGAGGTCACCTCTTTAACTGTTGATGATGTAACCGAAAACGATGGCATGTTGATGTTAACCGGTAAGGGCGATAAGCAGCGCTTGGTTCCGGTGGGATCACAGGCGCAAAAGGCCGTGGAGGAGTACTTGGTGCGGGGCCGGCCGGTTCTGTCGAAGGGCAAGTCCCATGCACTATTTCTCAATACGCGCGGTGGGTCTCTGTCTCGCCAAAGCGCATGGGCGGTGTTGAAACAGGCCGCCGCGCGGGCCGGGATTAAAAAGTCAATCTCACCGCACACGCTGCGCCACTCCTTTGCCACGCACCTATTAGAAGGCGGTGCGGACGTGCGTACCGTGCAGGAGCTGCTGGGGCATTCCTCGGTGACAACGACTCAGATCTATACCCACGTCACTGCGGATTCTCTGCGCGAAGTCTGGCGCACGGCGCATCCCAGGGCTTAGGCTTAAACGAATTTAAAAATAGACAGGAAAGTAAGTAGAACATGCTGAAAAATCTTGCCGGTGTAACGCGCGGGGCAAAGCTGGCTGCCGCAACAGCGGTAGTGGCGATGGTGCTGGCGGTAGCGCCTGCGCAGGCACAGGACGCCTCAGTCTCTGTCCCAGCGGGCCAAACTTCGACCGTGTCTTTACCGGTCCCTGTGGACGTAAGTTATGCCGGTGAGGGCTGGAACATCAATGCCTCCGGCGGATCAGCCACGATTACCGCACCGCCCGAAGGCGGCCAAGTCACGGTGCCGGTAACCTACGAAGGCACGACCATTAGCCTGACGCTCGTGGCCGATGGTTCGGTCACCCAGGAAGACCTGAATAATGCAGGCGAGGACATCGCCAATGGCGGAGACGGCGGGGCAGTGCTGCATGGCGGCGGTGGTGCTGCCGGTGGCCCGCCTGGTGGCGGTGCCACTGGTGAAGGCGCTGGCGGCGGTGATAACGGCGACGGTGGTTCTGCTGGTGAAGATTCTGGTTCCGGGACTGGCGCTGATGGTGGCGCTGCTAGTGGCAATGGCACCCAGGGCGGTGTGCCAGGCGGTGACCCTGCGAATAATCCGGCGGCAGCAGGTGGAGTCGATGTGTCGCAGGCGGAGTACATCAACCTGGATGCAACGATTGAAGGCCAGACCATCACGGCGCAAATGGGTGTGATGCAGGCGCTGGATCTGTATAACCGCTTCAAGGACACCGACGAGGCTGGCGTTACGTTGCGCTATCTCAATGCGAAGGGCGAGTTCATCAAGGGCGTTAAGCGCAAGGTGGATAAGTCCTCGCGCACGCTTGAACTGACCTATCCGGAAGGCCAAACCCCGGATAACCCGTTCATCATGGAGCTGGTCCGCGATTCCGATAACGCGGCGGTGCTCGTAGTGACGCTGACGGACCCAAATAAGGAAACTGCCGGGGAAGTGCCCAACCCTGACAATGGCTCCGGTGAAGGTGCCAATGCGGATTCGAAGAATGGTTCTTCGATTCTTCCGTGGGCTATTGGTGCCGGCGGCGTTCTGCTCTTAATTGTGCTGGGATGGCTGCTTTCGCGTCGCCGTAAATCAAGCCAAGAGGCTGGATAGGTACGCTTTATCGCGACAAAAGGGTCAAAGCGGGTACTCTATAATCACAACGTTGTAATCAGCCACTCGCATCGGGTGGCATTGGTGATCGATTTGTGGTCAAGGAAGCAGGTGTGACTGTGGGCGAAGAGGGACTGTTTGCAGCCTCTGAAGCGCAGGTGGGGCTGACTGGGCGTCCAATCCGTGAGCTGCCAGATCCAGCTCCGTTGGAAAAGCACGGGCCAGCAACCATCATCTCGATGTGTAATCAAAAAGGTGGCGTTGGCAAGACCACCTCGACCATCAACATGGGCGCGTGCCTTGCAGAGCTGGGCCGTAGAGTCTTGCTCGTTGACTTGGACCCGCAGGGTGCACTGTCCGCAGGCTTGGGCCTGACCCATGACCAAATCGAGGACACCATCTATGACGTGATGTTGGATAGCCAGACTTCTATCCATTCCGCCATCCAGCACACTGGTGTACCGAACCTCGACCTTGTGCCGGCCAACATTGACTTGTCGGCCGCCGAGATTCAGATGGTCAACGAGGTTGGCCGTGAGCACACCTTGGCCCGTGCGCTGCGCCCGATTCGCCGTGATTACGACTTCATCATCATTGATTGCCAGCCTTCTTTGGGCCTGCTTACGGTCAATGCTTTGGCGTGTTCCCAGGGCGTCATTATTCCGATGGAGTGCGAGTTCTTCTCCTTGCGCGGTCTGGCTCTTTTGACCGATACCGTGGACAAAGTTTCCGAGCGCATTAACTTCGACCTTGAGGTCATGGGCATCCTGGTCACCATGTTTGACCGCCGCACCAAGCATGCCCGCGAGGTCATGGACCGTGTTGTCGAGTACTTCGGTGACAAGGTCTTCGACACCGTCATCACGCGTACGGTCCGTTTCCCGGAGACTTCCGTGGCCGGTGAGCCGATTACCAGCTGGGCACCGAGCTCCCAGGCGGCGCAGCAATACCGCAACCTCGCTAAAGAGGTTATTGAGCGCTCCACCGTCTAGGAAGTTTATCCGTGACCCAACCGGAGATTACGGGCTTTCGAATTGCACTGCGCAACTTCGAGGGCCCTTTTGATCTGCTGCTCCAGCTGATTCAGTCGAAAAAGTTGGACGTAACTGAAGTGGCGCTTTCTGAGGTCACCGATGAGTTCGTCGCGTACACCCGCCAGCTGGGGGCTACTGCAGATTTGGATGAAACCACCGAGTTTCTTCTCGTGGCTGCCACGTTGCTGGATTTGAAGGCGGCCCGCCTCTTGCCGCGCGGCGATGTCGACGATCTGGAAGACCTTGAGCTGCTCGAAACGCGCGACCTTCTCTTCGCCCGGCTTCTGCAGTACAAGGCTTATAAGCAAGTTGCCGACCAATTCGCCCAATGGCAGCGACAGGCGCGGCGCCGCTATCCGCGTGCCGTCTCCATGGAGAAGGCTTTCGTGGAACTTCTCCCGCCGGTCCGCCTGGGCCATACGCCGGCCTCGTTTGCCGAGCTGGCTGCCAGCGTATTCCGCCCCAAGCCGCCGGATGAGGTGGCTACGGGCCATATTCACCAAGTGGCAGTGTCTGTGCCGGAACAGGCCGGCAAGATCCTCAGCACACTTAAGTTGCTGGGCGAGGGCCAGTGGATGAGCTTTGCTGCTCTCACGCGTGATTGCACCGTCTCGATGGAGGTTGTCGGCCGCTTCTTGGCATTGCTGGAGCTCTACAAGGCCAAGGCTGTCGACGCCGAGCAGCCAGAGTCCCTCGGGCCACTGGAACTTAGCTGGACCGGTCTCGACGTGGACCCTGCCGTGGTGGCGGCTTCCAACTGGGATTAGACCGGTGGAGTAAATCCCGGCCTGGGATTAATGCCGGCTCGCATTAGGCCAGCTGTGTCGGTGCAGTACAGTATCCGGCATGGAACTTCCGCTAATCTCGCAGCAACGTTCGCGCCTTGAATCGATTCTTCTGGTGATTGATTCGCCGGCCTCCGTTGAGTCTTTGGCTCGCGCGCTCGACCTAGAGGAGTCCGTGGTCAGTGATCACTTGCGGGCGATCCAACGCGAATTCGATTCCCGCGGATCGGGGATTGATCTGCGCGAGACGGCGGAGGGCTGGCGCTTTTATACCCGCCAGGAAAACGCGGATGCGGTAGAAGAGTTCTTGCTTGATGGCTCGCAGACCAAGCTCTCCCGTGCGGCGCTGGAAACCCTTGCTGTGGTTGCCTATCGCCAGCCGGTCACCCGCGCCCAGGTTGCTGCGGTGCGTGGCGTCAACGTCGATGGTGTGATGCGCACGCTCACCGTGCGTGGTCTCGTACGCGAGCTGCCGCAGGAAGGCCTAGCACACCGCTACGAAACCACCGAGCTTTTCTTGGAGCTGCTGGGCATTGACTCGCTGGAGCGCCTGCCGGATCTTGCACCGCTTTTGCCGGATATGGAACAGATCGATTCCGAATATTAGGTATTCGCACGGTGCGCGGCAGTGGGGTAGCATTGCGCAGGTAACTTCATAACTTCTACTGATAAGGACACTTATTGTGACCCCACCCGCTCGCCGAGACGGCACACCGGAAAAGAAGCAGCGAGACAGCGAGATGCTTGTCTCCAATGCGAAGCCGGCCCGCCATCAACACGTCGACAAGCGTGAACGCGCAAATAGGAAAAAGAAGGCCACCGCAGATTCCGTCGCCCGCGAACTGGGCGCAGATTGGCTGACCGAAGGCAAGTCGAATAACTCCAAGGGCGAACGCCTCCAGAAGGTCTTGGCCAAGGCAGGTGTTGCCTCCCGCCGTCACGCCGAAATCATGATCGATGCCGGCCGCGTTGAGGTTAACGGCAAGATCATCATGCAGCAGGGCGTACGCGTCGACCCAAACGTGGACATCATCCGCGTCGACGGCGTGCGCATCAACGTCAATGAGGAAACCCAGTACTTCATCCTCAACAAGCCGCGCGGTCTGCAGTCCACCATGAGCGATGAACTGGGCCGCCCCTGCATCGGCGACCTCATCGGTGAACGCGTGGCCGCAGGCCAGCGTCTGTTCCACGTCGGCCGTCTGGACGCCGATACCGAGGGCCTTATCCTCATCACCAATGATGGTGAGCTGGCCAACCGCCTGATGCACCCGAAGTACGAGGTGCGCAAGACCTACCTCGCTACCGTTTTAGGCGAGGCTGGCAATGGCTTGGTACGAACCCTGAAGGAAGGGGTGGAGCTCGAGGACGGCTTGGCAAAGGCCGACTATGTCCAGGTCGTGGACAAGAACCAAGGCTATTCCTTGGTTCGCGTTGAACTGCACGAGGGCCGCAAGCACATCGTCCGCCGCATGCTCAAGGAAGCTGGCTTCCCAGTCCAGCGTCTGGTTCGCACCAAGCTGCACACCCTGCAGCTGGGCGAGATGAAGCCAGGTATCTTGCGTGCGCTCAACTCCAGCGAGTTGGCCAGCCTTTACAAGGCGGTGGGGATGTAATGGAAGGAAACATGATTTCAAACATGCCTGAAGGCGGCCTCATCCTGGCCGTCGACGGTCCCTCCGGCACCGGCAAGTCCACCACCTGCCGTGCTTTGGCTAAGCGCCTCGACGCAAAGTACGTCGACACTGGCGCCATGTACCGCGTTGCCACGCTCGCAGTTCTGCGCGCTGGCATCGACCCAGCTGACACGGATGCGGTCATCAAGACCACTACAGACTTGCCGCTGGAGGTCTCCGATGATCCGGATTCCAAGCAGGTCCTCTTCGACGGAGAGGACGTCTCCCGCGTCATCCGTGAGGACGAAGTCACCCGCAACGTTTCCGCAGTTTCGGCGGTCCCCGAGGTTCGCCAGAACTTGGTGGAGCTGCAGCGCAAGCTAGCCCGGGATGCGCACCGCGCCATCGTTGAAGGCCGCGACATCGGAACTGTGGTGCTTGCCGACGCCCCGGCGAAGGCATTCATGACCGCCTCCGCTGAGGTACGCGCCCAGCGCCGCCACGATCAGAACCTCGCCGCAGGCTTGGAATCTGATTTCGCCACCGTCTTGGCAGACGTCGAGCGCCGTGATGCCGCGGATTCTTCCCGCGCCACCTCGCCGCTGCGTCCAGCTGAAGACGCCACCCTCGTCGATACCTCTTTCATGAGCCTGGAAGAGGTCCTCGACGCTCTCACCGAAATTGTGAAGGAGTCTGCACATGTCTAAGGGTTTTGCAGGTCAAGAAGACAATAACGCCGCAGGCGACTTCGATACCCAGTTCCACTATCCAGTGGGAAAGCTCGAAGAAGAAGTAGCCCGTGACCCGCACGGCGGCTGGGCCCCGAGCGATTTCGATGCCGAAGAATTCGACTACGAATTCGACGAGTCGGAGCTCGAGAACGGTGAGTTTGATGATTCCGAGTTCGGCGACGCCGACTTCGGTGAAGACTATGAGTCTGACGGCGAAGAGCCAATGAGCGAGGAGGAGTGGGAAGAACTTTCCCGTGCCTTCGGCGTGCAGGATTCCCACACCGAGGAAAACCTCTGCACCGTGGCTGTTGTTGGTCGCCCAAACGTGGGCAAGTCCTCCCTCGTAAACCGTTTCTTGGGCCGCCGTGAGGCAGTGGTGGAGGATCACCCAGGCGTTACCCGTGACCGCGTTTCCTATATCGCAGACTGGAACGGCCAGCGCTTCCTCGTCCAGGACACTGGCGGCTGGGACCCGAACGTCAAGGGCATCCACGCTGCTATTGCTCGCCAGGCAGAGCAGGCCATGGCAACTGCAGATGTCATCGTCTTCGTGGTCGACACGAAGGTCGGCATCACCGAGACCGACTCTGTTATGGCACGCAAGCTGCAAAAGTCCGAGGTTCCGGTCATCTTGGTCTCCAACAAGTTCGATTCTGAGACCATGTACGCCGATATGGCCGAGTTCTACGCTTTGGGCTTGGGCGATCCTTGGCCGGTTTCTGCGCAGCATGGTCGCGGTGGCGCGGACGTTCTCGATGAGATCCTGCGTCTTTTCCCCGAGGAGCCGCGCCATTCTTCGATTACTTCCGGACCGCGTCGCGTGGCGCTGGTGGGTAAGCCGAACGTTGGTAAGTCCTCGCTGCTGAATAAGCTGACCTCCGAGGAACGCTCCGTCGTGGACAATGTGGCGGGTACTACGGTCGACCCAGTTGACTCACTGGTGCAGCTTGATCAGCGTCTCTGGAAGTTCATCGATACTGCTGGCCTGCGCAAGAAAGTCAAGAACGCGCAAGGGCACGAGTATTACGCTTCGCTGCGTACCCGCGGCGTAATTGACGCTGCTGAGGTGTGCATCATGCTTATCGACGCCTCCGAGGAGGTCTCTGAACAGGACCAGCGTGTGCTCAACATGGTTCTCGAATCCGGCAAGGCTCTAGTCATCGCGTTCAACAAGTGGGACCTGATGGACGAGGACCGCCGCTACTACCTGGATCGCGAGATCGACGAGCAGCTGCGCCACCTGCCATGGGTTACCCGCGTCAACATCTCCGCGCAGACCGGCCGCGCCCTGCAGCGCCTGGAGCCGGCGATGATCGAGGCCCTGGAGAGCTGGGATCAGCGTGTATCCACCGGCCAGCTTAACAACTGGCTGCGTGAGGCTATCGCTGCGAACCCGCCGCCGATGAAGAACAACCGCCTGCCGCGCGTGCTCTTTGCTACGCAGGCATCGACGCAGCCGCCAACAATAGTGCTGTTTACTACTGGCTTCTTGGACGCTGGTTATCGTCGCTATCTGGAGCGCAAGTTCCGCGAGCGTTTCGGCTTCCACGGTTCTCCGGTGCGCATCGCGGTGCGCGTGCGCGAGCGTCGCGGTAAGAACTCTAAGCGCTAACGCGATCAAAAGGCGAGCTATTTTCCACCCCCGCAAGGTGTGACGAATAGCTCGCCTTTTTGGTTCTGTGATGTTATGCCCGTTCGAATAATTTAAATATGTGTAATTGATTTGGTTTTCCGAAAGGCACGACATGTTAGCCTCAGTTCTCGATCCCGCCTCAGTAGTGGCGATCGTTCTTCAAGTCATCGTCATTCTCTCCGCGCTGTTGCTCGGCACCCGCTACGGCGGCCTCGGCTTGGGCCTTATCTCCGGCATCGGCCTTATCGTCATGGTCTTCGTCTTCGGCCTAGCTCCGGGCGAGCCACCGGTGGACGTGATGCTGACCATCATCGCCGTCATTGGCTGTGCGGCTACGCTGCAGCAGGCGAGGGGCCTCGAAGTGATGATGCAGTTCGCGGAGAAATTCCTGCGTGCGCATCCAGAACGCATCACCATCTTGGCTCCGCTTACCACCTGGTTCCTGACCGTTCTATGCGGTACCGGCCACGTGGTCTACACGATGTTTCCCATCATCGAGGACATCGCCCTGAAGAAGGGCATTCGCCCGGAGCGCCCAATGGCGGTTGCTTCGATCTCTGCGCAAATGGGTATCACCGCCTCGCCAGTTTCCGTTGCTACGGTGTCCCTTGCCTCCATTATTGCTGAGAACGCTGGTATCACCGGCACGTCTTATTCCATCCCGCAGATCCTCATGGTCGCCATTCCGGCATCGCTTTCCGGCGTCTTCCTGGCTGCCCTTTGGTCGCTGCGTCGCGGTAAAGACCTTGATAAGGACCCGGTCTTCCAAGAGAAGATGAAGGATCCAGAGTTTGCCAAGACCATCTCCGCCTCCAGCCACTCCCTGCTGGACGAGGTATTCCCGGCGTCGGCAAAGCGCTCCGTTGCAGTCTTCCTATCCGCCATCGCTATCGTGGTCATCTTGGGCGCATTCGACGTCCTGCGTCCTTCCTTCCCGAATGAGGACGGCGAGCTGAAGGCCCTGTCGATGAACCTGGTCATTCAAATGGTCATGCTGGTTGCCGGTGCAATCATCCTGATTTTCTGCGACGTCGACAACAAGAAGATCGCCTCCACGCCAGTGTTCAAGGCGGGCATGACCGCAGTGTTCTCGGTCTTCGGCGTGGCCTGGATGGCCGATACCTTCTTCGAAGCCCACATCGACTCTCTGGAATCTAATCTGGGCGGAATTGTGGAGTCCGCTCCGTGGGCTTATGCCATCGTCCTGATCGTCGTGTCCAAGCTGGTCAACTCCCAGGCCGCCGCTCTGGTAGCCATTGCGCCGATCGGACTGTCCCTGGGCATTGACCCAGCCATCATTGTTGGCTTCTACGGTGCCGCCTATGGCTACTTCATCCTGCCGACCTACCCTTCGGACCTTGCCTGCATCGGGTTCGACCGCACCGGCACCACGCACATTGGCAAGTTCGTGGTAAACCATTCCTTCATCATCCCCGGCGCGATCTCGGTGTTTACCTCCTGCGTCGTGGGCTCCCTGCTGGCGACAGTACTTCTCTAGTTCTAGACTCTTCTGGTTCTAGTGCGCTCGGCGCAGCAAAAAGGCATCCGTGCGATACGGGATGTCGATTAGCTGGCCGGGTGCAAAGCCCATGTGCTCGAAGAGGTACCAATTAAGGTTATAGGTCATGCGCTCATGGATCTTTTCTCCGTTGCGCAGCCAATAAGAGCGGGTGTGCATCAATTGATGTAGCTGTTCCGGGGAGAGCGTATGCGCCCAGTTAAGCCGCAGTTCGCGCTCGATTTCCCAGGGAGGGGCAAGCTCGGGGAGAAAGCCGGGGCGCTGGATATCGCCGGAGTGCATGATGCGGGCCAGGCGCAGGATCCACGGGACGGCGCCGACGTCGAGGGGGTTCCACACTAGAAGCACCTTGCCGCCTGGCCGCACGATGCGATCGAATTCTCTACAGGCTTTTTCCACATCGACCCAGTGCCAGGTCTGGGCGCAGGCAATGGCGTCCACGGAGGCGTCGGCAAGCGCAGTGCTCTCCGCCACCGCCCGCCAGGCTGGAATACCAAGCTGGGTGCGCAGCACGCGCGTCATGTCGGGGGAAGGGTCGCAGGCCAGAACGACGGGATTGTGCAGGGTCTGCGTGAGCTTGCCGGTGCCAGCGCCGATATCGACCACTGTGTGGGCATCCGCTATTAGTGCGGCTACTTCGGCAGGGTAGCTGGGGCGCACGTCATGGTAGTTATCGGCGCCCTGCACGAAAGCACGTGCGGAGGCTGTACGATGTTCCGCCCCCTTGAAGGTAGGGGTTTGCTTCTCCGAGGCCTTGCGGTAACTCGGATAGTGCGCGGGGTTGGGCAGTTGAGAAGTCATATGGACTTATAACCTACCGTGTTAGACGGTTCCGGAAAATTATCCAAGCTGAAATAGAATGGGTCACCATGTCGAGACTTCCCGTACCTCAGGATTCACGGTGGCTTTTAAAGACCGTGTTTTCTCGGCGCGAAAAGACGATCCCTGCGGCCGTATTGATGTCCGTTTCATTCTTGTGCAACGGCATGACCCCAGTTGTTGTAGGAAACGCTATCGATGGAGCGATTGCTTATCAGTCCTTTTCCTCTTTGCTGCGCTGGTTGGGGATTTTGCTTGCTATTTTTTGCGTTAATGCGTCGGCGGCATGGTGCGCGCGCGGAATGTTTTCCCGAGCCATGCTGGAGGTTGGCCATGACTTGCGCATGGCGGTGACGGATCGCATTCAGGATCCCCGTGGGATTGGCGGTGCTAAACATACGGCGGGCGAGTTATTGTCCATCGCGTCCTCAGATACCAAGCGCGTGTCTGATGCGGTCATCATGACTGTCTTTCCCGTGGCGGAAGTTAGCGCCATTGTCTACGTCGCGGTGATGACTTCGCGCGTTAATTGGGCGCTGGGAATTGCGATCTTGCTCGGGGGACCGCTGGTGGTTTGGTTTTCTCTGCGTGCGGCGAAGCCTTTGCGGCGGCGCTCGGGCGCGCGTCAGGCTGCCCTGGCACAAGCTTCCGCGATGGCCACCGATGTGGTTGACGGCCTGCGCATTCTGAAAGGCCTAGGCGCTATCGCGACGGTGCGGCGCCGTTATTCGTTGGTATCGGACACGGCCTATACAAAGACGGTTTCTGCCAACGGTGCCCGCGCGCGGCTGAATGCCACGACGGAAGCGGTCGGTTCCATTTACGTCATCGTGGTGGCTTTGGCCGCCGCGGCGATGGCGGTAAAGGGCGCGATGAGCGTTGGGCAACTCATTACAGTGGTCGGCCTAACGCAGTTCGTCATCACGCCGATGACGATGATGGGCAAAAACATTGCCTCGCGGTGGGCGGCTGCGCAAGCCAGTGGTCGCCGCATTACGGCTTTGCTCAACGCGCCTTTCCGTGAGGCGGCGGATGCTAGGGATCCTGGCTGGCAGCCTGGCCTGCACGTCATCAAGGGGGCGGCGCCTGAGGAACTTGTTGACCTGCCGCGGAATCGTTACCTAGTTGCTCCGCATGCGGCGGATCTTTTTGCAGGTTCCGTTGCGTCCAACATTGCTGCGGATAAGGCTGCGGCGCAACGAGCGCTGCATGTCGCGGCGGCGGAGGATATTCCCGGCGGTCTGGAAAAGGAGGTCGGCGAAAACGGCGGTGCGCTGTCTGGTGGTCAGCGTCAGCGCGTTGCGTTGGCGCGCGCCATAGCGGCTGATGCCCAGATACTCGTTCTGCAGGACCCGACCACTGCGCTGGACTCGGTGACAGAACAGGTCGTCGCTGAGCGCGTGCGTGACGCCCGCCGCGGGATGATCACCGTGGTATATACCAATGCTCCTGCATGGACCGCAGTGGCCGATAGTGTGAGCGAGCCTGCTGCAGCCGCGCATGCGAGCGAAGGGGAGGACATCTAATGCGTTTTCCTACTGCAACCTGGCCACAGGTCCGCCGCAGGGTGGGCGAACACGTGAAGGCGTTACCGAATGCGGGCAAGGTCTGTTTCCTGGCGCTGGCATTGCTTACCGGTGGCGCGGTGGCCAATGTCTATATCCCGGTGCTGCTGGGCAAGATTGTCGATGCGGTAGTTGAGGAGAGCGGGCAGCTGCGCAGTCTCAGCGGCATTGGCATTGGGCTCATCGTGGTTGCGATTGCCTCGGCGGGGCTTTCCGCAGTCGGTTTCTACCTACTATCGCGCGTTACTGAGCGAGTAATTGCGAACCTGCGCGAGGAGACTGTCGGCACGGCCTTGGGCCTGCCGGTCCACCGCGTGGAGGAGGCTGGCTCAGGCGATTTAGTCTCACGTTCAACGGATGACGTCGCCGAGCTTTCCTCCGCCGTGACAGAGACAGTGCCGGTTCTTACGAGCTCGCTGTTTGCCATCTGTACTACCGCCATCGCCCTGGTAACCCTGGACTGGCAGTTCTTGCTGGTGGTGGTTTGTGCCGCGCCGATTTATTTCTTTGCCGCGCGCAACTACTTGCGCCATGCGCCGCAGCGCTATGCAGACGAGCGCGCCTCCATGGCGGAGCGTGCGCGACGCATCCTGGAGACAATCCGCGGCCGTGCCACTGTGCGGGCCTATCAGATGGAGCCACAGATGCGTGATCGCATCAATAGCGCGTCCCGTGAAGTAGTTGAGCATGGCTTCGCCGCAAGGCGCACGATGATGGTCTTGCAGCTATGGATCACCACCGTGGAGCTGGTGATGTTGAGCGTCGGCCTTTTGGTGGGCTTTTGGGTCACAACGCAGGGCGCGATGACGGTGGGTTCAGTAACGGCGGCGATGCTGATGCTTATCCGTCTGCGTGGCCCGCTGCTCGGGCTTATGCGCGTGCTGGATACGGTTCAGTCGGGCTATGCCTCTCTCGCACGCATCGTTGGCGTTACCACGGATCCGCCCGCGGCAATTCCGCCCGCGGGTGCTCCGGCTCCGCGCGGTGAGGTCGCGATGGAGGACGTTAGCTTTAGCTATGGCGATAACGCGTGGGCGGTGCGTGATGTCAACGTCAGCATCGCGCCAGGCCAGTCCATCGCACTGGTGGGTGCTTCCGGCGCGGGAAAGACTACAGTTGCGGCGCTGCTGGCTGGCCTGCGCGTGCCGAGTGCTGGCAGCGTCAAGGTTGATGGGGTAGAGGTCTCGCGGCTTTCCGACGCCGAGCGAGTTACCCGCCTGGCCATGGTCTCCCAGGAAGTCCACGTCTTTTCCGGCACGCTGCGCGATGACTTGTCCCTGGGAAAACCCGATGCCAGTGATGAGGAAATCTGGCAGGCACTGCGTGCCGTGCAGGCGCACTGGGTTGAGGACTTGGCCGATGGCCTTGATACAGTCGTGGGCGCTTGGGGCATTCAGCTGGACCCCGTTGCAGCGCAACAACTGGCGCTGGCTCGTATCATGTTGCTGGATCCGGCAATCGTGGTGCTAGATGAGGCAACTGCGGAGGCCGGTTCGCGTGGTGCGGGCGCACTCGACGCGGCTGCCGATGCCGTCACAAAAGGACGCACGTCACTTATGGTTGCCCACCGTCTTGACCAAGCCGCCAAGGCTGATTGTGTGCTGGTTATGGAAGATGGCCGTGTGATTGAACAGGGCACTCATGCGCAGCTGCTAGATTCTAAAGGCCGATATCAACAATTGTGGAACGCGTGGCAGAAAGGACGTGACTAAGAAGGTGTCCCTTAATGCTCGTTGTTCCAACTTGTGGTGGGCTTTTGCCAGCTCTACTCGGAGCAGCCTAAAGAAATCACTGCTTGTGCTGTTTTGTCTAAATTTGGCTTTTGCCACAGCTTGTTCGGCAACGCCAACGCAGGAGCCTGCGCCAGAGTCCGGAACGCTCTGGGATAAGGACTCTGACCTCGGCATCCCTGTCTCAGCGCCTTTGGATGGCCCGGAGCCAGGTCAAACCAAGCAGATTAATATGCCGAATGGCCGCAACTTCCTGCTGCATGTGCCGGAAGACTATGACGCGGATAAGCGCTGGCCAGTGGTGATGGTCTTCCACGGTTGGGGCGAGAAACCCAAGACCATTGAGGGCTATACGGAGTTCAACTCCGCGAAGGCCATTCTGGTTTATCCAGAAGGTGAGGATAATGCTTGGACGCCGGCGCCTTATGCGAAAACGAGCGAGGAAGAAGACCTTAAATTCGTTGCAGACATGGTTGATAGCTTGCGTGCTACCTATGCGGTAGATGATGACCGTATCTTTGCCGCGGGCCTATCCAACGGCGGTGGATTTGCTGCCTTTTTGGCGTGCCGTATGCCGGAGACTTTCCGCTCTATCGCAACGGTGTCTGCGGCCTATTATGAGGGCATTCACCAGGGCTGTTCGGAAGCCCCAGTCGGCCGCCTCGATATGCACGGCACCGATGACCCCGTGGTGGAGTACTACGGCGGAACCCGTCATGCCACTAAGTACGATTCGGTAGCGGAAGTCATGGAGCAAAACCGGCGCCGGAATGAATGCACCACGCAGATCTCAACGACGCAGCTGGTTAACAACGCTCTGCAGCAAACGTGGATTGGTTGTAAGGCTCCGCTGCAGCACATCCGTATCGGCGGCGGCTCGCATATCTGGCCGGGCGGGCTTGCCGACGATCGCGCGGAGGTAGGCAAGGGCTTTGCCACAGACCGCGTTCTCGATTTCTTCGGTATTCCAGGTCGCCCCGCAGGCACCATTGACCCAGAATCTGGCAAGAAAACGAAGTAGTCTTGCTAATCCTGCAGGACGTAGTGTGCAAACTTAGCGTTTGGTACGGCGGCGACGCGGCTGACGCAAATGTCTGCGACCGTCTTGTACCCCGCGGCAAAAGCCGGGCCTTTGCTATCGGTAGGTTGCGGCATCTGGACCAAGTGAAAGCTGCGGGAGCCGCCGTCGCTGCTGTTGAGTTCCAGGACCGCCTGAGCGGTAGTGCCGGATCCGGCGAAGAAATCAAGCACTACGGCGTCGGGACCGCCGGCGATGGCGATGAGGTGCTTGATAAGGCGCACTGGCTTCGGGAAATCGAACACGCCCTGAACTCCCATGACGTCCTCCGCATCGCGGCGTCCAGCGCGTGTGACGCCAAAGCGTTCACCGTCCAGGATGGAACGTGGCCGCGCGCCCTTTTTCTGATAGTTCTTCGTGTAGACAAAGCCGCGTCGAAAGACCAATTGCTCATAGTTGGCCTCGACCTTATCTTTGCCCCAGCGCCAGCGTGCGACCTTGTCTTTGCCGGCTGGCTGGTCGGGCCAGTATTCGCGGCCTTGGGGATCAGCGATGGGAAAGTCTAGGGAAGGAAGATAACCCAGTGTCTTGGAGTCCAGGCGGACCAGCGAATAGTTTCCCTTCTCGTCGCTGAAGTTGTACTTGGTCGTGGTATGCCCTTCAGAATCGGCGTTGAAACCGGGGTTAGCTGGGGACTTGGCATAAACCAAAATGTACTCGTGCTCGACCACCGCGTATTTGGAGTCGTTCTTTCCAGTCCCGCCCTTTTTCCAGATCAATTGTCCGGCAAAACAGTTCTCACCGAATATTTCATCCAGCACTTTGCGTACGTTGGCACTTTCATCTTCACCGATGGAGACAAAGATAAAACCGGTGTCTTTGAGGACCTGTCGCGCGAGGATGAGCCGGGGGAGCATCATAGACAGCCACTGCGCATGCCAGCCGCTATAGCTGCCGGAGTTCATTTTGCGGCGGTTGCGGTAATTGTCCTTGTAAACAAAGTCTTTGCCGGTGTTATACGGAGGGTCGATGTAGATGACATCGGCAGCAAAGCCATCTGCCACCATCAGCTTGAGCGCGTCGAGGTTGTCGCCTTCGACAATGGAATTGGAACAAGCTGCCGGCGTTGACACTGCAATCTTTTGCTTGGTGGTCGCAATTTTGGCTTGTTCTGCTGCTTGCGCCTTGCCTGGCCAGACAAGCCCAAAGAATTCCTCTTGGGCTTGGAAATCGGCAGTTGGAGAGCTCGCGGAGTCGCTGTGGGTTGAAGTCATGACTGAAAAGCGGATGAGTTTTGGTGGTGGGGGAAATGATGGGGGCTGGGTCATCCTCCCATGCCGCGGCTTTCATTTTTGCAAGTTTGCGCGCGTTCCGATGGAAAACGCCAGAAAACGACCGCCAGGAGCATTTGCGTGATGTTCTGCTACGCTAGCATCCCCTAATTTTACTTAATTTGTTGACTCTTATATTGCTGGAATAAATACTTAAAACCGGGGGTGGACTCGGGGGTGTTATTGCAGGTGAATCCTGAGAAATCTGAAAATTTTAAGGAAAGGTGGATGGACTGCGATTGTCCGAAATGGCGGGCCTATTCCCGTCTTTAAATAATTCTTTATGGCATGAACTGGCAAACGTATGTAGCGTGGAAAAAGCATTCGCGATGAAGGGGTTTAGCCTTCATCGGGGAGTGCGGTGAAAGATATATCGAAAGTATTTTAGAAAGGTTGGGATGCTAAATGGGTATCTTCGACAAGGCAAAGGACGCACTGAACTCCGACAAGGGCGAGCAGATCTCCGATAAGGGCCTCGACAAGGCTGCTGAGGTGGCAGAGCAGAAGTTCGGCGAGGACAAGGCTGACAAGATTCAGCAGGGTCGCGACAAGCTCGATGACCAGATCGGCAACGCTGGCGCCTAAAGCTTATTGTTTGATTGGGGCCTAGCCAGTGTCCCAATCTCGGTGAATTAATCCAAAGCTCTCGGCAACTTGGTTTGCTGGGAGCTTTGTGGGTTTTAGGCCGGCACCTCCATCGGAGGGCAAAGCTCGGACATGTTGGCTATGTCATATGTGTTTGCTTAATTGATGCTGAGCGCATCAATTTTCCCGGAACGGATACCTAGACCACAGTAGGGTGGAGTGCGTGAATACACCTGTAGATGCTCGCTTGGCCTCGGGTTCGCCACGACAGTGCATGCTAGATCTGGCAGTTCGCGTCATTGCGCGCGCCGGACGCGATGCCGTTGCAGTGTGTACCGTCGCCGAACAGACCGATGTTGAGGTCAAAAAGGCGAAGAAGCTTTTTGCATCTGATGAGCAATTGGCTGATGAGGCTAAAGCTTACCTCGACAAACTGGTCATCCACTATCTAGATGAGCAAGAAAAGTACTTAAGCCCTGATGCCACGGCGCTCGATCGTATGCGAGCCATGGCTACTGGCTTTTTCGAGTTCGCGCAGAAGCATCCGGTCTATTTCGACGCCTTCACGTTTACGCAAGCAGCTCCGAGCCTGCACTCTTATGAGCTGAGCTTCGATGATTATCTCCAGCGCTCCGGCAAGCGCCCCACGCTGGATGTTCTGCTCAACATCGCACGCGATTGCATAGAGGAAGCTGGCGGACCGCGCGATGCAGACTTGGTCCGTATCCAAGCCGTGAGCCTTTTGGTTGGTGTCCACGGTATCTCCCATCTGTGTACCACGGGCGTGCTTCGACATCTTTCGCCAACCGCGAAGAAGCAGACTTTCAATGCCTGTTTGGACTACCTAAGCGCCGGGTTGGCAGTAGGTTTCGCGCACGGTGCTATCCCTCCGCAGGATCCAGTTGCGATGGGAGGTGGCCTCCCAGCTGATAAAAGAATTCGCGCCAAAGATTTGCCACGCGGCAACGATGGGGAAGTAGTTAGGGCTCTACTGCGCGGCGCGGTGGAGGACATCGTCGCCTCCGGCCTTAGCAATATGCATCTCGGCACTGCCGCCGAACGTGCTGGTATCGATTTCGACCGGGCGACGCATTTTATAGAGGGAGATCAAAAGCTCCTTTCCTTATTGGAAAGTCATATCGATGCCATCGCACACGAGCATCTCCGCGAACAGATGCGTTACGCAGGCGGGAAGAGTCTCGGTTTTAGTACGATGAAGGCG
>NZ_KV800712.1:26164-83942 GCF_001810285.1 Corynebacterium sp. HMSC071F07
ATATTTAGGCTTCGCGCACCATGACCCAGTAGGCTTCTTAGGCCTGACGATGATTACCTCAGGTTCCATCGTGCCAGCGTCTTTTGAACGCAAGGACCTAATCAATTCGCGTTTCGAGATGGGCGAGACCTTCGGCTATTTCATGACGATTGCGCGCGATGCCCTCGACGAGGCCGGTGGCCCTCGTACTCCATGGGCGCTGTACACGATGGTCATGTCGATGTGGTCCACCATCCACGGTTTCGCGCACCTGACAACCTTTGGCGCGCTGCGCGACCAACCCCGTGAATTCCTCTTTGACCTAGCCTCACGCATCTTCGACATCGAGCTCGTGGGCATCGCGGAGCACTTGGGAATCAAGGGCCAGATTCAAGGATTTTAGTGGTCGAAAAGAAGAAACCGGCTTTAAGCGGTAGATGACTACTGCCCAAAGCCGGTTTCTTTTCCGGTTTGGTCGGACTAACAGGATTTGAACCTGCGACCCCTACACCCCCAGTGTAGTGCGCTACCAAACTGCGCCATAGTCCGCCGTCACATCTCGAGGATGCGACCTGAATAGATTACATCAGTAGTATTCACTGATTCCAATCGCCTGTGTGAGCTGGGTATTGCTTAAAAATCGCCGGTGCTATATACCCACTGCCCTTGCGTGCGCCGGAACTGGGAGCGCTCACGCTGGGAGCCTGCGGCCGCGCCTTTGTAGAAAGCTTCGAACTCCACGATTCCCGTATCATCGAGCGGGCCGCCATCGACGGTATCGATGATGTCCAGGCGATAAAAGCGGATACCGTTGTCTTCCAGGTGTAGGCGCTCTGGCCGGGTTTCCGGGTCCCAGGTGCGCAGTAAGTAATCCTCATCGCCGGTCACGAAGGCCGAAAAGCGTGAGCGCATGAGGGCCTCTGCGGTCGGGGCGGGCTTGCCGCCGTGGAACTTGCCGCAGCATTCGCCGAAGCAAAGCCCGAGCCCACAAGGGCAGCGGGCTTCGGGGCTCAAGGGGTTGAGCACGATCATGCTTCGACGTCCACGATTTGGGCGGCGCCCAGCAACTGCTCAACAGGAGAGGACTTCGCGGCCTCGAGCAAGGTCGACTTCTGCTGCGCGGAAAGATCGCCCACAAGCTTTATGCGGCGCTCAAACGTCGTGTCCCCCACATGGGTGACGTTGACCTGGACGTCGTCGAGCGGCATGCCTTTGGAGGCTTCCTTAATTGTCTGCGTGGTCGATGCAGCTAGCGCGGACATCAGCAGGCCCTCCGCGGTAAAACCTTGGCCCTTTCCGCCCTGCTTCTTGGGGCGGTCAGCCGTGACGCTGCGCTCATTGTGGCGAACCACCACGCCGAACTTAGTGCCGACTGCCGGCTGCGCTTCAGCTGCGGTTTCATCGATGTGGGCTGGTACATTCTCCGGCACGATGAACTGCTCGAACCAAGCACCAATGAGGTCTGCGGCGCGGGCAGCGGCACCCTGCTTGGTGATGAGGTGGTCTGCCTTGTCCAAGGCCACCAAGGACTTGGGGTAGCGCGTCTTTAAGAAGATGTTCTGGGCATTGTCGATGCCAACGGTTTGGTCGATCGGGGAGTGCAAGATCATCAGCGGCTTGCGCAGCCGGCGCAGGTATTCCTCTGGGGTGGTATCCGCCAAGTCTTCGAGGAAGTGGCGGGAGATGGTCAGCGCGCGACCGCCGAGGATGACCTCGACCTCGCCGTTTGCGTCGACCTCACCAATCTTGTCGGCGTAGTGCAAAACAGAGTGGGCAGGATCAAATGGTGCGCCAATGGTTGCTACTGCCTTGAGCGAGCGAATACCGCTTGCCGCTGCCAGGGAGGCGGCGCCGCCCAAGGAGTGGCCCATCAGAAGCTGCGGAGCGGAGTAGTTTTCAGCCAGCCAGTTTGCTGCAGCCTGAATATCAGCAACATTTTGGCTGAAGTTGGTCTCACCGAAGTTGCCCTCGGACTGGCCGAGGCCCGGGAAATCGAAGCGCAGGGTGGCTACGCCGAAATTGGTGAGCTGCTTAGATACGCGAGCTGCACCGGGAGTGTGGCGCGATCCAGCAAAGCAGTGCGCGAAGATCGCAAAGGCTTGTGGCGCGGAGTCAGGAAAGTCAATGGTACCCGCCATCATGGTTCCAGTGGAGGACGGGAGCTTCACGTTCACAGATTGCATAAAGACTAGGATATAGAGCCGTCTCTACATAGGCCACAGAGGGTTAGCTAGAGTCGGTAGAGTTAAAGATTTACTTAAGAAGCATTCAACAGTAACGGAGACGAACATGGGTGCATTTGGCTGGTTTTGGAAGGCCATGGGTGCGCAGAGCGAGCGGAACGATAAAAAGGCGAAAGCCATCGTGGATAGCTCCGGTGCTGCGACCCAGGAGCTATCCGCGCTTGACGACGCCGCCGTGGCACAAGCCGCCCGCGACTCTGTGCGTGAGGGTGAAATCGCAGATAAAGCGCGATTTTTGGCAGCCCTTGCCGTGGCCAGCGAGCGTACGCTTGGCATGCAACCTTTCCACGTTCAGTCCCAAGCGGTGTTGCGCCTGCTTTCCGGAGACGTCATCCAGATGGCCACTGGTGAGGGCAAGACCCTCGTCGGAGCCATGGCCGCAACCGGCTTTGCGCTGACCGGTAAGCGCGTCCACCTTGTGACGGTAAACAATTACTTGGCTGATCGTGATGCTGAATGGATGCGCCCGCTAGTCGAATTTTTTGGCCTCACCGTAGACTCCGTGACGGAGAAGAAGGACGCCGCGCAGCGTCGCAAAGCGTATTCCTGCGACATTATTTATGCCCCAGTCAATGAGCTCGGCTTCGACGTGCTGCGCGATAACCAGATCACTAGTCGCGAGCAGACCGTGCAGGCGCGAGCCGACGTCGCTTTGGTAGACGAGGCTGACTCTGTTTTGGTCGACGAGGCCCTGGTTCCGTTGGTACTAGCAGGAAACCGTCCAGGAGAGGCTCCCACGGGTCACATCACCAATGTGGTTTCGCGACTTCGCGAGGACTTGGACTATGTCATCGCCGAAGATGGCCGTACCGTTGCTTTGACCGATGATGGCGCGGCACGCGTCGAGCGCGAGTTGGGCATTGACTCACTGTATTCCGAGGACAACATCGGGACGATTCTGGTCAAGGTGAATCTGGCTTTGCACGCCAAGGCCTTGCTGATTCGCGATATCCACTACATCGTTGTAGATGGCAAGTTGCAGCTAATCGACGCCTCCCGCGGCCGCGTTGCTGACTTGCAGCGCTGGCCGGACGGCCTGCAGGCTGCGGTGGAAGCTAAAGAAGGCCTTGAAGTCTCCGAGGGTGGCCGCATCCTCGACACGATCACTCTGCAGGAGCTGATGCGCCGTTACCCGACGGTGTGCGGAATGACCGGCACCGCGGTTGAGGCGACTGACCAGTTGCGTCAGTTCTATGATCTGCGCGTTTCTGTAATCGAGCGCAATAAACAATTGCAGCGTTTCGACGAGGCCGATCGCATTTATGCCACGGTCGAGGAGAAGTCGAAGGCTATTGTCGACGAAATCGTGGCCCTTAACGCTACTGGCCAGCCGGTTCTCGTGGGCACGCACGATGTCGCGGAGTCGGAGGATTTAGCCGAGGCACTTCGCGAACGCGGCGTCGAAGTCAGCGTGCTCAATGCCAAGAACGATGCTGAGGAAGCCCGCATCGTCGCCGAAGCCGGCGATATCGCACGCGTGACCGTCTCGACACAGATGGCCGGCCGCGGTACAGACATCAAGCTGGGCGGCGCAACTGAGGCCGACCGCGAGCAGGTTGCGCAGCTGGGTGGTCTCGCCGTCATCGGTACTTCGCGCCATCGCACCTCCCGCCTGGACAATCAGCTGCGCGGGCGTGCTGGACGCCAGGGAGACCCGGGCCTGTCGTTGTTCTTCGTGTCTTTGGAAGACGACGTCGTCAAGCAAGGCGGGGAGGACGAAGCCCTCTCGGCGCAGCCGGACGAAACTGGCCGTATTGAATCTAAACGCGTGGCAGACTTCGTGGCGCATTGTCAGCGCGTAACCGAAGGCCAGCTGCTGGAAATTCACGCACAGACATGGAAGTACAACCAGCTGTTGGCGGATCAACGCGTCATCATCGATGAACGCCGAGCGAAGCTGCTCGACACCGCACAGGCCTGGGAGGAATTAGCTGAGCGCGCTCCCGAACGTGCCGCGGAGCTTGCCGAACTTCCCGCAGAGGTAAAGGAAAAAGCCGCCCGCGAAATCATGCTCTACCATCTCGACCTGGCGTGGGCCGACCACCTAGAGCTGATGGACGATGTCCGTGAGTCGATTCACCTGCGCGCGATCGCCCGTGAGACGCCGATCGACGAATATCACCGCATTGCGGTCCGCGAGTTCAAGGAATTGGCGCAACGCGCCGTGGAGGAGTCAGTGGCTACCTTTAAGTCGGTGGACATTGATGAAAAAGGTGCTCACATGGAAGATTCGGGGCTTGCGCGGCCGAGTGCCACTTGGACCTATATGGTCTCTGATAACCCCTTGTCTGGCGGAGGAAATTCCGTACTTAAAGGAATCGGTAATATCTTCCGTTAACGTAATTTATGAAACAAATCTGGTGAGGATGCTCGCGGAAGCGGGCGAGTCGCTAGTATGGAATAAGTCCACATTAATCCGACACTTCGGAGGTAAAAATGAGCGAGCATACCGGTACGCCGGAACCGCAGGTAGAAACCACTTCTGTATTCCGTGCAGACCTTCTCAAGGAGATGGAAAACGGCGCTGCCGCCGGTAATGACACCTCCGTTGCAGGTGCGGAAAACCTTTCCGAGGGCCAGGCCCTCCTCGTTGTAAAGCGTGGTCCGAATGCAGGTGCCCGCTTCTTGTTGGACCGCCCAACCACCACCGCGGGTCGTCATCCAGAGGCAGACATCTTCTTGGATGATGTCACCGTTTCCCGTCGCCACGCTGAGTTCCGCGTGAACGAGGGCGAGTTTGAGGTCGTCGATGTCGGATCCCTGAACGGCACATACGTCAACCGCGAGCCGCGTAACTCCCAGGTTCTTCACGTGGGTGACGAGATCCAGATCGGCAAGTTCCGTCTGGTCTTCATCGCCAATCAATAAACACGTTTCGAGTCTTTAGAGAAATTCAAGAGAAGTATAGTGAGCGCAGCACAGTCTAAGGCCGCGGCCCTGTGGAAAGGGACCGCTAAGGCCAAAAAAGCCAAGACCATGTCGATCGGCGTCGTCCTGGAGCAACTGAATCAGCAGTTCCCAGACGTCACCGTGTCGAAGATTCGATTCCTTGAATCTGAAGGTCTAATCACGCCGCAGCGTACTGCCTCTGGTTATCGTCGTTTCACTCAGGAAGACGTTGACCGACTTCTCTACATTCTCACCACTCAGCGTGACAACTACACCCCGCTGAAGGTCATCCGTGAGCAGCTGGAAGCTATGGATTCCGGCCAGGTCACTGCAATCGTTTCTGCTGGCAAGGCAGAAACGTTGCTGAGCCCGGACCAGTTCCGTGCTCCGGTTATTACGCGTCTTACTGACGTAGAGGTTGCTGAGCAAGCAGGCTCCACTGAGGCGGAGGTTGCTGGCCTCGTCAAGATTGGCCTGATTAGCCCGGATGCATCGGGATTCTTTGATGCGGATGACGTCTCCGTAGTATCTGCCGCAGTGGCTCTTAAGGCATTCGGTTTTGAAGAGCGTCAGCTGAAGTCGCTGCGCAACAACGCCCGCCGCCAGGCAGATCTCATCGCGCAGGTTGCCTCCCCGGTGGCCAACTCCAACTCGGATACTGCCGTGCAGAAGGCCGAGGAATTGTCACAGCAGATGACCGCTCTGGTTGTTTCGCTGCACGCGACCATGGTCAAGACTGACCTGCGTCACGAATACAACTCCTAGATTTCCCGATTTCGCCGCTAGGCCTAGTGCTAGCGGCCCACATTAAGCTCTCTGTCACCACGCGGCGGGCAAATGTGGGAGAGTGGAGAGCATGGGAAAAATTAGTCTTGAGTTCCACGGCATCCACGTTATGGAGCCGGAAAGCGAACTATGCGCTCTTATGCGCTGGGTAGAAGGAAACCGCATCCTTCCCGTTTGGCTCTCGCAACTAGAAGGCGCGCGCGTCATGCAGCGCCTCGACGGTTATAGCGAAACCCGCCCCACCACACACGACCTTCTAATCGAGCTCATTGAGCAACTCGGTGGCGTGGGCTCCATTGAGATTGTTAACTATTACGAAGGCACCTTTATGGTCGACATCGTCGATGCGGCGGGTGAGGCGCACGACGCAAAGCTTAGCGATGCTCTGGTGGTTTCGGAACACTTCAATGTGCCAATCACTGTAGAAAAAGAGCTGTTGTCTAAAGTTGCCGTCTTTGTCTCGGATGACGATATGGATGCCTACTTTGATTTCCATTTCGATCCGCCCGCCGACGATGCTGGTGAGGAAGTGGTGAAAACGTCCAGCTCAGATAGCTCCGCTTCGGGTAATCCGCAGGCAGATGCTGATTTCGAGGCGATGATGCGCTCGCTGGGTGTCTCTGAAGAGGACTTTTTTGAAACGGAAGATAAAAAAGATTCTAATGACACGCGTGTGACTAATGATGACAATGGGGACGAAGAAGTCTAAAGTAAAGCTAGAGAGTTTGGCCAAGCCTTGGCCTCTAGCCTTGACGGGGTTAGGGCCGTGGCCTTTAATTAAGCCTTAGAGGCTTCCAACAAACCCCATTGGAGTAATTACGTGAGCATCAACGAGAACCTAGACGAGTACAACGCCTCCCACGGCGCAGGCAAGGGCTACGTGCAAGAGTCGCTCTTCGACGTCGGACCGGACGAAGAGCTCGGCTACCGTGTGCCGATCGCCTGCCAGGTAGCCGGCATTACTTATCGTCAGTTGGACTACTGGGCACGCACCAATCTGGTCAACCCGTCCATTCGCAACGCTCGTGGCTCAGGCTCCCAGCGTCTGTACTCCTTCAAGGACGTTCTGGTTCTCAAGATTGTCAAGCGTCTGCTCGATACCGGTATTTCCTTGCAGAACATTCGCCTGGCAGTTGAGTCCCTGCGTGACCGCGGCGTTAACGACCTTGCAGAGCTGACCCTCGTCTCCGACGGAACCACCGTTTACGAGTGCCGTTCCAACGATGAAGTCATTGACCTCCTGGCAGGCGGCCAGGGCGTTTTCGGCATCGCGGTCCCGGGCATCCTGAAGGAGCTTTCCGGCACTATCTCTTCCTTCCCGGCAGAGCGCCTGGACGAATTCAAGGACGAGACCGTCATTGGCATCGACGAGCTGGCTGCACGCCGCAACCGCAAGTCCTCCTAGGTTCTAGGCCGCGTAAAGCGGCCTTGCTACCGCGGGAACCCGCGGGGCAGATTTAAAACGCTTACAGTCCCCAACTCGAGCTCACGTGAGTTGGGGACTGTAAGCGTTTTAGCGTTTTCACTTATCTGGAGAACGGGCTAGTAAAGCATTAGCTCTAGGCGCACCGCAGCCGGATTTCTAAATGGTGAGGACGCGACGTAAAAGCTGTGCTTGATGTATAGCGCTGATGCTGGTGTTGCGCGACCTCACCATCTGATCCTCACCATTTGGACCTCACCATTTGCAGCGAAAGACAGAGACGCTACGGGGGGGAGAGAGGCCCCGAGGCGGCGTAAGGCCAGCAGTGGCGATTAAACGCCTGCGGCTTGATTTAGGGCTTCCTCGAGGGCAGCCTGGTCGGCAGGATCGGTGACTTCGGTGAAGGAATCGGCGGCGTCGTCAAGCACTGCGTCTTTTCCCCAGGGCCAATATGCACGACGGAAAGCGAGACGTTGTCGCTCTTGGCATCGGCGAGAGCTTGCTGGAAAGTTGGATCATCCATGTCTTGGGCCGTACCGGTGGTAACGAGCAGAACCTTGGCCTTTTGCTCGGTGCCTGCGGCTTGGTCGGCTGCGTTTGCCACCGCTGCGGTCACGGCGCTGCGGGTCTGCGGAACGCCGCCGGTTCCAAACTGCTGCAGGGCAAAGGCCACTGGGCCAGCCTCCCCATAGCCGATGTTCTGGCGGTAGCCCACCGTCGCGGTCTCAGACAGTGGGGAAGAGTAGTTCCACAGGCCTACCAAACCAGACTTTTCGCCCAGTGCGTTCGCGGTGTTGCCCAAGGCCTGCGTTACCTGGTTGAAATACGGTGCCAGGCCCTCGGAGGTATCGAGGAGAACCAGGGTATTTTCGGCGAACGCGGCAGGCTTATTTTCCTCTGGTTGCTTCTCCTCGGAAGAAGGAGCGCTTTCTGAAGACTCAGGCGCAGAGCTTTCGGCGGCGCTGCTTTCTGCTTGCTCATCGCGCGCGGCAGCATCAGAAATTGCTGCTTCTGATTCCTCGGCTGGCTCTACTGCGGAAGACGCTGCTGCAGTGGTGGTCGAGGCGTCATCGTTGCCGCGGAAAAGGAAATAGGCGCCGACGGCGAGTGTGAGGATCAACGCTGCCAGGAGGGCCAATACCCAGCCTGCCACTGCGAATGTGTTTTTGCCGTTGGAATGTCTTGCCACGAAAGTTCCTTCCACACTGGGGCGGTAATAGCCGTTCTCACAACCGGATATCGAGCCTTAAGGAGGCCACATTAATGGTTGCTAATTGTAGCCGCCATGGCTTCGTCAACGATGGCGACAAGCCGTTGGCGCAATGGTTTGGCTTTCTGGGCCAGCCCGCGCTGGCGCTCCACATATTCCGCCTTGCCTACCGCGGTTTCGATTGGGACCACGCCGAAGCCCCACCCACGGCAATCATAAGGTGAGGCTTCCATGTCGAGAGTTCTGGCTTCGATGGCAAGTTCCAGCGTTTCGATGAACAGTTCGCCTGGAACCAGCGGGCCGAGTTTCCACGCCCACTTATAGAGGTCCATTGTGGCGTGGACGCAGCCGGCCTGGTCACTGTCTGGCTGGCCCTCACGGGTCAAGACCGTGAGGTTGAGCGGGCGCGCAGGCTCCGTGAAAAGCGGAAAGCATCATAATGCGTGCAGCGAATGCGATGGGATTCCACCACCTCGTTGGTGCGTTGGGCACCAAGGCGTAGCGGCAGGTCATGGCGCGGTGAGTCCGTCTTGTAGACCATGGCCCACTCATGCAGCCCGAAGCAATCGAACTGAGCCGGATTGGTGGTTGTTTTAGCCATCAGGTTGCGGATATAGGTGATGGAATCGCCCCGCCGTGCCCAGAAGGTTTCCAGGTCAAGGGTTACACCTTGCTCTGTGCGATGGTAGTCCCGCCATTCCTCATGCGGGATCGTGCCCGGCGTGCCGGCGAGCGTGACGTTAAAGCCAGGGTGCCAACGGCGCAAATGCGAGGGACGCACCGGATAGTACTCGAAGAGGAAGTCATAAACCGGGTGATAGTCACCGGGATGGCGGAACTGGGATAGCAGCGCGTCGGCGCGGGCGACGTGGGCGTCATGGCGTGGACACCACTCCTGCTCAGTCAGCAGCATCAGCGCTGACCACCACCTCGGCGGCGAGAGCCACCTGGCTTTCCGTTGCGGGAGCGGTAGCCCTTGCCGTTGCCGGATGCTCTGCGGTTTGTGGAGTTGCGGCCCGAGCCCTTCTTCGGCTGATTAGGCGTACCCTGCGAGCCATTCCGGGATCCGGCCGGCTTTTTCTTCCCGCCTTGCTGGGAAGATACATTCTGATTCGGTGGAGGAAGGGGAGTACCGCTTGGCTTACGCGCGCCGGTGATCTTGGCTAGCTCTGGGGCACCGGCGGGGTTGGGGCGATCGCTGAGATCGAGTTCTGCTGCCGCAACGCCGGCCTTCTTGATGAGCTTGGCAACTTCCTCACGCTGTTGGTCCATAACTAGTGTTACCACGGCACCTGATGCGCCGCCGCGCGCGGTACGACCAGCACGGTGCAGATAAGCCTTGTGCTCAGCTGGTGGGTCAACGTGGACGACTAGGGAAACGTTCGCGATGTCGATGCCGCGGGCAGCAATATCGGTAGCCACGAGAACCGGCACGGATCCGTCGGCGAAGCCCTCAATCGCCTTGGTGCGTGCGCCTTGGCCCTTATCGCCGTGCAGTGGCAATGCATTGATGCCCACACGGCGCAGCTTCTTGGCTTGGCGGTCGACGCCATGCTTGGTGCGCATGAACATGATCGTCTTGCCCTCACGTGCGGCGATTCGCACGACGACGTCGTTTCGCGCGTCGCGGTCGCCCACGAATACGAGGTGGTGTTCCATCGTGTCCACGGCAGCCTCGACAGGCGCGGTGGAGTGTGTTACTGGGGAGTGCATGAACTGGCGCACCAGCTTGTCCACATCACCGTCGAGGGTGGCAGAAAACAGCAAGCGCTGGCCGTCGGCAGGCGTGAGCTTTAAGAGCTTGCGTACCTGCGGCAGGAAGCCCATGTCCGCCATGTGGTCAGCCTCATCGAGCGCTGCGACAGAGACATCCTCCAAGGAGAGCTTGCCCTGGTTGATGAGGTCCTGTGCACGGCCCGGCGTGGCAACCAAAAGGTCGACGGGACGTGCCAGCGAACGGATGTGATGATTGATGTTCACGCCGCCGACCACGGAAAGCACGCGCAGGCCCAAGGCATTAGCTGGGTCGTTGAGGCGCTCGTGGATCTGGGTGGCAAGCTCGCGGGTGGGCGCGAGCACTAGGCCGCGTGGCCGGCCAGGCTTAGAGGCGCCGGATTTAGCCAGGCGCGCGAGCATCGGCAGGCCAAAGGTAAAGGTCTTGCCGGAGCCTGTCGGGCCGCGGCCAAGCACGTCCTTGCCAGCGAGCGCATCGGGGATAGCCGCCTGCTGGATGGGAAAAGGTTCGGTGATGCCCTGCTTGTTGAGGACACGCACGATTTCTTGAGGTAAGCCGAGTTCGGCGAAAGTAGTCATTGCCTTAAAGCTTAGTGGCCAACGCTTCTTAGACCGCAATCCAGGCAAAGCAAAAGCGCTAGGCACCCTCCACAGAAGAGAACCTAGCGCCTTGGAAGAAGGCTGAAAAAGCCTTTTTACATCTCAGTCAGGCTGCGGTCGCCGGACCACTCGATGTGGAAGGTGCCTTCCTTGTCCACGCGCTTGAAGGTGTGCGCACCGAAGAAGTCACGCTGACCCTGAATCAGCGCAGCCGGCAGACGCTCAGCGCGTAGGCTGTCGTAGTAGGACAGGGAGGAAGCGAATACCGGCACCGGCAGGCCCATCTGGGTTGCGGCAACGACAACGCGACGCCACGGAGCGATGAGTTCGGCGAGCTCGCCCTTGAAGTATGGGTCGAGGATGAGAGCAGGCAGCTGCGGGTTGGTGTCATAAGCCTCGCGGATGCGATCCAGGAACTTCGCGCGGATGATGCAGCCGCCGCGCCAGATGGTGGCAAGATCGCGCGGGTCAACGTCCCAGCCGAACTGCTCGGAGCCAGCCTTGATCTCATCGAAGCCCTGCGAGTACGCGATGAGCTTGGAGGCGTAAAGGGCACGGCGTACGTCCTCGATGAACGCCTGCTTGTCGACATCCGAGGGGATGAGGCCTGCTGGCAGCTCACCGTCTTGCGCAGCTGCGCGCTGAGTAGCAGAAGAAGACAGTGCGCGGGCGAAGACTGCCTCTGCGATGGCGGTGACTGGTACGCCGAGCTCTAGGCCGTTGATGGCGGTCCAGCGGCCAGTGCCCTTTTGGCCGGCGGCGTCCAGGATGACGTCGACAAGCGGCTTGCCCGTTTCTGGATCGTTCTGTGCGAGTACCTCAGCGGTGATCTCAATCAGGTAGGAATCGAGGTCGCCGGAGTTCCATTCCTTGAATACCTCAGCGATTTCTGCCGGCTCCAAGCCCGCGCCGTAGCGCAGCAGCTGGTATGCCTCGCCGATGACTTGCATGTCGGCGTACTCGATGCCGTTGTGGACCATCTTGACGAAGTGGCCAGCACCATCCGGGCCGATGTGGGTAACGCACGGGGTGCCGTCGACTTCAGCGGCGATGGACTCGAGAATTGGGCCCAGAGTCTCCCAAGATTCAGCCGGACCACCCGGCATAATGGAAGGACCGTTGAGAGCGCCCTCTTCGCCGCCGGAGATGCCCGCGCCGACGAAGTGCTTGCCCTTGGCAGCTACTTCCTTCTCACGGCGCATTGTGTCCGTGTAGAGGGCGTTGCCGCCGTCAATGATGATGTCGCCTTCATCCATGGCTTCTGCCAGCTGGTCGATGACTGCATCGGTAGCCTTGCCCGCCTGAACCATGATGATGGCCTTGCGTGGGCGCTCGAGAGAAGCGACGAAGTCCTCGATGGTCTCGGAAGGGATAAAGTTGCCTTCAGAACCGTGCTCTTCGATGAGCTTGTGGGTCTTTTCCGGGCTGCGGTTGTAGACGGCTACGGTGTTGCCGTTGTGGGCAAAGTTGCGGGCCAAGTTGGAGCCCATAACAGCCAAGCCGACAACGCCGATGTGGGCGAGTTCAGTCTTTTCAGTCATGGGCTCTATCCTACGTCAGAGTTTGCAGCTACTCTGTCATGGCATGAGCCAAGAAAACCCAGACAAGTTTGAACTCATGGCGAAAATGGTCGCCACCGTCCAAGAACGCCCGCTTTCCGCCGAGGAACTCGCGATTTTCAACGCCCACAACCACGGCTTTGGCGAGCTGCTCGGCCTGGATTTTACTTTTGTCTCGAAGGACGAAGTACGTGCCCAGCTTGAGGTCAAGCCTGAGCACCACCAGCCGTGGGGCGTTGCCAACGGCGGCCTTTATTGCTCCATCGCGGAATCCGTGGGCTCCATTGCATCCTTCGTTGCAGCGGCTGCACCGGTCGTTGGAATCAACAACAATACTGACTTCATCCGCTCAGTGTCTGACGGAATTCTGGAAGCAGTGGCAACACCAGTACAGCTGGGTCGGCGCACTCACATCTGGTGCATTGAGATGCGCAAAGCCGGCAAACTCATTGCGCGCACGAACCTGCGCACGATGGTCAACCCATAGTGCTGCGGACCCTAGGGAATGCTGTGTACTCCCTAGGGCGTTTGTTTCAGCCCTAGAGCCAGTGGTTGCGTCGGAACCACCACCACATGACCGCGACCACGAGCACCATGACGCCTAGCGCCATGAAGTAGCCGCCGCCCCAGTGCAGTTCCGGCATGACATCGAAGTTCATGCCGTAGATGCCGGCGACCAGGGTAGGGGCAGCCCACATGCCGACCACCGCGGAGATGGTGCGCATGTCGCTGTTTTGCTGCATGGTCACCTTGGCAACGGAGGCGTCGATAAGCGAGGTTAAGCGCTCGTCGAAGCCCGCAACCTGGTCCTTGACCACAAGCTCGTGGTCGTTGACGTCGCGCAGGTAGGAACGGATCTGCTTGGAGATGAGATCCTTGTGATCATTGGTCATGGCCTTTAGCGCTACCGAAAGCGGGTCAATGGCGTGCTTCATCTCCAAGATCTCACGCTTAAACATGTAGATCCTGTCGATGTTGAACTTGGTCTGTGGGGTAAAGACCTCTTCCTCGATCTCATCGATCTCTATTGCGATGAGGCGAACGATCTCGGAGTAGCGGTCCACCAGCATATCCAGAATCTTCCAGGCCATGGCCACGGGGCCGAGCTCGACCAAGTCCTGCTCATCCTGCACCGTGTACGCGAGGTTCGGCAGCTTAGCCGAGTGGCGCACCGTAATGATGAAGTTGTTGCCCAAAATCATCTGGACCTCACCAGTGGAGATGATCTGGCGCTTATCGGCAACCTCATCATGGTCGCGGTAGTTAACCGAGCGTGCGACGACGAAGAGCTGGTCATCATAGCGCTCCAGCTTGGGACGCTGGTGCGCCTGAACGGCGTCTTCCACAATCAGCTCGTGAATACCGAACTCGGAAGCGACCTTCGTCATCTGGGATTCATAAGGCTCATGCAGACCCACCCAAACGAATCCGCGGCCATATTCCTCGACGGTCCGGAGTGCGGAGTGAGGGGTGAACTCGCCCGGTAGTGCCTCGCCGTCGACGAAGACACGGCAGTGTTCTATCGCGCGCTCAGCTGGAACGGAGAAGGTGCGGGAGGAACTGGGAGGATCGTTTCTCTTGCGTGGCCTAAAGGGCGACGGGACAGACGGCATCGTTTCAGCCTCCTTCACTTCTATAACGTT
Organism: Corynebacterium sp. HMSC071F07; assembly: GCF_001810285.1. Lineage (NCBI taxonomy): Bacteria > Bacillati > Actinomycetota > Actinomycetes > Mycobacteriales > Corynebacteriaceae > Corynebacterium > Corynebacterium sp. HMSC071F07. The sequence continues at coordinate 40,231 of NZ_KV800712.1, forward strand.
TGCGCGCCAAAACAGGTTCGGCAGGCAGTTTTACTTAGCGGCTAAATCCTACACTGCTTAGGGCATATACTAGTTTTCATGCCTACCTGGAAAGAAGTAACCGCAGCTAACCCCGCGCACTCGGAGAATTTCGCACGCAAATGGAGGATGCTTGCTGCGCAGGGCAAAGACATCCATGGTGAAGCACGGCTTGCCGACGCCATGGTGGAACGTGGCTCTCGCATCCTCGACGCCGGCTGTGGCACGGGCCGCCTAGGCGGCGAGTTGGTGGGCCGCGGCCACACGGTGGTGGGCGTCGACGTGGACCCGATCCTGATTTCGCATGCCGAGCATGACTTTCCGGATGGCCAGTGGGTAGTCGGCGACTTGTCTGAAGACGAGATTCCCGAAGGCGATTTCGACCTAGCGGTATCTGCAGGTAACGTCATGACCTTCCTGGCAGTAGATGGCCGTGAGGCAGCCCTGCGCAATATCTACAACTCGCTGCATTCCGACGGCCGTTTTGTCGTCGGTTTTGGTGAGGGCCGCGGCTGGGCATTCGATGACTTCCTGACCTTAGCTAAGGAGGTGGGCTTCCGCGTTGATTTCCTTTTCTCCTCGTGGGATATGAAGGTCTTCAAGGAAAGCTCCACCTTCCTGGTGGCGGTTCTCACGCGCCCGGGCGCTGACCTTCTCTAAACGCGCTTGAGTAGCTGATACGAGCTGCTATGAAAGCCCTGCGAGGCGTCGCAGCATATGGCCATGGTCCACCGGGCCGTGGCCTTTTCCTACGTTTAGGGCATCCGCATTGGCAATCGCCTCGTGCAGCCAGGTGGTGGACCATTCCAGAGCCTCTGCTAGATCTTCGCCGGCGCCCAATCGTGCTGCCAGTGCCGAAGACAGTGAGCAGCCGGTGCCGTGGGTGTTCTTGGTCTCTACGCGCGGGCTCGATACCTGCACTAAGACGCCGTCCGCGCTTACAGCAGCGTTTCCTGCATCGCCGGATGGCAGGTGGCCGCCTTTGACGATGACGGCAGTGCCGGTATCAGCAGCCCAGCGCTGGGCGATGACCGTAGCCTCCTCGAAGGTCTGGGCCTGCGGAGTATCTGTGAGCACCGCGAGCTCCTTCAAGTTCGGCGTAATCACGGTGGCCTTGCTGCACAGCTGCCGCACTGCGGCCTCAGCTTGCTCGTCCAAGAGGCGATCGCCACTCGTTGCGACCATGACTGGGTCGAGAACAACCGGCGTGGAAGGTGCTAGCTGGTCTAGAAACTTTTCCACGGAGGCGGTGATATCTGCATTGCCGAGCATGCCGATCTTGACGGCGTCAACCGTGACGTCGTCAAGCACTGCGTCCAACTGGGCCTGTAGGAACTCCAGCGGCGGCGTGTGCACCGAGCGCACGCCCTGCGTATTTTGCGCCACCAGCGCCGTTCCCACGGACATGCCATAAGCACCCGCAGCCATAAACGCCTTCAAGTCCGCTTGGACGCCGGCGCCGCCTGTCGGATCGGTGCCCGCAATGGTCAATACGCGCGGCAAACTACCCCGTGGATGAGAATTCTTCACAACTATCCCTTCGCTAGTGCTAACTAAGTGCAGGTTCTAAGGGTCTAATCTCAGCCGCAGGCCTGCGGCACCCCTTGTTGTAGAAGTGAGATTAACAAAGACTGGGAGTGCACGAAGGCGGTTTGCCTAGTTTATCGGCAGGTAGTGCGTTGGAGGCCCCGTCTATTATCACGCAATGTTGCGGAGTTCAGATGCATCGACAAAAGAAGAGTCCAGCTCCCACGGCGTTGTGGGAGCTGGACAATGCATCAACCTAATGCGGACTATGCCCTAGTATTCGGTACTGCAACGTCAGAGATCTTTTGAACAATGACTTTCTGGCCCTTGAATTTGCCGCTCTTCATGATAGCTACGCCATGGCCTGCGTACTTGGCATCGTCAGCGCGCATGTTGGCGCGGTGGCCGCTGGAATTGTGCCAGCTGTTCCAGACGGCTTCGGACACATCATTGGTCATGATGATCGCAATGTTTTCGCGTTCATTGAACTTGGGGTCGTGGTAGAACTGGCCGGTCTCAGCAAGATAGTTTGCCCACTCCTGAGCGCGCTGATCCATCGTGCTGGAGCGCTGTACCGCCTCCAAACCATACTTTGCGCGGTACTTGTTGAGCTCGTTGAAGACGCGGGTTTGATCTGCAGCCACGTTGAAGTTTCCGTTGCTAGGGCTCGTAACCGAGGGATTGCCCGGCTGCGGTGCATTGGAGCTAGAGCCCACTGAACCGCCGGTGAAAATACCGACGAGAGTCAGGATGAGAGTGAGAAGGCCGGCCAGAATCTGCGGGACCATGTTGAGCAAGGAAGTAGGCATAGAGAACCGTCCTTGTAAGGAGAGAAGGGGTAGATACATTTCTCATATAACCACCCGTCACGCGTCTTCGGACGTGGTTCCGCAGAAACGAGATCAAGGACACAAAATCCCCCGCACACCAGGTGGGTTGGTGGTTGTGCGGGGGATAGCTGCAACAGTTAGAACAGCGACTATTTGGGCCTACTTGTTCTTGTTGATGAAGTTGCGAGCGATGCGCTGCTGCTCGGTGATTTCGAGGTTGCCGCGGTCGCGGGAGATCATGTTCTGGATCCAGTTCACCGCGACGGTGGTGCGGTTGCGGAAGCCAAGGACGTACATGATGTGCAGTCCCATCCAGGAAACCCAAGCCGGGAAGCCATCGAACTCGGTCTTGCCCATCTTCACAACCGCGTTGAAGCGGGAGATGACGGCCATGGAGCCCTTGTCGAAGTACTCGAATGCCTCGCGCTCGTTGGCGGTGGACTCCTCGTCGACCTTTGCCTTGATGAGCTTGGCCACGTGTGCGCCACCCTGGATCGCAACCTGTGCCACGCCAGGCAGGCGGTTCAGGGAGATCATGTCGCCGACCATGTAGACGTTGGAGTGCTGGCCCACGGTCAGATCATCATTAACGGAGACACGGCCAGCGCGGTCTGCTTCGACGCCTGCCTGGTCAGCAACCATCTTGCCCAGTGGGGAAGCGGCCACACCGGCGGACCAAATCTTGGTTGCGCCCTCAATGGTGACGACTTCGTCGTTCTTCATGTTCTTGTAAGTGACGGCGTCCTCGGTGACGTCAGTGACCATGGCATTCAGACGCACATCGACGCCAAGACGCTCCAGGGTGCGCTGCGCCTTGCGGCCCAGGCGCTTGCCGAATGGCGGAAGAACCTGCGGTGCGCCATCAAGCAGGTAGATCTTGGCGCTGGTGGTGCCGTAGTTGGAGTACTGGTCACGCAGAGTGCGGTTAGCCAGCTCGGCGATCTGGCCGGTCAACTCAACACCAGTTGGGCCGGCGCCGACGATGACGAAGGTCAGGAGACGCTCGCGCTCAGCTGGGTCGTCAACGAACTCGGCCTTTTCGAAGGCGGAGACGATTCGGGAACGCAGCTCCAGTGCGTCATCCAGGGTCTTCATACCCGGAGCGAACTCAGCGAAGTGATCGTTGCCGAAGTAGGACTGTCCAGCGCCAGCGGCGACGACGAGGGAATCGTAGGCGAAGGTACGCTGGAAGCCCTCCAGCTCAGCGGTAACGGTCTGGCCTTCCAGGTTGATGTCGGTGACTTCGCCGTTGACGAAGTGAGCGTTAGCCTGGTTGCGCAGTAGCTGACGGGTGGAAGGAGCAATCTCGCCGGCGGAAATCATGCCGGTGGCTACCTGGTACAGCATCGGCTGGAACAGGTGATGGTTCTTCTTATCAATCAGGGTGATCTCAACGTCAGCGTACTTCAGCTGCTGAACTGCATTGAGGCCGCCGAAGCCGGCGCCGATGACGACTACATGGTGGCGTCCGCCTGCAGGGCGGTAAGGGGTTTCAGCCATAGTGGGGAGATACCTTCCTAAGAAAGCGAAAAGTTTTGTACCGAATCAGTCTAAACCCTAGTCACCGTACATGCATACTTTATGTAGGCTAAACAGCTCCTTCTTCGGCATGGCGGCGCATCTAGGTGGGCTTTTCACACTAGGGTTAATTGGAAGCCTTCGTGCACGTAGACGTTTGCCAAGGAGAAAACCGGACCAATGGGTGATTTTCCACATCTAGCCACCATCGATGCCAATCAGTGGCCGAGCGTAGCGACGCTTCCGGCGGTGAGCTTTGCACGTTTTAAAGCCCGGCGTGCGGAGGCGGAATTCGCCAAGGCCTGTGATCTCGCGGAGTTGGATCTGGATCCTGAATCTAAGGCAGAGGGCGGACCAGACCTTTCCGTGTTGCACGACGCCCTCTTCATTCGCATCGCAGCCACCGGCTGGCTTGGATTCGCGGAGTCTTATCTGGCGGGCGAGTGGACCACCGCTGACTCTGACAAGCTGGTCAAGGTATTGAGTGGACTACTGCGTGCGAAATATCGCCCGAAGGCGCGCGAGCTCGAGGTCGAGCATTCCACCCCGGGTGAGCTACCCGTGGAATTGGTGCGTCTTTATGCCGGTGATGGCTATACCCATTCGGGTGGCATCTTTGCCAGCGGCGTTCCGACGACGGTCCGGGAGGCGGTGCCGAGCTTTAGCCCACAGGCTGGCCGCAAGGAACCTAAGGAGCACTTCGTTGATGTCACTCACGTTAGTGAGCCGACTGCGGTGGACCGCACCGACCTGAAGGATGGCCAAAAGCGTGCTGCGCAATGGCTTCTCGACGCCACGCGCACCGGCGCCGGCACTCATCTGCTGGTTTATCCCGCAGCCGGAATGAATGTGGCTGTCGAAGCAGTCAACAGGCGGGCGACGGTGGACGTGCTGACTGCCGACGCCGAGCAAGTCGAGGACTTCAACGAAACCCTAGTGCTCGAGGGCGCGGCAGATTCGGTACAGATTCAGCAGATCGATGACACCGTGCCGCATCCGAAACAATGGCGTGGTCGCTACGACGCGATCGTCAGCGTGGAAAAGCTAGAGCTGCTTACGCCCGCAGAGCGTAAGCGCTTCGTGGGGATGCTGGATCGCTCTCTGATCCCAGAGGGTAGGGTCGCGCTCACCTCGACTTTCGCTACCGAGACGATGACCCCGGCTGCCCGTTCGGCGATACAGGTTCTGCGCGCCTATGTCTGGCCCGGACTGGATTACCCAACGCTCGAGGAAACGCACAAGCTCTTCGACCGCAACTCGAATCTGCGCATCATCGCGCAGACGCACGTGGGCGGTCACTACGTGGAATCGCTACGCGAGCAGCGCAGCTACTTCGATGGTCATCTACGCGAAGCCGCGGCGGCAGGTTTCGATCCTGTGTTCCGCCGCCTGTGGACTTTCCAGTTTGCGCTGCGCCAGGCTTTGCTGGAGCTTGGCCAGGTGGATGCCGTGCAACTCACGGCCACCCACCGCCACCGTGGTGGCCGCCGTTAAGGCGTGACCACTGGGCGCGAAGCCCGCTCGAGCAGTACCGCGATTGAGTCGTAGGCCTTGCCGGAGATCATCTCCAGGCCCATCTCACAGGTGCGGTTGTCGGAGACGAAGGCATCGAAGTCTTCCGCCTCCAAGCTGGCTCGCTCCTCGCGGGTGGCAGATTCCACCAGCTCCGGGTGCAGCATGACGCGGTCACCAGCGGAGCCGCAACACATGGCGCCCTCTGGCACCTTGGCTTCACCGCAGAGTCCGGCCAGGGCAACGAGGTCATCGCTGATACCCATGTGGTGGGTAGAACACGTCGGATGGACTGCAATCTTGCCCATAGAGTGCACGATCGGCAGGTGAGGGGCCACTTCATCGCGCAGCCATTCCACAACATCCATGATGCGCAGCTGATCCCACAGTTTTAGCTCGGCGTCGGCAAGCGCCTCTGGCACGTTGTCGAGCAAGCCATGAGTGCAGCTGGCGGCGTCGACAATGATCGGCAGTGCGCCCTCGTCGGACCACTGCCAGAGATCGCGCACGATCTTGGTGGCTTGGTAGGTAAAACCCTCCTTATAGCCCTTGGATGACCACGGGGTGCCGCAGCAATCGCCGGCTACGTCGTTTGGAATCCACACCGGCTGTCCCGAGCGCCGCCCGAGCTCCACGACGGCGCGCGGTAGATCAACGGAGTCTGGGGCTGCGCCGGCCGGACGACCAAAGATGCGGTTGATGCAGGCAGGGAAGTAGAGCGCCTGCGCGCCCTCGCGGGGTGTCTCCGGTAGGCGAGAGGCGCCCTTTGGAAGAGGCCCCGGAACGGTGGGCAGAAGGTCGGGCGAGACCACGTTGCGAGCCATGTTGGTGCCCAGTTCGAGTGGCTTGTGCGGGATTTTATTGGCAGAGATGACACCGGCGCGGGCGAGCTTTTCGACGACCTCCCAGCGTTGGGCGGTGCTCAGTGCGACCTTTTCTGCCTTTGGACCTGCTTCCTGCTTGCGCAGCTGCTTCATCACAGCACCGGTGTCTATGCTGATCGGGCATGGAATGGAGCAGGTGCCATCGGCAGCGCACATGTCGACCGCGTCGTACTGGTATTCCTCCTGCAACTTGCGCAATACCTTGGAACCTTCTGGTTGGCGAGCCATCTCGCGGCGCAAGACGATGCGCTGGCGTGGTGTCACGGTAGCGTGGCGCGAAGGGCAAACGGGCTCGCAGAAGCCACACTCCACGCAGGGGTTGATGGTGTCTTCGACCTTGGGGAAGGACTTGAAGTTCTTCAAATGGACCGAGTTGTCGCGCGTGAGCTTCACATTTGGCGCAAGGATTCCGTGCGGGTCAAGCATCTCTTTGACCTCCCAGAACAGTTCGAAAGCCTCGGGGCCCCATTCGTGCTCGAGGAAGGGAGCCATGTTCACTCCGGTGCCGTGCTCGGCCTTCATCGATCCCTGGTATTTGTCGATGACTAGCTCGGCCAATTCGTCCAAGAAGTTGGCGTAGGCTTCGCGCTCTTCCTCGATGTCGAAGCGTGGGGTAAGGAAGAAGTGAAGGTTGCCAAAGGCCGCGTGCCCCATGACGGACTCCGGATAGCCGTATTTGTGCTGTAAGTCCAGCAGGTCCGCTGCGGCATTGCCAACCTCTGCAGGCGGGAAGCAGACGTCTTCGGTGATATAAGTGGTGCCGTTGGGGCGGTCGGCGCCGAGCAGGCCATAAAGACCGTTTCGCAGTTCCCAGGCGCCGCGCATGCCTTCGGCAGTGGTCTCGAATTCGACTGGGCGTAGCAAAGGCGCGTCTTTGAGGACGCCTTGCAGCCTTTCCATGGCGTCATGAAGATCGTCTTCGTTAGCACCGCCGACCTCCAGCAGCAGCGCCGCTGCATCGTCGTCGAGGTCTTTCCAGGAAGCTGGCGCGTGCGAGTAGTGCTCGGCAGAGCGACGCATGACTGGTGCCACGAGCAGTTCGCAGGCCTCGGCGCCTGCCTCCATGATGGGGTGCACGAAATTCGCGGCATCACGCAGGTTCGGTAGCTCAACCCAAGTCGTGGCTTTGACCGTGGGGAGCTTGACGGTTTTCATTACCGATTCAACGATGGCGCCAAAGATGCCCTCGGAGCCGACCATGAGACGTTTCAAGATATGGACTGGCTCGTCCTCGTCTAAGAATGCATCGATGCGCAAGCCATTGGTGTTACGGATGGAGAACTTCTTGCGCAGGAACTGAACCATCTTTTCGTCAGCACGCAGGCGATCCCGGAAGGCGAGAAGAGCTGCGTGCAATTCGGGCTCTTGCGCCTTGAACGCGGCGTCGCCGCGCGCCGTGTCCACGATGGTGCCAGACGGCAGTACGAAGACTAGCTCTTCGACGCAGTGGTAACTGTCGCGTTCCAAAGAACAGCGCATACCGCCGGAGTTATCCGCTAGAACGCCGCCGATGGTGCATACGGAAGTAGAACCTGGGTCTGGTCCCAGCATGAAGCCGTGGCGCCCAAGCACCGCCTGCGCATCTCCCAGGATTACGCCCGGGCGCGACCATAGCTTGGTGCCACTGTCCCGAATTTCCATTCCGGAGAAGTGGCGCTTGATGTCTACCAGAATGTCATCGGACATCGCTTGGCCGTTAAGGGAGGTTCCCGCCGCGCGGAAAGTCATGTGGCGGCCGTTGTTGCGGCAGTAGCGCATCAATGCGACGAGATCCTGCGCGCTACGTGGAGATACAACAATTTGGGGGATGGAGTGATACGGACCAGCGTCGGAAGAGAAGCGAACGAGATCACTCAGACGCCCGTGCACGTTGGCTTCACCAACGATAGCCTCCATGTCTTTGATAAGCGGCAGGGGAGAGCCGTTGGTGAATTTCGGGGGCACAGCGTCGGCCTGGCTGATAGCCCCGGCCGGGCGGGAAATTTTTGTGGAGTCGGGTGAAAGGAGCTTCTTCATACATTAAAAGTAGCGGTATATATCTATTAACCGATAGTAAGTGTTGCCTAACGTGCAGGAGATGGGGCTTCTAGCCAAACAGTGGTGACTTTCGTGGCTGCACATGCAGAACTCTGGTCTGGCTTCAGCATTGGCGCTTCAGTTCTTTACGCCGGAGGCTGCGTTGCCTGGCGTCGTTGCTGCGGTGTGGGCGAACATTACTGGCGCTGTGATCGCGGCGCTGGTTCGCCGCAAGCCTTCGGCGGGAGACAGCGGACCCAGAGGCGAGTCGAGGCTGTCAGTGAGTCTGACTCTAGCGCCCGGCGGGAGGCAGACGAGGTTTCTGTGCCTGCCGGTTAGATGGGAGATTGGCCAGCCCAATCTAAAATGACATAATGTACATTATCGGACATTTATCGATATGGATAAACAGGATCGCCCGCCATTTTCGCGGTTGGCCGGCATACACTTACACCACCGTTTAAAGTAACTGTGACTTTAAGCGGTGGTGTTTCCGTTACTGGCGTTTGTATGCGTTAAACAATTGGAACCCCGTCAGACATCCCAATAAGACTACAACGCCGAGCAACAACCACATCTGTTGGATGCCGACGAATATGCCAAAGTCAATCAGTACGACGAGCCTGAACCAGATGATCGGAATCAGATGCTTGGAGTTCATCACTATCTGATTTTCTACTTCTCGAGCGTTACGCGGATATTAACTTCGCCTTCTTCGGCGATCTTTGCGGCGATTAGTTCTGGTGTCTCAATTCCATAATCCAGTCGGTTCTCTAGAATGTTGCCGCCCAGGACAATCGTCTTGTCGTCACGGACAACGTCAAAGTCTTCACTAACCTTCTTCGTCTTGTCCTTAATAGTAAGCTCGCCTGTCAGCGTCACCTTGGCCACCGAGCCGTCCTCAGGAACGTTCGACAAGTCAGCGGGCTCCGTCAGCTTGAAGCTGGCCTCCGGGTACTCGCGCGTGATGAAGAGCTTGTCCTTCATATTCTGGTCGCGGACCTTCTTATCCGTGGTCAGGTTGGTCATATCGACAACGATTGTGCCTTCTTCAACCTTTTGGTCCTTGATTACTGCCTGACCTTCAACTTCCTTGGTGGAACCCGAGGTGCGGGTTTTCTCAGCAGGTAGGATTTCGTCGATGCTGAAGCCAACTGAGGTGAAATTATGCGGCGTACCAGCAATAACGTGCCAATTGCCGTCTAGTTCAGTGCTTGCTGGCTTGGTATGTGCGGCGTCGACAGGCTTGGTCTCTACACCACGACCCATGTAGATCGAGTAAAACAGCGGGCCAAGCGCCACCAAGGTTGCAATGAGGATCAGCACCACGAAAATGGAGATGACCAGCTTGCGGTTACGTAGAAGTTTCTGCATTTGTCCTTACCTCAATTCCTCGAGCCGGCGTGCCAGAGTGACAAGCTCCGTGCACAGCTGTTGAAGCTCTTTAGTGTCCGCGCCTTCCTGTGCGGCAATCCCGATGTCCTCTGCGGAGCAACGCAGCTCAAACAGGCCGTCGCGAAGCGCGTCAGCGCGTTCGGGCGTCATGATGACAGCGTCTTTCGGAATCGAGGTTCCAGAGACGTTGTTGCGCTGCTCGTATGCTCGTTGTTTGCAAGATGGGCTGCAGAATTTACGAGGGCGTCCGCGCCCTCCTTGCGGGATCTCCTTGCCGCACCATTGGCATGTGGCTTGGGCGCGGTCGCGGGTAGCTTGACGGATCACCTGATACACCTTAGTCCATTTATCCCGGGGTGGGAACAAACCCGCGGAGCACTTCGTTATACTGTTAGTTTCTTGGGTGATGTATGTCTACCCTTCCAAGCACACTTTATGAAAAGGATGATGTTGCATGGCAGATCGCGTACTCCGTGGTAGCCGCATGGGCGCCGTCAGCTACGAGACGGACCGTGACCACGATCTCGCACCACGCCAGATGGTCAAGTACCGTACCGAAGACGGTGACATCTACGAAGTTCCTTTCGCAGATGATGCGGAAATTCCTGAGGAGTGGATGTGCAAGAACGGTAAGCTTGGCACCCTGATTGAGGGCGAAGGCGTTGAGTCCAAGCCAGCTAAGCCGCCACGCACCCACTGGGATATGCTGCGTGAACGCCGCTCCATTGAGGAGCTGGATGAGCTTCTCAGCGAGCGCATTGAGAACCTGCGCTCCCGCCGTCGTTCTGCCGCTCGCCTGCTCAAGGAACAGCAGGAGAACCAGGGCTAGTGCGGCCTTCCGCAGCGGATGAACGCAGCTAAATAAGATTAAGAAAGCGGCCTGTCAGCTCTCCTAGATGTTAAATCTAAGTGATAAAGGAGAAGCTCACAGGCCGCTTTTGCGGGCTTAGCCCGACGAAGTACTTGGTGTACTACTTGGAGTTGCCGAACTGGTGCTTGAGCAGAGCCTTGACCTCGTCTGCGAAGTCACCGGTCCAGGCAAAGCCTTCCTTGACCTTGGCGCCCAAGCCCGGGATGTTGCTGTGGCGGTAGGTGTAGGATGCGATGTTTCCTACCTCACCGGCGAAATCCTTTACCTGCTCAGAGCGATGCGCGATGCCCCACTTGGTTACCTCCATCAGTGAATCCTTAACGAAGGAGCCGTCAAGCTTAGACTCGCCGTACTCGCGCTCGGTGAAGGTGATTGGCACCTCGCGTACATCCCAGCCATCCTTGACGGCGCGGAAAGCAAGATCTACCTGGAAGATGTAGCCAGCCTTAGACAAGTCTTCGAAGTCGATGGACTCGAGCAGCTCGCGGCTGAATGCGCGGTAGCCTGCAGTCATATCGGACAGGCCTGCGCCCAGAGCCACTGAGATGTAGATATTGCCCAGGCGAGACAGGTACTCGCGGGAAGCCGGCCAGTTGACGGTCTCGCCGCCTGGGATGTAGCGGGAGCCGATTACCAGATCAGCGCCCTTGTCGATCTCAGAGAGCAGCAGGTGCAGTTGCTCCGGTGCGTGAGAGCCGTCAGCGTCCATCTCACAGAGAACCTGGTAGTCGCGCTCTAGACCCCACTTAAAGCCGGCGATATAGGCACCCAGCAGGCCACCTTTCCCCTCACGGTGTAAGACGTGCAGCTTTTCGTCTTCAGCTGCGAGCTTATCTGCTGCTTCACCGGTGCCGTCGGGAGAATTATCGTCAACGATGAGGATGTTGACCTCTGGCGTTGCCTTGCGGACGCGTCCGGTGATTAGCGGAAGGTTTTCGATCTCGTTATAAGTCGGGATGATAACCAAGGTGGAAGCGTGGGTGTTGCTCACGTTTTTTAAAGCTCCTCTTTGTTTGCTGCCGCTAAGACGGCAGAGTTTCTGTGTGGCGCACTTAAACAAGGTTTCTTCCGCAATGAGCGAAGAGCCCACAACGCGCTGACTGTACCAATGATAACCATCAGCCATTGCAGGAGCGAACCAAACCTTACAGCGATCGTCGTACCCTCGCGCAGCGGAAGCGTCTCAATCAGATACTTGGGTTCAAAAATTTCGCTCTGCTGGCTCACCGTGCCATCTGGGGCGACGATGGCGGAGACGCCGGAGGTCCCCGCCACCACAACCGCGCGGTCGGTCTCCATGGCGCGCAGGCGGCTCATGGCCAACTGCTGATAGGTCATGTCGGAGTATCCGAAGGTGGCGTTATTCGTCGGCGTCGTAAGAATCTGCGCCCCATTGCGAATCGAGCTGCGGAAGGCTTGGTCGAAAGAAACCTCGTAACAGGTAGCCACCCCAACCAACACATTGTTCATGTGGACCACGCCGGGGCCATCGCCGGCTTTGAAATCACCGGCCAAATCCACCAAGTCGGTGATCTTGCGGAAGAAAGAACGCATCGGCATGGTCTCGCCGAAAGGCTGCAGATACTTTTTGTAGTGGTGCTCTCCTACTTCCCCATCCGCCTTAAAAACCTGCATGGTATTGCGTGAACCCACTGCGTCCTCGGTCAGCGTGCCCACGAGAATGGGGGCCTTGATGGCGCGCACCGCGGCGTCGATAAGCGCGCTAGCTTGGGCGTCCTCAAATGGGTTTACGTCGGAAGAATTCTCCGGCCAAACAACCATGTCCACCGGCTTGCCTGCCGCGGCGGCCTCTTTGGTTACCCGCACGTGGTTTTCCAACACCGCACGGCGCTGCGCGGCAAAGTCCAGCCCCATGCGCGGAACGTTGCCCTGGATCGCTGCAACGTTGACCTCACCTACTGTTTTGCTTGGGCGATTAACAAGACTGCCTGCAGCGAACCCAACGATAAGCGGAAGGATGACAGCAGCGGCAGCCCCCGCACGCAACTTACCGCGAGATCGAATCATCCCTACGAGGCCGGACGCCATTAGCACCGTGGCGAAGGTGATAAGCGCAGGCCCGCCTAGCGGTGCGAGGTTCGCAAGCGGCCCGTCGATCTGCCCCCAAGCCAGACGCACCCAGGAAAAACCGCCGAAGGGAACGCTCGAACGCAGCATCTCAACGGCGACGTAGAAGAACGCAAAGAAGATAAACCCCGTTTTATGTCGCGCTAATGCGGTGCCGCCCATGCCCAGCAGCAGGCTGTATAGTGCTAACCAAAACGCCAAGGCGACGTAGGGAAAATTGCCCACCAATTCGCCGATCCATGGCAGCGTGAGCAGGTAGAGCATGAATCCATGTGCAAACGCGAAACCGGCGCCGGCGCGCAAAGTAGGGGCATTACTCCCCCACGGCGTGAGCACGCCATAGAGCAACGCAATGCCTAGGATTCCCATCGGCCACCAGCTGAGTGGCTGGACGGCTAGAAAAGTAAGACCGCCCGACAGGCAGGCTAGCGTCAGGCGGGTTAAAAGGGGCTTCATTACTTCGCGGAATCCCCCGCAGAACCAGATCCACCGCCTGTGAAATCATCCGGACTGAGATTCTCGCTCCACTTGCGGATCTCTTCCTCGTCAAGGACCTCTGCCGAGCCCTCCTGGAAAGGATTCCGCGCGTTAGAGCCATTGTTTGTCTTGAAGCCATCGAATCCGCCGAAGCTGCCATAAGAATCGTGGTGCTGTGCCATGGGGCTGGCTTCGAAGATGCGGGTACCCATGTGCTCAATCTTGCGCACCATCGACGCTGCGAGGATAGTGCGCGCCAGGGAACGGGTAGGCGCGAAGATCAGCAACGCACCCACAATGGTGGACACAAAGCCTGGCATCGATAAGAGCATGCCTCCTGCCAGCGTGAGTCCCACGTTGCCTGCGGTCTTTCCCGCCTGCTTGCCGTCCATGTAATAAATGCCATCTTCGCCGCGGACCACCTGACGACGCATGATGCGGCGAACTTCCCATGCGGCAATGGTCATGCCGAAGAACATGGTGATAAAAAGCGCCAGCACCGCGCCCAAGATGCCTAGCCATTTAGTCACGGCCCAAAAGGCGACGGACTCGAGCAAAACATAGGCGATAAACAGAACAAAAGGCATGGCTTCTACCCTACCTATCTGCAAACTTCGCGGGTGCGGCCAACACTCCTTGGCAGACGCGAATATTGGCGGTGGGGCGAGGAAAGTTAAGATCGCAGCCATGACTGATTTGCCCCACACTCCGCCCCAAGAATCACCGCAGGGCGCCCCTCATGGCGCGCCGCTGCTGCTTGACGACGCCACCTTCGGCACCATCGCACGCTTTGTTCCGGTCGCAGGCTCGACCACCGCTGCCGACTGGGTAGAGATTGCAGCCCTGGCTCAAGATTTGGCCGATGGGAATGTGTACTTGGTAGAAGGCGCCGCACTGGAGCTACGCGGCGTGCATGATCAGCAAGAGCTGTTGGCGCGCGTTAGCGCCCCGGGTTTGCTGGCAGGTACTAGGCCGGTGCTGGCCTCTCCTCTATCTCCCGCTGCTCGTGCCGTGGCACGCGATATCGCAGCAGTAGTAGAAAGCTTGGATGCTGCGGCAAACCTGCGCCTCGGCGTCGACGGCGGCCATGGCGACATCTTGCATGAGGGGCTGGACTTTGGCGCGATGCTGGAGGGCGAAAATAGCGCGCGCCTGATTAAAGCCGGCGCACTAGATGAAGATGTTTTTAGCATCGAGGAGCTAGTGCCAGCGCTAGTCCAGGCGCTGGAAGAAAGCGATACCCTTTCAGCTACCGCGGCACATGGCTCCGGCGAGGCCCAACACGACCGTGGGGCTTTTGAGGGCGAGCGCCCGGCGCTGCCAATCGGTTGGCTGGCTGAGCATACTCGCGAAGGCATCGTGGACCTTGGCGCGGGCCTTCACAAAGGAATCATCCCGGCAGAGTTTGCGGATCTGATTGGTCGTCTCGATGCCCCGATTACCGTCACCCCGTGGCAGGGACTTATCTTCCACGACATCGCGGAAGGCGATGCCGAAGTGGTCCTGCGAGTTCTTGCGCCACGCGGGTTCATCTTCGACATCAATTCGCCGGATCTCTACAGCTTTTAAGCGCTCCTATTGGCCACGCAGTTTGGCTTGGCTACAAGCTAAACTCGGCAGCGAATTCTCAACGCTGCGTCTAACGCGGCATATGCCGCCAGATAGGACGTGGTACAAGCCGCATGACCCATGCCAGAGCCTGCAAAGCGCGAGGAATCCAAAGCGTGCGGCTGCGGGGCATGCGGCCTTCATCTGCCGTGATGGAATCCACGACGGCATCTGCCACGACGTCGGGAGTCACTGATAACGGCGCCGGCTTCATACCAGTGGTCATGGAGCCAATCACGAAGCCCGGGCGAGCAGTGATTAGCGCGAGCGGACCACCGTGCAAGCGATCTGCCAGTCCCTGGCAAAAGGCGTCTAGACCAGCCTTGGTGGAACCATAAACATAGTTCGCGCGGCGCGCGCGCCATCCGGCAATCGAAGAAAAAGCGACGATGTGTCCGGACTTCATCTCATCAGCTAAGACCGTAAGCATGGACACCTGAGCGGCATAGTCCACCAGTGCGATATCGAATGCGTGTGCTTCGTCATGCTCCGCGCGTTCTTGCTCGCCCAAGATGCCGAACGCGACTACTGCCGTTTTGAGTTCTTCGCTCTCGCCGAGGCAGCGCTGCGCCGCGTGTACGAGGTCGCGATGCTTTTCTACCTGGGTGGCGTCGAAATCTAGCGTATGTACTTCGGTGGCACCCGCGGCGCGAAGCGTGGCGACGCGCTCGTCAAGGCCGTGCAGGCCACGGGCGGCCAGCACCAGTTCATTTCCCGGCGCAAGGCGCAGCGCAATCTCGCCGGCGATGTCGCTGCGACCGCCCAAGATCAAAACCCCTGCCATCTAGCGCAGCTCCCGCGGAGCCTTGTTCAGGGACTCGTAACCATCCGCAGTGGTGTAAACGATGTCCTCCAAGCGCATGCCCCATTTGCCCGGAATGTAGATGCCCGGCTCAATGGAAAAGGCCATGCCTTCCTCCAGCACGAGCTCGTTGCCTTCCATGATGAAAGGCTCCTCGTGAGTGGAAAGCCCAATGCCGTGACCGGTGCGATGGGTGTAGTACTCGCCATAGCCCGCCTCTTCGATGATGGAGCGGGTGGCGCGGTCTACATCCTGCGCGGTGGCACCGGGCTTGGCTGCAGCGCGTCCGGCAGCCTGGGCACGCTCTAGTACTGCATAAGCTTTCTGGAAGTCTTGCGGTGCCGCGGTAACGTCGCCGCCGACGACGTAGGTGCGGGTGGTGTCGGAGTGGTACCCGGAAGGCAAGGTTCCTCCGATGTCGACGACCACCGGCTCGCCTTCGGTGAGCACGCGGTCGCCGTAGTCATAATGCGGGGTCGCGCCATTCGGGCCAGAACCAACGATGATGAAGTCGATCTCGACATGCTCGCGCAGGATCAGCTCACGCAGATCCGCGGCGACGTCGGCCTCGGTGCGGCCAGGCTTAAGCAGCTCCGGCACGGCGTTATGCACGGCGTCGATAGCTGAGCCCGCCTTCGCCAGCTCCTTGATCTCGGCGTCATCCTTGCGGGTGAAAAGCTCAGCCAATGCGTAGGTGGCCAGTACATACTGCGGTTGCGCAGAAGAATTGGCGCGCAGCCCATCCTGCAAGCGCAGCACATGATCGGCGGTCAGGGAGGCGCCCAGCGCAATAGTGGGCGCTTTGTTCCCTTCGTCCACTGTGCCCGCAGCGCCGTCCTGCTGCTGTGCAAAGGAATCGCAGGCCAGCTCATAAGGATTTTCGCCATCTTGCCAGCCGCGCAGTTCGATGCCCAGCTCTGCGACAGGGGAAGCATTCAGCGTCTCAATATCGGTTGCAGGGGCAACGATAAAAGGCGCGGCGTCCGGGCGCAAGACCAGTGCGGTCAGGCGTTCGTGGGAAGAAACCCACGAGCCGGTGAGGTAGGCAAAGTCTGCGCCGGTACCGAGAATAAGGAGGTCAATCCCCTTTTCTGCGGCGACTTCTTGCGCATGCTTAAGACGCTGCGCGTAGACCGAAACGGGAAAAGCGATTTGTGAATCAGACATGCCCTCGAGCCTACCTTTTTGGATTAAGCTCCGATTGCCACAACGCCGCGCTGGATTGCATCCATAGCCCTGCGGGCATTGCGGCGTATATCTTCCTCGTAACCCGTCTTCGCAATCTGCTGGAGCATATCGACCACCTGGCGGCACCAGCGCACGAAATCACCTGGAGTAAGCTCCGCACCGGCCTCGTTGGCCGCTGCCATGCAGTAGCCCAGCGGTGCGCCCGCGGCCCACTGGTGGATGGCGAGCGCAAAGCCGGCCTCAGGCTCGCGAGTGCGCGGCAGGTTGTGGCGCGCTTCGTCTGCGATGAGCTCAGTGTAGATGCGGTAGGTTGCCTCCATCGCATCGGCCATCGCTTCCGTTGCAGCCTCCGGCTCACCACGGGTCTCCTTGCGGTTTTCGAAGACACACAGCGAAGCCACGCCTGCGAGCTCCGCGGGATCCAACTCGTTCCAAATACCGCGCTTGAGGCACTGCGCGACTAGTAGGTCGGATTCGCTGTGGATTTGTGCAAGGCGCTCGCCCTCGTCGGTGATAACGGGGGTACGTTTCGCGCCAAGGCCTTCGAACTCCACATAGTCCATCTCTGAAAGTAGGTCTACGATGCGGCTGAAGGTCTTGCCCAAGGTGTCGGTGGCGCGCTCGATACGAGCGTTGACCTTCTCGAGGTCACGCTCACGGCGGGCAAGCTTCTGAGCTAGGCCTGCGAGCTGCTCGCGGTCCGTGGCCGGCCACGCATGCGCTGGGTGTTGGCGAATAGCGTCGCGCAACTGGCCGACCTTTTTATTTGGTCGGTTGCGCGGCTCCAAGCGCATCTTCTTCGGGCGGTCATAGTGGTTGCGCTTGAAGGAATCCTGCACGAACTTGGTGTTGCGACGGGGATTCTTCTGCACTGGGCGCGGCAGCTTCATGCGCCCGACCACAATCGGCGGGTTGTTGATCCCGGAGGCGTCGATGCGGCCGGACCAGCCGGTTTCAGTAGTCACCCAAGGGCGCGGATCGGCAGCCTGATTTGCCGGGGTGACCACCACGGCCAAGATTGGGCGCTTTTTGCCTGCGATAGCAATGACTTCACCGACCTGCAGGCGGGCGAGCACCACCGCGACTTCTTGGTTGCGTTGCGCGGTGTTGTTCGCGTGCGCGGCTTTTTCTTCTTCGGTGAGCTTGCGGCGCAAACGGATATAGTCCATGAGCACCTCAGCCGGATCCTCCCCGTCACGCGCCGGCGGTGCTAGAGCATCGATGGCGTCGTCAAGCTGATTGCGCAGCTCGCGTACGCGGTGCTCTGCCTTTTCTACCTCGCGGGTCTCCTCCACCACTGAGCCGTCTGCCTGGAACTGTGCGAAGGACTTTTCCAGCAGGCGCAGCGATTCCTCGAAGCCCAGCATGCCGAGCAGGTTGATGGCCATGTTGTAGCCCGGCGTAAAGGTAGAGATGAGCGGGTAGGTACGCGTGGAGGCAAGACCTGCGACGGCGTGCGGATCCATCGCTGGTGCCCATTGCACCACCGCGTTGCCGATGGTGTCGATGCCGCGACGGCCCGCGCGGCCGGTTAGCTGCGTGTACTGGCCCGGAGTGAGATCGACGTGCGCCTCGCCGTTGAATTTGATCAGTTTTTCTAGAACCACGGTACGGGCCGGCATGTTGATGCCCAGCGCCAGGGTTTCCGTGGCGAATACCGCGCGCACGAGACCTTTAACGAAGAGCTCTTCAACGATGTGGCGGAAAGCCGGCAGCATGCCCGCGTGGTGGGCGGCAAATCCTCGCGACAGCGCTTCGCGCCAACGCTTGAAGTCAAGCACCTGGAGATCTTCTTCCGGAATGCCTTCTACGCCGGCATCGATAATCGCCTTGATCTCCTCGGACTCTTCCTGAGTGGTCAGCACCATGCGGCTGCGCAGGCATTGATAGAGTGCGCCGTCGCAGCCAGCTCGGGAAAAGATGAAGGTAATTGCCGGCAGCATGTCCATTCCCTGGAGCACCTGAAGGGTTTCCGGCCTGCCGAGCGGACGATACCGGTCTTGGGATCGGGCATTGCCAGAGCGGCCGCGCTTATCGCGGCCTCCGCCGTGTCCGCCACCCTTGTGGCGCGCGCGGCTGCGAAAACCTGCACGGTCGTTGCCAGCTGTCTTGCCATCGTCACTATCGCCGGCTTCAAGACGTCGGATGCGGCGCGCCAGTTCGGCGTTTACCTGTCCCCCAGTCTCTGGCTCGAAGAGCGGATAGACCTTGCGGCCAATCATCATCCATTGGTCGAGCGGAACTGGACGGTGCTCAGAGACGATGACGGTGGTATCTCCGCGTACGGTAGACAGCCACTCACCGAACTCCTCCGAGTTAGAAACCGTGGCTGACAGACCGATGATGGATACGCTTTCATCAAGGTTGAGGATGACTTCTTCCCAGACCGCACCACGAGAGGCATCGGCCAGGAAGTGGATCTCGTCCATGACAACGTGGCTAAGCCGCTCCAAGGCTCCGGACTCGGCGTAGATCATGTTGCGCAGAACTTCGGTGGTCATCACCAAGATTTCCGCGCCGGAATTGATGGAGACATCGCCAGTTAGAAGCCCCACAGCATCCTCGCCGTGGGCAGCTACGAGATCGTGGTATTTCTGATTGCTTAGCGCTTTAATCGGCGTGGGGTAGAAACAGCGAGTGCCGCGCGAAAGCGCCAGGGAAACTGCAAACTCACCGACGATGGTCTTACCCGCGCCAGTAGGCGCGCAGACCAGCACGCCGTGGTCATCTTCAACCGCACGGCAACCTTCCACCTGGAAGTCATCGAGGGGGTGGCTAAGTTCTGCGCGAAAGGTATCCAGGTGCATGGAAGTCATAAGCACCAAGGCTACCTGTTGCTACAACACATCGTCGAAGAAGCTCGCGTTATTGTTCGGTGCCGACTGAGAGTTGGGAATTGATGGCTGTGAAGCCTGCGTGGGACGGGTTTGCTGCGGTGCGGCAATCGGGGTCGGAGCCGAGACTGCGGAGGCGCCGCCAATGCCGCTGGCTTGGGTATTAAGCGGTGAGGCTGTCTCTTCGTCCAAGTCCAACCACTCGGGGCGTTCGCGTTTGCGGCGCCTATCGTTGATGCGGCAGAACTGGAATGCAAGCTCTACGAGCAAGCACAGCGAGCCAGCGAGCACCAGCATCGAGAACGGATCCTGGCCAGGCGTCATAAACGCGGCAAAAATCATAATCAACACGATGATGATGCGGCGCTTGTCCTTAACGTGCTCGTACCGCAGGATGCCCAACAGGTTCAAAGCAACAACGAGCAACGGGATTTCGAAGCTGACACCGAAGATAATGAGCAAACCGAGCAAGAAACGATAATAGTCCCCACCAGTCAACGCTGCGGTCTGGAATTCCTCACCAATGCCCATGAGGAATTCAAGGCCAACCGACAGAATGAAGTAAGCAAGAACTGCACCGGCAACGAAAAGAATCACCGCGATAGCGACGAAGCTAAAAGTAAAGCGGCGCTCATTCTTATGCAGGCCAGGAACAATGAAGGCCCAGATTTGGTAGAGCCACACCGGCGAAGACAGCACGGCACCCGCTAGGGCGCCCACCTTAACTCGCAGCATCAGCATCTCGAACGGAGTGGTTGCCAAAAGGCGGCACTCTCCGTCCGCGGTAAAGGACACGCGCTTTTCTTCCGGAAGCGAACAATAAGGTCCGCGCAGAATCTCACCGAGCGGTGGCATGTTAAACGGTGCCTGTTGATACCAAATGAAACCGACGATGGTTCCTACCACCAGCGCAAGCAAGGAGATGACAATGCGGCGGCGCAACTCTTGCAGGTGCTGGACGAGCGTCATCTCCCCCAACGGGTTCTTTTTTGCCTTGCGTTGCGCGCGCAAACGCGCAAGTGCGCTCGCGGGCTTCGCGGCTTTCGCAGGAGAATTCTTCGGCATTGTTTAAAAGGATGCTTTCACATAAAAAGGCGAACACCGAACCTCAGCTGAGGCTGGAGTTCGCCGTGGTTGCTAGGCCTAGTGATTAGTTAGCGTTGCCGCCGTTTGGCTGGGCCTGGCCTGGCTGCGAAGAGGTACCGTTCCAGAACTCCTCGTCGGACTGCTTAGCGGCAGAAATCTGGTTTGGCTCCTGCTTTGGCTGGTTTTCCTGGTGCATCTCGTTTACTTCAGACTTGAAGATGCGCATGGAGCGGCCCATCGAACGAGCCAGCTCCGGCAGCTTGGTAGCGCCGAACAGAAGCAAAACGACAAGCAGAATAGCTAGAATTTCCCAAGGTCCCAGGCTCATGGGTTCCTCTTTCTCTTCAGATTATTGGTGTGGGGCGGCAGTTTTAAAAAGCAACCGCCTTCTGAACTTACGAACGGCTATTTAGTATAACCGTCCAGTGCCGCTAGACGGCGATCTGTAATCGCCTTCACGAGGGAATCCGGGCTGGTGACCCGCACTCTATCAGCTTGGCTTAACGCGAAACGAATAAACCACTCCTCCGAACCGATCGGCATCGTTGCAGCTACGTAGCCATTTTTTAACGTCTCGCCCAAGTCGATGTCGTGCTGTTCTGCTAACCATGTGAATTCTGGGTGAATCTCTAATGTCGCCTTCTTGGCGTGTCGCATGGCAAAGGGCTGCTCGGGATCGAAGTCAAGCTCCCGCAGGTGGGGGTAGGCCTTTTCAGCAAGCGTCTCGACCTCCTGAATGCGGTCCAAGCGAAAGGTGCGATGCGCTTTTAGCGATTCCTCCCACGCAACGAGGTATGGCTCGGATTCATAGATAAAGATGCGCGCAGGATCCACGGTGCGTTCTTTTTCCTGGTTGCTGGAGGCGGACCAGTATTTGAAGCGCACGCGGTGCCGCTTATCGACGGCGCTTGCTAGCGTGGCCTGGACTTGAGACTCATGTGGATCGGTATCCGCGAGAGAGTCATAGATAGCTGCTGTCTTTTCATCCATGATCTCCCGCAGCTTTGCGGCTGCTGACTTAACGGCCTCGGTATCGATGAGCCCAGGCATGGCCTCGAGGCTTTCGAGGGTGAGCAAAAGCGCACCGGCTTCCGTCGGAGTAAGCCGCAGCGCCTGCGTTAAGCCTTGGTCATTGTAGATTTGGATGCCGTCGCGATAATCGAAGGACAGGTCGATCAGGTCTTCAGTGTGACGGCCCACGCCTGAGCAAAAAAGGCGATCGACCGCGTCTTTAAGCTCCGCCGGCGTCATACCAAGGTCGGTGGCGGCTTCCATCGGGGTTTGGCCCGGGTGATTGCGAAAGTACGGGATCAGGTTTAAAGAGCGTACTAGCGCTTGCAACTTTTGCGAACCATCAGCCATGGCTACTCCCCTCCTTCCAGTGCGGCCTCATCTGTGACGCCGAGTGGCGCACTCAGCAGCTTAATTATTGCCTCGCGTACGTCTGCAGGTTCCTTAACCTCCCCCTCGGGCGCATAACTTGCTGCTATTCGCACGAGCCAATCCTTATCCACGCCGCGCATCTCCACGATTCCATCATCGCGTCGTACCCCTGCTGTTTCTAGCTCCCGGGCACCGCCTTCAGGGATCGCCACCAGCGCATCGACGCGCTGACCGCGCTTAAGCGTGTCTATCACCAGCTCTTGCAGTGGCTTGGGGGCAACAAGGTGGGTTGCCTCCTGCCGGGAACGTTTCACATTATCGATGCGAGTGGCGCGAAATACGCGAGGGGCTTGTCTGTCGACGTCCCAGCCCACGAGGTAAACGCGGCTGTCATGGTTGACCAATCCCCACGGATCCATAGTGCGCCGGACTGCCGGCGCGGAAGGCCGCGCGTAGTAGTCGAAGCTGATACGCAGCCCCTTACGCACGGCCGTCAGCACTGCGGTGGTTAACTCAGGGCTAATGCGGGTGATGTCGTTTACCGCAACGTAGACCGGCGCGCCGCTGAGATCCCTTGAGGCGCCCGAGGCGGCAATCTTGGTCCAAGCAGACAGCGTGAAATCGCTGAGTCCGCCCGGCTTGCCGATGCCGCCGGCTACGCCCAACACCATCGCTTCCTCTGGGGTGAAGTGGACCGGAGGAAGTTGGTACTCCTCCTGGTTAAGACGATAGGTCGAGCCAAATTCACCACTGGTATGGACCACTGGCACGCCTGCGCGCTGGAGCGTGACGACGTCGCGCGCAAGCTGTTTTAGAAAGGCCTCGTCTCCGCGATCTTGGTAGCCTTCCACGTTCTTGCGGATCCAGGCCGCGCTGCGATCGGGACTGCCGCCGCCGTGGGCTGCGCCCTGCAGCGCAAAAGAAAGATTGGTCAACCTTTCAACGGCGGGGTCGCGTTTGCCTGGTTGAGGCTTCGCCATAGGCCCGTGTGCTCCTTAAAGGCAATAGGTGAATTTATGCGTTGTGCTCCATGTAGTCTAACAACGCTTGCAGCCTGGCATCCTCGAAGACAAACGGGTCTGAGAACTCCTCGGTGTGCGGTTCAGGTCGGTTTACCTTCAGACGCGTCCAGTCCACGGTGACGTTGGCGCCCAAGCGGCGCGCCGTCTGCAGGAATTCTCCGCGCAGGCGCGCACGCGTAGTCTGCGGCGGAGTATCGACGCAGGCCGCGATTGCCGCGTCGGTGGTCCAACGCTCAACCATCTTGCGCGCTTCCAGCACGTTAAACAGGCCGCGGCCAGGGCGAGTATCGTGATAGGTCAAGTCAATCTGCGCCAGCTTGGGGTGGGCCCAATCGCCACCAAGGCGCTCACGATAGCGATCCAGAAGGCTGCGCTTGATTACCCAATCGATCTCGCGGTCGACGCCGCTGAAATCTTGGGTGTCAATGGCATGCAGCGTGCGCTGCCAGAGGTCTACTACCTTGCGCATCTCGGCATTCGGAGTGCCCTCATCCGGGCGTTCCTCCAGCCAACGTTGGGCGGCTTCGCAAAGGGCGTACTGCACTTCCAATGCTGTGATGGTCGAGCCGTCCTTCAACCCTAATTCGGTACGGCCAGTGGTATCGCGGGCGATGTCACGGATGCGATGAATCGGATCAACGACATCGAAACGCGGTACGTCGAAGCCTGCCTCTAGCATTTCCAGCATCAACAACGTTGAACCGATCTTCAACGCCAGCGTGGTCTCCGACATGTTGGAATCGCCGACGATGACGTGCATGCGGCGGAAGCGTTTAGAGTCACCATGCGGCTCGTCACGGGTGTTGATGATAGGCCGCGAACGAGTCGTGGCCGAGGACACGCCCTCCCAGACCTGATCCGCGCGTTGGGAAAGCAAAAAGCGAGCAGGCTCGTCTGCCTTAGCCGGTTGAATCTTGCCGGCGCCGCAGATGAGTTGGCGGGTGATCATGAAAGGGAGCAAGGCCAGGCCTAAGTCTTTGAGCACCGCGTGACGGCTAATGAGGTAGTTCTCGTGGCAGCCATAAGAGTTGCCTGCTGAGTCGACGTTATTTTTAAACAAGTAGACGGAAGCTGGGCGATTTTCGGCAGCCATCGTCTCTTCAGCTTTGCGGGCTAGCTCGTCTACGATGCGGTCACCCGCGCGCTCATAGTTGATGAGCTGGGTGAGGCTATCGCACTCGGCGGTGGCGATCTCCGGATGCGAGCCCACATCAAGGTAGAGCCTTGAGGCATTTGGGCTAAAGATATTCGAGGAAGAATATTGCTCCACGACGGGCCGGAACAGGATGCGCGCCACCTCATCCGGAGTCAGCGCGCGCTGATCGCCATCAGCCCGTGAGGTCACGCCATATTCGGTCTCGATGCCCATGATGCGGCGGGCATAAACGTGATCCGTGTGCGCCTCGCTCACGTTTATTCGCCGCCCTTTTGCACATATGCGCGTACGAATTCTTCAGCGTTGTTTTCAAGCAAGCCGTCGATCTCATCAAGCAGATCATCCGTGCCCGCGCTATTGATGCTCACCTGGCCCGCGGAGAACTCCGCGGCCTCGTCACCGTTGCTACCGCCGTTGCCGGCGTTTACCTGGGATTGGTTTCCGCTCATTGTCTCTAAACCTTCTTTCTTTCCTACTATCTTTCTATCTTTTCGGTGAATTGCTTCTTATGGATACTTCGCGCTAACTGCGCCGAATTGCTACCCCGGCCTTATCGAGCTCAACGAGTAGTGTTTCGACGTCGTCAGCCCGCTCGATGAGCTCCGCAGCATCAGCTGCGCCTAGCTCTAGCGTGTCATCGAGAGTGACGGTCGCGATACCGGAACCACTGCGCAGGGAGACAGACTGCCAGCTGGCGGCAACGACTGCCTCACCGTACTTTTCTATGACTTGACCGCGGAAGAACGCACGCGTATCCCGCGGCGGGTTTTGGGCTGCCCTGTCAATCTCCTCCTCACTGACGAGCACGCGCATGCGCCCCTTTCGCACCAGCGCATGGTAAAGCGATTTGGCGGGATCGACGTCAGTGTATTGGAGATCGATAAGAGCCAGCTTGGGATCATCGATGGCTACGCCGCGATCCATGTATCCCTTGAGCAACTGGTATTTGGCTACCCAGTCCACCAGATGTGCTGCGGAAAGCGGCTCTGCCGCGAGCAGGCCGGCGACCTCGTCCCACGCCGCCAGGACCTTCTCATCCACGTCGTTCGTCGGAGTGACCCGCTTGCGATATTCAGCTAGCAATTCAAGTGCTGTGAGCTCGCGTCCGTCCTTGAGCTTCAGCTTGTGCTGTAGCTTGAGGTCTCGGCTAACCAAGGAAACCTCGGCCACCGCATCGCGGAGCTGTAGGTCGCTGAAATCGACGCCCGCTTCAATGGCATCAAGCACCAAGGAGGTCATGCCAAGCTTTAACAGGTTTGCTGTCTGTGACATGTTGGCATCGCCAATGATGACGTGTAGGCGGCCAAAGTCCTCAGCTACCGCGTGCGGCTCGTCGCGAGTGTTGATGATGCCGCGGTTGAGCGTTGTCTCCAGCGAGACTTCCTGCTCGATGTAGTCAGCCCGCTGGGAGATCTGAAATCCTGGCTCTTCACCTTCTTGGCCAAGGCCAACGCGGCCAGCGCCAACCACCACCTGACGTGCCACGAAGAACGGGATGAGGCCCGCGGCAATCGCGGAAAACTCGGTAGAGCGCCGGTACTGGTAATTTTCGTGCGAACCGTAGGATGCGCCTTTGCCATCCACATTGTTCTTGTAGAACTTCAGTGGCGGGCACGGATCATGATTCGCCAGCACAGATGTGCCCTGCGCGGATAGGCGCGCTACCGCTTCGGCGGCTTGTCGCAAAACTACGTCACCGGCGGCGTCGTAAAGCATGGCGTCCCAAGCATTCGTGCATTCCGGGGAGGAATACTCCGGGTGCGCGTGATCGACGTAGAAGCGCGCACCGTTTGCGGTCACCACATTGGCCACGCCGATTGCATTTGGATCAACCACAGGAACGGTTTGATAGCGCTTCAAATCAAAACCGCGGGAGTCACGCAGCGGATGTTCCTCGCGGAAGTCCCAGCGCGAACGCGCCAAAGTATGAAGCGCCGCATAAGCCACCACGGCATGGGTCGAGGTGACAATGGGCGAAAACTCCGGACTCGTGGGAGGGGAAATCCCGTACTCAGTTTCTGTTCCTAGGACGCGTGCCATGAGGTACTCCTAAAGCCCATTAGCTCGACTCGGGTTACTTCTGCGCCAGCTTGGGTGCCGGCAACAATCTTGGTCCACTCCTCAGGGCTAGCCGAGGTTGGTACGTATTCTGACTCCGCCTGCTCCGCGGCAATGGCCTGGCGTAAGTGTTCCGAAGTAATACCGTGCGTGCTTATGTCGCTATCAGCAAGCGCGTCCTTGATCGCAAGCTTCTTTGCACGCGCTACGATGTTGGCAATCATCGCGCCGGAGACAAAGTCGCGGTAGAACAACGTCCGTGGCTCATCATTGCGGTAATGCAGACGTACGAAGGGTCGCTCCGAATAGAGCTCTTCGACTGCAGAATCAATCAGCCCCTCGAGGTCCGCCTGGTGCGGCACCTTCTGACCCAGATGCCGGCTAAAGATCTCGCGGGCGCCTTGCTTGCTGGGGCGATTGACGCGAATCTTGATGTCGAGTCGGCCCGGGCGCATGATGGCGGGATCGATGAGCTCCTCACGGTTGGGGGCGCCGATGACGATGACGTTGCCCAGCTTTTCGACGCCATCGAGCTCCGTCAGCAGCTGCGGAACCACCGTTGTCTCCATGTCTGAGGAAACTCCGGAACCACGGGTACGGAAGATGGATTCCATCTCGTCAAAGAAAACGATGACCGGGCGGCGCGAATCCTGGGCTGCGAGTTCGCGAGCGCGTTCAAAGATAAGGCGAATGCGGCGCTCGGTCTCACCCACGTACTTGTTTAAGAGTTCAGGGCCCTTGACGTTCAAAAAGAAGCTCGGGCCGCCACTACCCATCTTCGTAGCGAGCGAATTGGCAACGGCCTTAGCAATCAAGGTCTTGCCACAGCCCGGCGGGCCATAAAGCAGCACACCCTTCGGCGGCTCCAAGTCATATTGCCGATAAAGATCCGGATGCAGGAAAGGCAGCTCGACCGAATCGCGGATTTGGGAGATCTGAGCATCCAGACCGCCGATGTCGTCGTAGCTAAGCTCTGGGACCTCCTCCAACGAAAGCTGTGCCACCTCGGACTTTTCAATCTTTTCGAGCGCGACACCTGCCTTGCCATCGACAAGGACTGTGTCGCCAGCGCGAATGCCCTCGCGAAGACGGGCGGCCAAAAGCACAACCTGCTCCTCGCCGGAGGAGTTCGCAATGATGACGCGGGTGGTGCCTAAAGTCTCTTGCACGGTGGCAAGGCTTCCCGTTTGCGGGTGACCACAAGCTTCTACAACGACGAAGCCCTCGCCTAAACGCACGAGTTGGCCGGCTTCAAGGCTGCCTGGCTCTAGGTTGGGCGAGACCTTAACCCGCATGGGGCGGCCGTTGGTATAGACCTCGGCGTCGCGCCGGGAATCATGCGGCTTTCCTGAGTATCCGAGGAATACACCATAGGTTGAGGCAGGCTCTGATAGTTCGTTGACCTCGGCCAACATCTGCTGCAGCTTGTTGCGGGAATCCTGCAGCAGCGAAGCGAGCTTGGTGTTGCGCTCGGCTAGCTGATCAATCTGCCTTTTGAGGGCGGCTGTGTGACTTGCGTCGGTCATAGCTACACACTAGCGCGTGAACCATGCCGACAAGTCAGGTTGGCCTAAAATCTCCCCGCGGATTCTTTGGCTCCGCTTCGTTTCTTTTGCACCTACTTGCGGGCGCGGCGCTGCGGGCGGGGTGGAGTCACGCCGTCGGCAAGGCGGCGCGTCCAGATGAGGAACGCAGTGTGCGCGTTCATGCGGTGCTCTGGACGGGTGGCAAGGCCTTCCACCTTCCATTCACGCACGAGGGACTCCCAGGCCTTCGGCTCGGTAAAGCACTTCAGCTCGCGGATCCCCTCCATGACCTTCATCAGCTGCGGCACGGTAGCCACGTAGGTCATGAAAACGCCGCCAGGGATCAGGATGTCGCGAACCTTCTCCAAATGCTCCCACGGCTCAAGCATGTCGAGGATGACGCGGTCGACCGGACCGCCGAGTTCTTCCACGGTGACGTCCGCCAAATCACCCAAGCGCGGGGTCCACCACTCAGGCTGCTCGCCGAAGTATTCCTTGACGTTGTCCACGGCGTACTCCAGGTGATCATCGCGCACCTCGTAAGAGAAGACGTGTCCCTGCGGGCCAACGGCGCGCAGCAGCGTCATGGACAACGCACCGGAGCCGGCGCCAGCCTCCAGGACGCGTGCGCCCATGAAAATATCGCCTTCGACCAGGATCTGCGCGGAGTCCTTCGGGTAGATGACCGCCGCGCCACGCGGCATGGAAAGCACGTGGTCCACCATCAAGTGGCGGAAGAGCAGGAAGTCGCTGCCCAGTGTGGAGCGCACCACGGAGCCCTCATCCAGACCGACGATTTCGTCGTGGCGGATGATGCCCTTGTGCGAGTGAAACTCGCCGCCTTCCTCAAGTATCACCGTGTAGTGGCGGCGCTTAGCATCGGTCAGTTGGACGCGATCGCCATAGTGAAAAGGTCCGGAATAAGGCATGGTGTGTGCTTCCTATGCTTTCTCGTGGATTTAAAGGAGGTTTAATTAACCTAACAAGTATGCCTCAATGGCCTTGGCCATCCATACTTGGTCACGTTCGCCGACCATCTCGCGTGCGGAGTGCATAGAAAGCATCGGCACGCCGACGTCGACGGTGTCGATGCCTAAGCGGGTCGCGGTGATGGGACCGATGGTGGAGCCACAGGGCACGTCGTTGTTGCCCACGAAGCGCTGGAAAGGAACCTTGGCTCGCTCGCATGCGCGCTCCCACAGGGAGACGGTCGTGGCGTCGGACGCGTAGCGCTGATTGCCGTTGATCTTGGTGACGGGGCCCTTACCGATAATCGGGTGATGCGTGGGATCGTGCTTGCCTGCGTAATTAGGGTGGACCGAATGCGCGGCGTCGGCCGACACGCAGCAAGAACGCGCATACATTTGATACCGCTCCTCCTCGTTGGCTCCCAGCGCGCGACCAGTGCGCCCCAGGACATCGGCGAGAATCGGGCCGGCAGCACCGAAACGAGAAGCCGAGCCCACCTCTTCGTGGTCGAAGGCAGCCATGACCAAAATGTCTTCGTGTCCATAGTCCTTCTGCTGGGCGGCATTGCGCATTGCGACGAGGCTGGCAAACACGGAAGAAAGATTATCCATGCGGCCGGCCGCGATGAAGCGCTCACCGGTGCCGAATACGGCGCCCCGCTGGGCATCGGCAGTAATGAGATTGAATGCAGAGATCTCATCCTGAGCCACGCCGATGGACTCCGCTACCACGCGCAATACCGAGGCATCGGGAGTGCCCACGGAAAGCACCGGCTGCATGTTGTGCTGGCGATCCGGCTTGAACTCGTCCTTGCGGTAGAGGTGGATAGCCAGCGAAGGAAGACGCAGAATCGGGCCGGTGTTAACCAAATGATGCACGCCATCCTTCGTTACCACCTGACCGGCAACGGTCAGCTCACGGTCAAACCAGGTATGCAGCAACGGGCCGCCGTAAATTTCTACCGCGACCTGCTGCCAGCCCGCAGCATCAAAATCGGGGGTCGGCTTGAGCACAAGGCCCGGCGAATCTGTATGAGAACCGATGATCCTAAACGCGGAGTGTTTGCCCGCGCCCTCCGGCACGAACCAAGCCATGATGGCGCCGCCGCGAATCATGTAGTGGCCGCCTGGGGCTGCTGACCATTCCGCGGCCTCATCCTGGCGGACAAAGCCCACCTCTTCTAGCTGGCGCGCCACCTCGTGGGCCGCGTGATAGGAAGAAGGAGAAGCGGCTATGAAATCAAGGAACTCATCCGAAATACTCATGCCTCCTACTTTGCCATGAATTGCGCCGCGCTAAGCTAAAAGGACCATGGCTGATGCACGAAAACCTCGCCCGTTGGCGCTTTCGCCTTCTCGGGCCTCAGACTATAAACAGTGCCCACTTCTCTACCGCTTTCGGGCAATTGACAAGCTCCCCGAGCCGAAGACCGTAGCGCAAGTAAAAGGAACGCTGGTCCACGCAGTTTTAGAAAACACCCACAAGCTGCCGCGCGAAGAGCGTGACTACCCCGCTGCAGTGAAAATGATTAAGCCGGAATGGGCCAAAATGGTCGCTGCCGACGCCGAGCTTAAAGAGCTCGTGCCCGAGGAAGAAACCCTCGATTTCTTCGTAGCGGCCCGCGAATTGCTCAAGGGCTATTTCCAGATGGAAAACCCGCAGGGCTTCGATGCTAAAGAATGCGAGATGTACGTCAATACCGTCTTGCCAAACGGCGTGCCGGTCCGCGGCTTCATCGACCGCGTGGACGTTGCCCTAACCGGTGAGGTCCGCGTCGTGGACTATAAGACCGGCAAGAAGCCAATCCCCCGCTTTAGCCAAGACGCCCAGTTCCAGATGCGTTTCTACGCGCTTGTCTATTGGCGAATGCTAGGCGTCATCCCCGCCCAGCTGCGCCTGATGTACCTCAAGGTCATTGACTCGATGTTCCTTACCCCAACCCGCGAAGAGCTGGAGTACTTCGAGCGCGATCTAGGCGAGCTATGGGCAAAGATCGAGGGCGACGGTAAGGAAGGTCTCTTCCGCCCGAAGACCTCGAAGCTTTGCGGCTGGTGCTCTTTCCAAGAGCTTTGTCCTGAATTCGGCGGAACCCCGCCCGAGTATCCGGGTTGGCCGGGCTCCGCCGCAGATAACTAGAACAGGCCGGAAATGGTGCCATCGGCGGCAACATCGATGTTGTTGGCCGCCGGCTTCTTCGGCAGACCCGGCATGGTCATGACGTCGCCAGTCAGCACCACGATGAAGCCCGCACCAGTACGCGGCAGCAGCTCGCGCACGTGGAGGGTATGGCCCTCTGGAGCGCCCAAGGAAGCCGGGCTATCGGAGAAGGAGTACTGCGTCTTTGAGATGACCACTGGGAAGTTATCCCAGCCATTGTCCTTGATGTACTGCAGGTCCTTCTTGGCCTTCGGGCCGTACTCGATAGAGGTTGCACGGTAGACCTCGGTGGCGATCTTTTCGATGGACTTTTCCACGCCCTCTGCTGGATCGTAGAGCTGATGTGCCTGACCCTCGGAGAGGTTTTCTAAGAGAGTTTCTGCCAACTCCTTGGCTCCTTCGCCGCCCTTTGCCCAGACATCTGCCTCAGCCAGGGCGACGCCAAAGTCCTTGGCCCAGGTCCGCATGAATTCGCGCTCGGCCTCGGTATCGCTGTAGAAGGAGTTGAGCGCAACTACTGGTTGCAGACCAAACTTGCGGATGTTTTCAACGTGGCGCTCGAGGTTGACGATGCCCTTGCGCAGTGCGTCAAGGTTTTCCGTGGTCAGGTCCTCACGGGCCTGGCCGCCGTTGTACTTTTGGGAGCGGATGGTGGTAACGACCACAGCACCCGCGACGTCGAGCTCGCCAAAGCGAGCCTTGATATCCATGAACTTCTCGCCGCCCAAGTCGGCGCCAAAGCCAGCCTCGGTGAGCACAATGTCGCCGAACTTCATCGCAGTCTGTGTTGCAAGCAAGGTGTTGCAGCCATGCGCAATGTTGGCAAAAGGTCCACCGTGTACGAATGCCGGGGTGCCGCCCAGAGTCTGTACTAGGTTCGGGTTGAGGGCGTCGCGCATCAAAGCAGTCAGTGTGCCCTCGGCATCAAGCTCGCGTGCCGTGACTGGCTTTTGGTCGAAGGTATAGCCAACGGTAATATCACCCAAGCGTTTCTTAAGGTCTTCGAGGTCAGTAGCCAGGCCCAAGATAGCCATGATCTCTGAAGCTGCGGTGATGGTGAATCCGGTTTCCGCAGGCACTCCGTGTGCCGGGCCGCCGAGGCCAGTGACGACGCCGCGCAGCGCACGGTCATTGACATCGAGGCAGCGCTGCCAGGTCACGCGGCGCGGGTCGATGCCGAGCTGGTTTCCTTGGTGGATGTGGTTATCGATGATGGCAGCCAAGGTGTTGGTGGCCGCTGCGATGGCATGGAAATCACCGGTGAAATGAAGGTTGATATCCTCCATCGGGACAATCTGGGAATAACCGCCGCCGGCGGCACCACCCTTGATGCCCATGACTGGACCTTGGGAAGGCTCACGCAAAGCGACGATGGCCTTGTGCCCCAGTAGTGCTAAAGCATCGGTTAGACCAATCAGCGTGGTGGACTTGCCTTCACCAGCCGGTGTTGGAGAAACACCAGTGACGAGCACCAGCTTGCCTTTGGTGGGAAGGTCCTCGAGCTTCGTGATATCAACCTTGGCTTTGGTGTTGCCATAAGGAATGAGCGCTTCCTCCGGGATTCCCGCACGAGAAGCAATATCGGTAATTGGCTCCAGTTTGTGAGCCTGTGCGATTTCGACATCTGAGAGTTGGGTAGCCATGGCTTTATGCTACAGAGAAAAGCCGCCCGATCTGCCTGTTTCGGAGAAAAGGACAGTGGGCGGCTAAATTGTCAAATCGCGGGCTCTAGGCGATGACAGCACCGAGTGCGTAGCTCAGCAGAACAGCGACCACGATGGAGACCGTTCCTGGGATGAGGAATGGGTGGTTGAACACAGCCTTTCCGATGCGGGTGGAGCCGGTATCGTCCATCTCAACTGCGGCCAGCAAGGTTGGGTAGGTCGGGAGGATGAACAGAGCGGAAACGGCTGGGAATGCGGCCAGTGCGGTCAGCGGGCTTGCGCCCAGGGCCAGCGCGGCCGGCAGCAGCGCCTTGGTGGTAGCAGCCTGGGAGTACAGCAGTGCGGCGGCGAAGAAGAGAACGACGGCCAGCATCCACGGAGCGGACTTGACGACGTCGCCCGCCATGGTCTGGATGTTGTCCATGTAGTGGTTGATGAGCGTGGTGCCCAGCCAGGCGACGCCGAGAACACACATGGAAGCAGACATACCGGACTTGAATACCGGGGTGTTGAGGATGTCGGCGGCTGGAATCTTGGTGATCATGACGATGAGTGTTGCTGCGGTAAGCATGACCGTCATGATGGCCTCGTTGCGTGGCAGGGTCGGCTCGGAGATGAGGCCAACCTGCTCCGAGGTCAGCGTTGCCCAAATCATGACGATGACGATGGCAGCCAGGAAGATGTAGATGGAGGCCTTTGCGCCCTTTTGCGTGCTTTGGTCGGTGTGTCCCTTCGGCATTGCGACGAGGCCCTGTGCGAGGCGCTCCTGATAGACCGGATCGTCTTCTAGTTCCTTACCCGCGTGGTTTGCTAGCCAAGCAGCCGGGAAGATGCTGAGGAAGGTTGCTGGAATAAGAACGCCGAGCAGCTGGAGGTAACCGATGCCGGTTGGCTCCAGAAGCGAGGCCAGCAGGACCACGGCGGCGGAAATCGGCGAGGCACAAATTGCCATCTGGGAGGACACCACGGCGATGGAAAGCGGACGCGATGGGCGGACCTTGCCTTCCTTTGCTACCTCGACGATGACGGGCAGCGTAGAGAATGCGGTGTGGCCAGTACCTGCTAGAACGGTCATCAGCCAGGTGACGATCGGCGCATAGTAGGTGATGCGCCGCGGGTTCTTACGCAGGAAGCGCTCGGCCACCTGGACCAGGTAGTCCATACCGCCCGCGCGCTGCATGGCGGCGATGGCGGCAATAACGGTCATGATGATGCCGATGACGTCGAAAGGGATATCTTCGCGGGTAACCGGCACGCCTGTTAGGCCCAGCAAAAGGACGCCGAGACCGCCAGCGACACCGATGCCGATTGAGCCAATGCGGGCACCTAAGTAAATCGCGGCGAGGACAATGAGGATATGGACTACAGCCATGGGAATCTCCACAAGGTCGAAAAATTAAATGGCTTCCTCAGCCGAAAATAAACGAGTCAGCCATGCTCTGTCCTCCCCATTGTCCCCCAAATCATGTGGTTTTGGTTAATTAAAACGCCCGTTTGTGCTTGTTCCCACAAAATTAACCTTTTGCATTACGGTTGGTTGATTGAAAACCAGAGAAATCCCTGCACAACAACAAAACGACGAAAGGCCATGTGGTAAAACCACATGGCCTAAAATCCGTACTTAATAGCTCGCAGGAGGCGCTGATACTCCCCCAGCGAAACCATTAAAGGTTTAGGTCGGATTTAGTCCTCGTCGATGTAGAGCTGGCCGCGGAACTCTGGGTGCATCAGGTTCTCAACGGACAGAACCTTGGACAGGGTTGCCTCGTCCATAAGGCCCTTCTCCAGAACGAGTTCCTTGACGCCCTTGCCGGTCTTCAGGGACTCCTTAGCGATTTCGTCACCGTTGTGGTGACCGATGAACGGGTTCAGGTAGGTGACGATACCGATGGAGTTTTCAACGTATGCGCGGCAGACATCAGCGTTGGCGGTGATGCCGGTGACGCACTTCTCGCGCAGGGTGTCAACAGCGTTGCCCATGATACGGATGGACTGGAACAGTGCCTCACCGATGACCGGCTCCATGACGTTGAGCTGGAGCTGGCCAGCTTCAGCAGCCATGGTGACAACGTGGTCATTGCCGAAGATCTTGAAGCAGACCTGGTTGACAACCTCTGGGATAACCGGGTTGACCTTACCCGGCATGATGGAGGAACCAGCCTGGCGAGCAGGCAGGTTGATCTCGCCCAGGCCAGCGCGTGGGCCGGAAGCCAGCAGGCGCAGATCGTTACAGATCTTGGCCAACTTCATAGCGGTGCGCTTGATGACGGAGTGCAGCAGAACGTATGCGCCGCAGTCGGAGGTTGCTTCGATGAGGTCGCGAGCGGTCTTGATCTCCAGGCCAGTGACCTCGGATAGGGCTGCGGTGACCTGGTGGCGGTAGCCAGCTGGGGTGTTAACGCCGGTACCGATTGCGGTGGCACCAAGGTTGATCTCCAGCAGGCGCTTCTGAGCGTCGCGCAGTACCGCCTGCTCCTCAGCCAGGTTATGAGCGAATGCCTTGAACTCGTCACCCAGGGTCATAGGAACAGCGTCCTGCAGCTGGGTGCGGCCCATCTTCAGGATGTCCTGGAACTCGTTGCCCTTGTCGTGGAAAGCGTTCTGCAGGGAATCGATGCGCTCGATCAGGGTGTCCAGGGAGTAGTACAGACCCAAGCGGAAACCGGTTGGGTATGCGTCGTTGGTGGACTGGGACATGTTGACATCATCGTTCGGGTTGATGATGTCGTATGCGCCCTTTTCCTCGCCGAGGTACTCAAGAGCGAGGTTGGCAACAACCTCGTTGGTGTTCATATTTAGCGAGGTGCCCGCGCCGCCCTGGAAGACGTCGAGCGGGAATTGGTCCATGCAGCGACCCTCGTCCAGGATCTGGTCACATGCCCAGATGATTGCCTCTGCCTTCTGCTTAGGCAGAACGTGCAGACGACGGTTGGCCATTGCGGTGGCCTTCTTGACCATCACCATGCCGCGGATGAAGTCTGGAATGGTGTTGATAGTGACGTAGGAGATCTGGAAGTTGTCGATGGCGCGCAGGGTGTGGACACCGTAGTACGCGTCATTCGGGATCTCCATGGAGCCGAGAAGGTCGGTCTCGGTGCGAGACTTCTTAGAAGAAGACTTCTTAGCCTTGGCAGCGTCCTTGGCCTCGTTAGCAGAAGGTTTTACGCCCTCCTGCTTAGCGTCGATTTCTGCATCCTTCTTAGTGGTCTTAGCCATTTGGCGGGACTCCTTAAGTGGTCAATACTCGCTGAAAAATCCGCGAGCATTTCGAACGATAGTTGTTTGAGTAAACTCAAGGCCCATCGTAGCTAGAGCAGGCATTCCGGCGTTCAATCTGCGCAAGATCTCTAAAATTTACCCCTAAAAGCGGGCGATGCGTAGCTCTGATGCCAGGATAGCTTCCGCTCCCAACGCCGAAAGGTGGTCCATAATTCGATTCGCATCCTGCCGTGGGACCATCGCGCGCACCGCTACCCAATTGTCCCTTGCGAGAGGGGCAACCGTGGGCCCGGTAAGCCCCGGTGTTACTGCCGAAGCCGCCTCCAAGTCTTCTTTGGGCACGTTGTAATCGAGCATCAAATAGTTACGCGCATTTAGGATGCCCTGGATGCGTTGGAGGACTACTTGCTCTTCATCGCTCAATCCCACGCCGGCGCGCTTGATGAGGACCGCCGTGGACTCGGTGATGGCTTCCCCAAACGGGGCAAGCCCCTGCTGACGCAGCGTCGCTCCGGTAGAGACCACGTCTGCGATCGCATCGGCAACGCCTAAGTGGATGGAAATTTCCACCGCACCATCGAGGCGGATAACTTCAGCTTCAATCCCCCGCTGCCGCAGATCCGCGCGCACGAGATTGGGATAAGAAGTAGCGATCTTTTTGCCCTGCAGCTTTTCAATGGTCCAGTCTTCACCCTGGCGGGCGGCGTAGCGGAAAGTGGATGCGCCAAAGCCTAAATCTAAAACCTCGTTGAATGATGCGCGGGAGTCACGCGCGAGATCGCGACCAGTTATGCCTAAGTCCAAGACGCCTTGGGCGACGTAGATGGCGATGTCTTTGGGGCGCAAAAAGAAAAACTCGACGCCGTTAGCCTCGTCAACGATGTTGAGTGCCTTGGAGTGCCCGCGGCCTTTGTAGCCGGCTTCTGCCAAGATGCTAAGGGCAGCCTCGGACAATGATCCCTTGTTGGGAACGGCAACTTTAATCATCTTAAGGCTCCTTCCCTTTAGAGATACTTGTAGATATCTTCTGGCCTAAGCCCCCGCTTTAGCATCATGACCTGTAGCCAGTAAATAAGTTGGGACATTTCCTCGGCGAGCTCTTCGTCGGATTGATACTCGGCAGCAATCCAGACCTCACCGGCTTCCTCGATGATCTTCTTGCCAAGATGATGAGCGCCCTTATCGAATGCAGCCACGGTTCCAGAGCCCGCTGCACGGGCCTGAACCTTCTCGGACAGTTCTGCAAAAAGGGACTCGAAATTCTTCACGGATTCTATTGTTGCATAGAAACTTGGCTCCGAGGGCTAAAATCGATAACTAAATAGATTTGGACGAATTAGAGCTCATCTCGCCAAACCACGCATAGACATCGGCCGCGTTAACGCCGTCTAAGTGACGCGCAGGCCGTAGCGTAGAAATTTCGGTTACTTCCGCTGGAACCTCTACCCTGTCATCCTCTGGTAGGCCAATGACGTGGCAGCCGGCGTCGACAGCCGCACGCATGCCCGCAGCGGAATCCTCAAAGACCAAGCAATCAGCGGGATGAAGATCGAGGCGACGTGCTGCCTCCAAGTACATATCGGGTGCAGGCTTTCCGGCTGGTACTTCGTCACCGCAGATTGTATCGACGAAGAATTCTTCGCCTATCTCCGGAATGGCCGAAGAAGCGACATAGCGCTCCGTATTCGTGGTGACCATCATCGGCATACCATCCGCATGCAGTTCGCGCAGAAGCTCCGGGATACCTGGGAAGATTTCTAGGTTGCCGTGGAAGAGATTTTTGACGTAGTCAAAAGTAACCTCCTGGTAACGCTGATAGTCACCGGGCATAAGCTCGACTCCAGCCAACTCAGCGCAGACTGAAAGAGTCTTTTCAAAAGTGCCGCCAACCGTAGCAAGCCGCTCCTTCGGGGTCATTGCATGGCCCATAAGGCTAGACAGATGCAATGTGGCTTGGGCCCACAAGGGCTCAGAGTTGGTCAGCGTGCCGTCCATGTCCCAAAAGATGGCTGCGGGCCGTTTGGGTATGGATTGACTGGATGCGGAACCTGCAGATTCGAAAGATGAGCTCATCAAAAGATAAGGGGTTACGTTTAGAAGTCGAGCTCAGGCAGTTGTGCCAAGGCTTCGTCATCGGCGCCGGTGGCTGCGGAGGCATTGTAGATAAGCTCAGAGAGCTCTTCTTTTTCCTCCGGCTCCAAAACTGCATCTGCGTTCTTGCGGTTGAACGCAGCCAGCTTCTCGACTGACTTGTTTACGCTCGCGGCAAGAGATTGCCCGTCTGGATCATCAGGGAGTGCATCAAGATCGTCGAGAAGCTTTTCCACAATGGAACGCAGCTCTGGAAGAACGCCGGCGTCGAAGGGCGCCTCCCAGAATTCTTTCTCTTCTTCTTTGAGGTAGCTGCCAGTGGCAAAGGATTCGAGATTGCTGATGAACTCATCGACGATGGGCTGAAAGTCTGCGCGAATGCTCATGAAGTGAATTCTGCCTGATATTTCTTAAACGCGCACGCCAAGTAGCGAATAAAAAGCGGTGCGCAGCAATTCGGCCGCCTGCTCGTCATCTGCGCCGCGCTCGCCCGCTGCCCACTCGTCGACGGCCTGCAAAGCTGCCGGCGTATCCAGGTCATTGGAAAGCGCGAGACGCACTGCGTCGACAAGCGCCTGTGCGGCATCTACGCTGCCCGGATTCTCCAGTGCCTTACGCCAGTTTGCCAGGCGTTCGTTGGCCGCGTGCAGAACCTCATCGGACCAATCGCGCTCGCTGCGATAGTGGCCTGCGAAGACGCCCAGGCGAATGGCGGAGGGATCAACGCCCGCTTCAACCAGCTTGTGTACGAAAACGAGGTTGCCCAGAGACTTCGACATCTTGACGCCGTCGAGGCCAATCATGCCGGTGTGCACGTAAACCTGCGCCATACGCTCCACACCCAAGGCTGCCTCCGCATGCGCTGCTGAGAACTCGTGGTGTGGGAACTTAAGATCGCTTCCGCCGCCCTGGATATCAAACGAGGCGCCCAGGCGATTGGTGGCGATAGCAGAACACTCAATGTGCCAACCAGGTCGGCCCGGGCCAAATGGAGAATCCCATGCCGGCTCGCCTTCACGGTGAGCGCGCCAAATCAAGGCATCCAGCGGGTTGCGCTTTCCTGGACGCTCAGGGTCCCCACCGCGTTCGGCGAAGAACTCCTCCATCTCCGCTGCGGAGTAGTTGGACTCGTAGCCAAAGGCTTCCGTGGCTTCGATGGACGCATAGACGTCGGGGGATTCGGGGTCGTCAACGATGTAGGCGGCGCCGGCATCGAGAAGCTTGCCCACCATCTCGGTGACCTCATCGATGGCTTCCATCGCGCCCACGTAATCCTGGGGTGGCAAAACAGAAAGCAGCTCCATATCGGAGCGGAAAAGATCAATCTGGGAGGTGCCGAGCTCACGCCAATCGACGCCGTCGCGCTCTGCACGCTCAAAGAGCGGGTCATCCACATCCGTGATGTTTTGGACGTAATGAACCTTGTAGCCGTTATCCAGGAGCTGGCGATAGGCCAGGTCAAAGGTCAAATATGTTGCCGCGTGGCCCAGGTGGGTCGAATCATAGGGAGTAATACCGCACACGTACATGGTGGCGGTGTCCCCCGTTACCTCTACCTTCTGGATCTGCTGATCCGCGGAGTCGTAGAGGCGGAGTGCGTGGGGTTTCCCTGGAACTAATTCAACATGGGGTTCAGGCCAAGAATGCATGCGGTCTATCGTAGCGCCCTTTTCATGCCTAATGCACTTTGTACAGCATTAGGCATCAGGCAGGGCTAATAGCCAGTTATGAGAAAACCGGCCTATGGCTGAAGGTAGCCGAAAGCGATGAGCGCCATGATGATAATGCCCACTGGGATGCGGTATGCGGCAAACCATTCGAAGGAATGGTTGCCCACGAATTTCAGTAGCCATGCAATGGAGGCATAGCCAATCGCAAAGGCGATAAGGGTGCCCACTAGCAATTGCGCGCCGGTTGCGGACTGGCCGACAGTCGGGCCGAAGGCATCCCCCAAAGAAAACAGCCCGGAAGCCAACACGGCTGGGATTGCGAGCAAGAAGCTAAATCGAGTTGCCACCTCGCGGTCGAGGCCCAAGAAGAGACCTCCAGAGATGGTACCGCCGGAACGGGAAACGCCAGGCACCAGCGCCAAGCACTGGCATAGACCCATGACGATGGCGTCCTTCATGTTCAATTCTTCGAAGCCGCGCTCCTTTTTTCCGGTGCGCTCAGCCGTGATGAAGACAAAAGAGAAAAGGATGAGCATCGCAGCCGTAATCCACAGGTTGCGCAGATTGTCACGGATGAAATCCTTGCCCAGCACGCCCAGGATGCCGATCGGAATGGAACCGACAATGACCATCCATCCCATTCGATAGTCTTGACCCCGTTTTTCCTTGTTGAAAAGTCCAGCAAACCAGCCTTTAAGGATCTGCCAAATCATTCCGGCGAAGTAGACCAATACGGCTGCTTCCGTACCAAGCTGGATCACGGCAGTAAAGGATGCACCAGCGTCTTGACCCCAAAAAAGCTCGGAGACGATCCGCAGGTGGCCGGAAGAGCTAACTGGCAGAAACTCGGTGAGGCCTTGGACAATGGATAGGACGATGACCTGAAGCCAGGACATTGCGTCTGTTGCTGCTGCAGTATTCACTCGGGTGAGCATACATAGTCTGGCGCGCTTCGGGATCTACCCACGCTGGCTGCTAGGATAAACAACCGTGAAACCACTGGCCAGAACAAAGAAATTGATGCCACTGACGCTTTTTGCAAGCGCCCTAGCACTTAGTGCATGCCAGCCGGAGGTAGGCGTTGGCGGCTATCCAGATTCAGCTCTGAAGGTAAACGCCACGCCTGCTCCTGCCTCCAACGATGGGGCAAAGCCTGCAGGCAAGGTCGCGAAATTTGAGGAGAAGGTAACGGACCTCGCGGCCCACGGCAACACCATCGCCGTCCGCACCAAGGACGCACTTTACGTCGGCCAGCAGAGCGAGTTCCTCGGCGGCGACGCAAAGAAGATCGACATCGACGAAAAGTGCGGCGATTTGAACGCCTCCCAGCAGGGCTTCGTACTTGCCTGCGGCGATAAGGTCTATCTCATTGACCCAACCAAGCCCGATGCCCCGACCGAGGTAGCCATGGAAGAAGAAGCTCCGGTCACCGTCGCCACGCAACTTTCTAGCGGCGAGATCTTCGCAGGCTCCAAGGACTCGCGCACGGTTGGCATCTATGAGGACGGCAAGCGCGACCGCGACATTGAGGTCGAGGAAGGCTCCGATCAGCTCCTAGCTGTGCCTAACGACGCCGGTGCCGACAACGTCGTGCGCATCCTGCGCGCTGATTCCACGATCCAGAACATCGATTGGCAAAACGATCGCGCCGGCGGCCGCCTTCGCGCAGGCCAAGGCATAGGCCAGATCTCTGTTGGTGGCGGTGCCCTCGTCCTCGCCTCCGATACCTCTGGCGAGCGTCTTGCGGTATATACCGCCGACGACGTAATCCGCCTGCACCAATACGGCAACGTCGACGGCTCGCCATGGGGCGTGGCATGGGACCCACAGCGCCAGCTGGCATGGGTTACGACCACCGACAACGGCAAGGCACATGCCTTTTCCATCGTCTCCGGCGTGCCTGAGAATAAAGGTAGTGTTGACACGGTCGCAGATGCTCAAAATATCGCCGTGCTTGACGACGCCACCGTGGTCACCGCCTCTGCGAGTGGCAGCGGCATCCAGTTTATTTCCGAACCGAATCTGAAGTAAGGGCCCTTTAAAACCATGCAAGAAACTCGCGTCGACGCACTGCGCAAAGCCGCCTATCAATTAGCGCTCAAAGGCATGTTTAAGCTCGCGCCCGAGCGCATTCACCTCATTATGATGGGTGCTTTATCCGGCTTGCAGAAAGCACCCCTGCTGCACCGCGGTCTACACAAGGTGGTGCCAGTCAATGATTCAGTACTGGAGCAAGAGGTATTCGGTGTAAAGTTCCCGCGTCCGCTGGGACTTGCAGCTGGTTTTGATAAGAATGCCGCAGCCGCCGATACTTGGTCTGCTGTTGGCTTTGGCTATGCAGAACTGGGCACCGTCACGGCAAAGGCGCAACCGGGAAACCCTGCCCCACGCCTTTTCCGCTTGAAGGCGGATCGCGCAATCTTAAACCGCATGGGCTTTAACAACGAGGGCGCAGCCGCTGCAGCCCGCAACCTGCGGGCACGTCGGACTTCCGACGTCATCGGCATCAACATTGGCAAGACTAAAGTCACCCCTGCCGAAGAAGCGGTCCAGGACTACCGCCAGTCAGCTTCGGTTTTGGGCGACCTGGCTGACTACCTCGTAGTTAACGTCTCCTCGCCAAACACCCCGGGCTTGCGTGACCTCCAAGCCGTTGAGTCCCTGCGTCCGATCATGGCTGCTGTGCAGGAATCCACCAGCTCTCCAGTCCTGGTCAAGATCGCTCCAGATCTCTCTGACGAGGACGTTGACGCAGTTGCCGATATGGCGGTCGAGCTGGGCCTTGCGGGCATCGTGGCCACCAACACCACTATTTCACGTGAGGGACTCAAGACCCCCGCCGACGAGGTTGCTGCAATGGGCGCTGGTGGCATTTCGGGCGCACCGGTTGCGGCGCGCTCCTTGGAGGTCCTCCACCGCCTCCACGCGCGGGTGGGTGACAAGCTCGTGCTCATCTCCGTTGGTGGCATCGAAACCCCGGAGCAGGCGTGGGAGCGCATTGCTGCAGGAGCCAGCCTCCTGCAGGGCTACACGGGCCTGATTTACGGCGGCCCGGACTGGATTCGCGATATTCACCGCGGCATCGCCGAGCAAATTCGGGCTCACGGCCTTCGCAACATCTCTGAGGCTGTAGGCTCCGGCCTTCCTTGGAAGTAGAAAGCTGCCAAGCCAAAACCACGAAACGCCCGTCCCACCACCTCAACCTACAAGGTGGCGGGACGGGCGTTTTAACACGTCTTTAACGAGCCTTAGGTGGTCTCGTACCAACCCCAAGTGATCGCACGTCCCAGGGCGTGGAAATGAAGATTAAAGCCTAGGACAGTCGGCGTGGATTCTGGGTCGATGTCGAGCTTTTCCACATCTACCGCATGCACTACGTAGAGGTAACGGTGCGGGGCATGCTCTGCGGGCGGATTCGGGCCGTAGTAGGTCTTCTTGCCGGAATCCCCGCGCAAGCTAACCACGCCTTCGATGCCTAGGTCCTCAGCCGAACCTGCGCCGGTTGGAAGTTCTGTAACGGTGGCTGGGATGTTAAAGGCCGCCCAGTGCCAGAAACCCGATGCCGTAGGCGCGTCTGGGTCGAAGCAGGTAACCGCATAGGATTTCGTGCCTTCAGGCGCGCCGCTCCACTTCAGCTGTGGAGAGACATCAGAGGGAGCACGGAAACGCTCAGCGATCTCCTCGCCCTCTACAATGTCTGCGGAGGTCAGCTCGAAGCTCGGCAGATCCTTTAGCGGCGCATAAG
This sequence comes from Corynebacterium sp. HMSC071F07, assembly GCF_001810285.1. Classification (NCBI taxonomy): domain Bacteria; kingdom Bacillati; phylum Actinomycetota; class Actinomycetes; order Mycobacteriales; family Corynebacteriaceae; genus Corynebacterium; species Corynebacterium sp. HMSC071F07. The sequence goes on from NZ_KV800712.1 coordinate 83,545, forward strand.
GATCGTGGCCAGGAAAACGGGAATCTTGTGCATATGAAGTCATATTTCAGTTGTACCTGAGGCCACACTATGCTGTCGATGAGTCTGGCATCTCAATTGGCAGCCCCCCACGCCATACCGCAGGCGCAACTGCCAACTTACAACGATGTACTTTTACGCGCTTTAAAGGCCTCAAAACTAAGCCATTTTCCACTACTACCTGCTGATTTGTTTAATCTACGCGTTTCGCGCTACAGTATTCGAGTGCCCAGCCGAGAGGCTGAAAACACCCAGCCCGGGTGGCGGAATGGCAGACGCGCTAGCTTGAGGTGCTAGTGTCCTATTAACGGACGTGGGGGTTCAAGTCCCCCCTCGGGCACAAATGTGAAGTCTCGCGACATCGATAGGAACGATGTCGC
>NZ_KV800712.1:84042-85108 GCF_001810285.1 Corynebacterium sp. HMSC071F07
GCGACATCGATAGGAACGATGTCGCGAGACTTTTTCCGTAGCATCTATTGCCCTCCCTGCCTCGAGCTAAGATGAGGGCAATTATCCAAATGTTAAAACAAGGCGCACAACTCTCGCTTGCCTCGGAAGCGCGGCCGCTGCCAAGGCAGCCGCCTAGACTACAGCCTCCGGCTCAGCCTCAGAACCCTTAAGCTTTTTCGCTTTACGGCGTTCGATGAAGTACTTGATAATGATAGGCAGTACCGAAAGGAAGATGATGAGCAACATGATCTTCTCAATCGAGTCCGCGATACCCGGAATATTGCCCAGGAAGACGCCCACCAGATTCATCGACACCACCCACGCGATGGCGCCAGAGATATTCCACCCCACGAAGTTCTTATAAGGCATCTTCGCTGTACCAGCGGCAACCGGGATGTAGGTACGAACAATCGGTACGAAGCGGCCGAGCACAAGCGCAACCGGGCCATGCTTGGCAAAGAATTCTTCTGCCGCGACGAGGTGCTCAGTCTTCAAGATGCGTGCATCATCTTTGAATAGGCGGCGGCCGAAGCGATGGCCCAGGTAGTAACCAACTTGATCGCCCAGCACTGCAGCCACGATCCCCACGCCGAGAAGCGTCCAGATATTCACGTGCAGCTGGTCGCGCAAGATCGCCGCTGTAACCAGCAGCGAGTCACCCGGCAGGAACGGGAACAAAACGCCCGACTCAATGAATACAACGACGGCAATGCCGGCGATTACCCATGGCCCAAATGATTCCAATAGGGTCGCAGCGTCCATGTAGGACAAAAGGTTAGAAATTGCGTCCACTCGATACTCCAAAACATTCTTAAAGCGCCTCAACCAAAAAGGAGGCGCAGGTGATTGCATCTAAGTATCTCCCCTGTCTTGCCACTAAGTACAGCTCGACATGGCCTTTCACGGCAAATTGTCGCGATCGACACAGCATACATTCAGCCACCGCGATTCCACATCCAAAGATTGGCCCACTACTGTTTTACCCATGACTCGACTTCTTGGATGGCTGCGTAGCTTGGGCGGCTTCGTAAAAGACGTCTGTGCC
>NZ_KV800712.1:85208-175836 GCF_001810285.1 Corynebacterium sp. HMSC071F07
CCTGACATCACCGCCCTGCGCTCCTGGGCCGAGAATATGGGCACCTGGTTCATTATCGCCTTCTTCCTAGGTTATGTCATATTTACGCAATTTCCGCTGCCCCGTACCTTTTGGACCGTGGCTGCAGGTATCCTATTCGGCCCTTGGCTCGGTCTTAGCATCTCTCTTGCGGCATTGACCGTATCTGCAGTGCTTTCGCTTTTCATCGTTCGCCTTCTCCTCGGCGACTGGATTCGCCCGCACCTAACCCACCCTGCGGTCTTCAAAATCAACACGAGGTTAGAAAGGCGCGGGTGGCTTGCCATCGCAAGCTTGCGAATGGTGGCAGGCGTGCCTTTTTCCCTCCTCAATTATGTCGCCGCGCTCACCCCTATCCCAGTCGGCCAATTCACCGTAGCCACACTTGTGGGCTCCATTCCTACCACCGCAATCGGCGTATTCTTCGGTGATACCCTGACCGGCCAATCGGAGCCTTGGATCTTCGTCGCCATTGCCTTTCTCGCCGCCATAGGCGTCGCAGGCTTGGTTCTCGACGCCAAGTTGCCGATGCGCCCCTAGTTAAACCCTCAAACGCCATGAAAGCCAAAGACCGGCGAGTCAAGTTTCACCTATAGACTTTATGGACGCTATGCTGATTAGCACTTCGCTTTGAATATTCTTCGACCCTAGGAGGCACAATGCTCGCTGTACACGCACGTTATCGCGGCCGTTCGGTACGCCGCGCGGAACTGGTGCAGCGATCCGCCACCGCCCTTTCCACGCTCGACGGAGTCGGTGAGTTCCACGTCCTGGGTGTCGAGGACATCTGCGCGGTGGCGCACTCTGCGTCCTCCGTGTGTGACGTTGTCATGGCGCTGCTTGCCGACGGTGACTGGGCCATCGGCATCGGCGTATCCCCCGGAGCACGCGGCGACGAAGACGCTGCCCGTCAGGTGGCCACTGCCGCGCTGAAAGGCTCGGCGCGCGCGGGCCAGGGATACGCCAAGATCAGCAAGCGAGGGCGCGCTTCGGAAGCTAACGATATCGCCGCCACCTTTGCCTTGCTTGGATTCGTGCTCCACAAGCGCACGATTGAGGGCCGCGAGGCAACCTCGCTAGTGCGCGCTGGGCTAAATCAGAATGAGGCGGCCGAGGAACTCGGCATCTCCAAGCAGGCAATGTCGCAGCGTCTGCAGGCCGCTGGTTGGGCCGCCGAGATGGCGGGTTGGCAGCTGGCGGTCAACATCATTGAGCGCGCCGATACTCTTTAATATCCGAGGTCAGCTTTCGAAAGCTCCGGCGTGGTCACGAAATCGACCAGCCTTTCCACTGCTCCAATCAGCGTCGGATCTAGATCTCGGAACGTAGTGACGGCGGTATATACTCGGCTCCAGCCTTCCTTCGGGTCAGACCAGCCCACGCGCTTAGCGATGCCCGTCTTCCAATCCTCACCGTATGGCACCTCCGGCCATTCGCGAAGCCCCAGACGCTCGGGCTTTACCGCCGCCCAAATATCGATAAAAGGATGGCCCGTTACCAGCACGTGCTCGCCCACACTCTGGGTAAGGCGGGTTTCCTTAGAACCTTCGACTAGATGGTCTGCCAGAACGCCGACGCGCCGGCCAGGGCCAGGCTGGAACTCGGCGAGACGTTCTTCCAAGTTGTCTAGACCCTCCAGGTATTCGACTACCACGCCCTCAACGCGCAGGTCATGGCCCCAGACCTTCTCCACAATCGCGGCGTCGTGAATGCCCTCAACCCAGATGCGCGAGGGTGCCGCAACCTTTGCCTCAACATTGGCCACCCGCCGCGAACCGGAGTTGGACTTTTGCGGGGCCTGCTTTTCGACGTAGCGCGTCAGGGTGACCGGCTGCCCCTCCAACAGGAAGCCGCCTTCCACCAAGTTGAAAACACGCTCTTTTCCGTAACGATCCTCGAGGCGGACTACTTGACCGAACACGGTCTTGTCTACGCCCATCACTGCGCCGACAAAGTCGTCGCCACGTACCTCAACAACCATTCCAGGTTCTGCTGGAACCTTTGGGTACTCCTTCTTCTGTGCGCGCTTATGGCCTGCAAAGATGTCGCCGCCGTATGGATCGATACTCATGGGCCAAAAGTCTATCTACTAAACTTTGCCGTCATGGATATGCGCGCCGAGGTTTGGTCTCCTTTACAAAACACCGCAGTCTGGCTGGGCGCCTGGCTGTGGGGACACGAGTCCACGGACGATCTCTTGGATGCGATGCAGGAGCTCGGTGGCTTGCATGTGATGGAGGATGAAGCACCCTTTGTGGATTTGCTAGCTTACCTGCGGGCAGAAACTTCCGCGATTGTGCAAAACGGCGAGCTCGAACCCGTGCTGCGTCTTGTCCTTTCCGGGCCGGGTGAGTCCCCGCTTTTGCCGGCAGGCTCGAAATCATGGAAGGCGGCGGCCGCAAGCGATGCGGGCGCAATCGTTGTGCGTACCAATGATCACAACCGCCACTTAGTGCTCGTGCCCCACTATGGAAACTCCAGCACCACTTGGCACGTGTTCGAGGAGGAACTGCCCTTGCCTGCACCTGCGTGGCTGAGTCCGGGCGAGGCTGACGAGCTGCTCAGCAAGGCAACCAACCAAGCCGCAATACTCATCGAAGCTGCGGGCTATAAATCGGATGCTTTGCATAATCCACGGCTTACCGTAGGCAGCCTCAGCGATTTTTATGACACTCCGGGACTTCCACGATCAGTATCACCGCGGGCCGCAAAGCTTTTCGCCCGTGCAGACCGCGTGGGAGCGATTATCGAAACCGTGACGGAAAGAATGAACGATCACAGCCTCGATCATCACCTTTTAGGTCTGTGGCGGCACATCCGTCAAGCGCGTATGGCGGGCGTTGCACACGCGCTTTCGGATTTCAGCCGCTAAGGGCCATTATTTACGCAGCGACCAAATATCGCAGCAGCCCTCAGCGCAGGGAGCGCCGTTGGTAGTACAGCCTTGAACGGTGACGTTGCCAATGCTCTCCCACTGCTTATCCTGCTCGAGCTCCTCAATAAGATCCACGATCATCGATGCAAAGGAATCGGTCGGGCCAGCGGTACGGGTACGTTCAACGAGCACACCCATGTCACCGGCCGCTTTCTTAAGCTCCGTATCGAGGTCCCATACAACCTCCATATGGTCAGAGATGAAGCCGATCGGGCAAACGACGATCGCCTCAACGCCATCCTTGTCATGGATTTCGGTGGTGTGGTCGACGATATCGGGCTCGAGCCATGGGGTCTTTGGGTTGCCGGAACGCGACTGCCAGACCAAGTCATAGTCAGCTACACCTGCGGCTTCTGCCACGAGACGGGAGGCTTCGGCGACCTGGCGGGAGTAGATATTTTTATCGCCTTCGCCGCCACCGACGTTATCGTGCGCGGTAGGTACGGAGTGCGCAGTAAAGAGCATGCGTGCCTGCTTGCCCTCTGGGATCTTGGCATAGGCATCCTTTACCGCCTGCGTCATCTCTGCGATGAACTTCGGGTGATCGTAGAACTGACGGATCTTGGTGAACTCAATCTCAGGCAGGCCTTTTTCGGCGAGATGCTCGCGCAGCTGGCGAATATCCTCGTCGTACTGGCGGCAGGCAGAGTAACCGCCCCACGCAGAGGTTGCGAGAACGGCGGCGTTACGCACGCCGTCGGCAGCCATCCGCTCCACTGTCTCGGTGCCGAATGGGTGCCAATTGCGGTTACCGAAGTAGACAGGTAGATTATGTCCGCGTTTTTTCAGCTCCTGCTCGACATGGTCGATGATTTCACGGTTGAGCTTGTTGAGCGGGCTTACGCCGCCGAAATGGAAATAGTGCTCGCCCACTACCTCAAGGCGCTCACGTGGAATGCCGCGCCCGCGGGTAACGTTCTCCAAAAACGGAACGACCTCCTCGTTTCCTTCCGGGCCACCGAAAGAAAGAACGAGGAGGGCGTCGTAATTGCGGGAAAGCTGTTGTGCGTCAGTCATACCGCAATTTTACCAACCAAAGGTTGGGGCTTAGAGGAGGCGCACGACATTAGGCGTCATTCCGGACCAACGCACAGGAGAAATCTGAACGTTAGATCCAGACTGAGGGGCCTCAATCATAGTGCCGTCGCCAAGATAGATAGCTACGTGCTCGCTTGCGCCGGGCCCGTAGAAGATAAGGTCGCCGCGCTGCATCTCGCTAGCTGGGACCTGAGTACCCTTCTGGTACTGGTAGCCGGTGTAGTGTGGCAAGGAGATGCCGGCACCGGCAAAGGCGTACATCGTAAGGCCAGAGCAGTCGAAGCCGACCTTGTTGTAGTCGCCGAAGGAGTCAGCCACGCCGCCGTCGCGGATTCCCTTGGTGGGGCCGTTCGCGTTGCCACCGCCCCATGCATAGGGCATGCCGATCTGGGACTTTGCACGGGCAATGACCGCTTCAATCTTCGCGCTGCGGTCGGCGTCGCCAAGCGCGTTCGTTGCTTCTTCCGTGACATCATCCGTGGTGTCCAACTCGCCTAGGACGTCAGAGACCTCATTGGTCAATTCATCGTCCTCGGTGTTGCTGGTGGTGCTGCCGCCCTGGAGAGCTGCGAGCTGCGAAGAACCCTGCGCCAGCGAGTCCAGCTCCTCCTGGGTCAAGCCCGTATGATTTGGCTGAGCCGCACCAACAATCGCAGCAGCCGCACCGATTGCGGTGCCCGCGAGCGCCAGCGTCGAGGAGTCAACGGAAGAACCCTGCATGCTGAAACCTTCGGAGGAAAGCTTTTGCACGTTCGGATCCGAAGACAGCTCCTGGGCCGCCTCCGCTGCCTTCTGGACGTCGCTCGCGCTAAGCTGCGAGCCCGACTTATCCGCACGGAAGTCCCGGGTTACGGAATCTGGCTCGCCGCCCTGCATCATCGAGTCAGACTCGGTAGCAGATGTAGATGACTCCGCCGCAGAAGCGTCAGGAGCAAGCGCCGCTTCGCCACCGTTGGCATTAGCATTCGCAGAGGCGCTTTCCGACGTCGACTGCGTTGCGCCCGCAGCATTGCTTGCCGCCGCGGACTCCTGGGAGCCTGCTGCCGGCGCCTGCGAAGTAGCCGCGCTATCGGTCTGAGCCTTCCTCTTGGTCAAGTTATTTGACTGGACGTTTGAGCCAGACTCTCCAGTCTTAGACTCGTTGGAATCTAGCTCTTTGGCTTGATTTAGCGCATTTTGCACCTGGGAGCGCTGCTTTAGCAAGCTCTCGCGCTCGGAGGAAAACTCGGCCACGTTCGACTGGCTTTCTTCCAGGGTTTGACGCGCTTGGGCCTCAGCCTCGGTAGCTTTTTCCTCGCGCAGCTGTGCCAACTCCTGGGTCTTGCGAAGCTGCGATTCCTTGTTCGCCTTCTCAGTGCGCTCTCGCTCCAACCGATCCAAGACCGCCTGCTGATCCTTGGTTTGCGTATGCAGATAGGTCTGGCGCTCCAGCATCTCGCCGCGCGCGTCATTTCCCGCAGCCGTGGAGACAGCGTCAGAAGTATTGGCACGGCGGTAAGCAGTACGCGAAAGCTCATTGAGCTTCTTCTGAGCCTTTTCGACTTCCGACTGTGCGGAATCGAGTTCACCACGCGCCGCAGTGGTGCCACGGCGAGCCTGAGCGGCTTCCGTACGCGCGTCCTGGAGGTCGACCAAGGCACGGTTTACTGCCTCACGTCGCATTCCAATTTCTCCCTCGAGCTTCGCAATCTGCTCTTCAATGGTGGCAATGGCGCCAGCAAGGTCAGCGACAGATGCATCTTTCGAGGAAAGCAAGGACTGGATGTTGACCGGTTCTTCCGCCTGGGCGGCAACCGGAGCAAGGGTGGAAACGGTAGATAGCGTCGCGGTGGTTGCGACGGTGACTAACAGCGTCTTCAGACGCCGAGAGCCGTACTTAAAGATGGTGGCCACGAGAAGTATCTCCTAGACACCCACGCTTCGCCGAATTGTTTCACGTCATGCAAAAGCTCATCCCTACACAATCAGCCACAATCAGCCCAGCCAAACCCGATAGAAGCTATGAGAGTCCTCGCCTGCGACCGGCGAGGTAGCCTTCGAGCATCCACCTCGGCACAAGATACAGATGCGCCTGTCAGCGAGCTGGCTGGCAGAAAGCTAGCGGGTTTACACTGTTGATTTAGATATAGGAATGCCCGGGACTTAACTTAAGCCAGCTTAAAAGCGCATGTCTTAACTAGCGCACCCCTTTGAACTCTTTTACCTAATCGCACAATGGCAAAAGTTAGGGGCACGTTACCCGGCACCAGGCAGCCTTGGAGTAGGTGCAGATATACGCATTCGATGCGTACACCGCCCTGGCAGTACAACCTTTAGGCAGGTTGTGCCTACGGTGAAAATGCGTGACGTTTATGCGCCGATCACAGGCGCGGGAGAAGCAATGCTGTGTTGAACTCGCGTCTTAACCCCGTATGAACCGCTCTAAAATCCGTGGCCTGCCGTCGCCGCAATTCCGTTGCGCTTGCGCGCGGTCGGGAGGGCGGAAAGCAAAATCCACGAACCTTGAACGGGCCGCACGAAGCTAGCCCTACGAGTAACTCGCTATGCCGATCACATTGCCATCCCCTTACCGAGAACCCGCAGAAGCTTCTCGCCCCAGAAGGCTGAAGCTGCACCGGCACCCGGTGAGGCGACGACAAGACCAACCGGCTTGCTTGTCCCCAATCGGAATGTGGGTGTGTCAATTCTTAAAAAATTCGAACACTGGAATCGGCTTCGACGAATCGTTCTTGGGGTGCCAGGTGTGTTCGAAATAAGCCAGCGCTGCTTTACGACGCCGCTGTCTCCGACACGCAACAGAGTTAAAGGCTCGCGCCTTAAAGCGTTATGCGTCAGGGCTTCAAACAACTAGGCCCCATCCCATCTGCTCATCGTGAGCCAGGCGGCGAACCTCAATCCCGCGATTTCCACTCGTGGCGTGCTTCCCCACATACCCGTGTGTCATCTCGATTGAGAGTCAAGGCTTGGCCCATGAACGTATGGAACAAGAATCAACCCGTGAGTCGATATTTGAACCATACGTCACCGACACACCGTCGCGCACACTTTCCTCAAAATTCACTCCAGTCAAGTCGCGCCACATGACGTTACAAAGGCAGCCAACCTGCAATAATTTTGTTACCTTCCCGTGATTGTGTGCTTCATCACACTACTAGTGAAATCTCCACGCAAACCCCCTTTAGCAGCCCCTCCCCCACCGCTTGTCAAGTCAGGGTGGTTGACTAGATCCCCTACCCCACTCTTGGAATTTGACACTCGCCAGACCAATTTCGACATCCGCCGGCGCCCAGATGTCCACAATCCCATAGCCACCAGATGGGCATGGATTGGTTTCCGCTTTAACTAAAGGGCGCAAAACGATCGCCTCGCCCAGCGTTAAATGGGAGGCAAATTCCCAACGGATTGAGGTCCAGATCCGCGCGAGATCGATGACTCAGGTGTAGCCAGATCGGTAAATTTGATGGCCAACTTTCGGGTTGATTGCAACCGCACGGTTCCCCTCATTCGGCACCCGGTGACCCCGACGGTTCACTCAGGTTCTGGGGATAGTTTTTCGAACAAATCTAAGTCTCATAGTTTCCGAAACGCTGAAAACGAGAGAAATCTTCGAGCTTCGGTTGAACCGAGGTTCGGCGGACAATCGTCCCACCGTTGGGCCTAGCCCATTTTCTCGGAACGCGTTTCACGCCTTGATGCAGACCTGAAAGCTATCCAAGCAACGGCGAGCGCGAGCACCACCATAAAGGCGGTGAGAATCACCGAATGGACGTCAAACCGATCTATGCCGTCGTAAAAGCGTTCAAGGAGCTCAACCTGATCGATGCCCCTAGGAATCTTGCGTTGCACTGCTTCGAGTTCCGCACGCGACAGCGAGCCACTCACGGCAGAGACATGCGAAGGCACTTGAACGATGACGGTGTCTAATCCCGTGGCATTTTGAAGATCGACGGCAAGGTTGCGGCTTTCTGCCGCAGTGGCGGTGTAGTCATCCACAACAGCAACGCCATGGCCGGCATGCAACGCCGCAGAAATGGAGTCCTGGACGGATTGATCGTTGGCCAGGTCCGTATTAGTAAAGGCGGAGCCATCCGCGCGTAGCTGCGCGGCGAGGTCAGCGATATCGATCGCCGGAGACTCAGCGCTTTCCGCACTCATTGCTCCCCTCCTCTACTTCGGTTGCTAATGCTGCCTTGCCGTAACCCACCCTATAAATAGCAGCCCATGGGCGCCTGTGAGCAAGCAGCTTCGATTCATAAAGTAACGCTGCCATCATCAGGATTGCCTATGTGACGCGCGAAACCTTCCCAAAAGGTGAAACAGAACGCTCGTACTGTTATAGTTGACACGGTCGTCGGTCGAAACCATTAGACTGGTTTCCGAACCTTCGCGTTCTTCTCGTTTCCAGCGCCTTGGCCTTAAACGCAAGCGCCTTATTCCTCATATATATGTGAACCATATATGTGAACATGGAAAGTGGCGGCTTACCTTTAAGGCGGTAGAGCTGGAAACCATGAACTTTTGTTCTGACAAACAAGGAATGGAGCTCCCTGTGACTGAAAGCCTAAACTCCTTCGGTGCCAAGAAGACTCTTGACGTCAACGGCAAGTCCTATGACTACTTTGACATCAACGCAGTCGCTGGCCTGGAGAAGCTGCCTTACTCCCTGAAGGTGCTTGCTGAGAACCAGCTGCGCTACGAGGACGGCAAGAATGTAACCAAGGATCACATCAACGCACTTGCTAACTGGGATCCGTCCGCTGAGCCGGACACCGAGATCCAGTTCACTCCGGCACGTGTGCTGATGCAGGACTTCACCGGTGTTCCGTGTGTAGTCGACCTCGCCACCATGCGTGAGGCAATCTCCGCTCTGGGTGGCAAGCCAGAGCAGGTTAACCCGCTGAACCCGGCAGAGATGGTCATCGACCACTCCGTTATCGTTGAGGCCTTCGGTTCCGCAGAAGCGCTCGAGAAGAACGTTGAAATTGAGTACGAGCGCAACCAGGAGCGCTACCAGTTCCTGCGATGGGGTGCTGAGAACTTCTCCAACTTCCGCGTTGTCCCACCGGGAACCGGCATTGTCCACCAGGTCAACATCGAGTACCTGTCCCGCGTCGTCTTCGACAACGACGGTGTCGCATACCCAGATACCTGTATCGGTACCGACTCCCACACCACCATGGAAAACGGCCTGGGCATCCTGGGCTGGGGTGTTGGCGGCATCGAGGCTGAGGCTGCAATGCTCGGCCAGCCGGTCTCCATGCTTATCCCGCGCGTTGTCGGCTTCAAGCTGACCGGCGAGATCCCAGTCGGCGTTACTGCAACCGACGTCGTTCTAACCATCACCGAGATGCTCCGCGAGCACGGTGTTGTCCAGAAGTTCGTTGAGTTCTATGGCAATGGCGTTAAGTCCATTCCGCTGGCTAACCGCGCAACCATCGGCAACATGTCCCCAGAGTTCGGCTCCACCGCCGCAATCTTCCCGATTGACGAGGAAACCATCAAGTACCTCGAGCTCACCGGTCGCCCAATGGAGCAGATCGAGCGCGTCGAGGCTTACGCCAAGGCGCAGGGCATGTGGCTGGAGCAGGACGCTCCAGAGGCAGAGTACTCCGAGTACCTCGAGCTGGACCTGTCCACCGTTGTTCCTTCCATCGCTGGTCCAAAGCGCCCACAGGATCGCATCCTGCTGTCCGAGGCTAAGGAGCAGTTCCGTAAGGATCTGCCTACCTACGCAACTGGCGACGTCGTCGTTGACGAGTCCTCCCTTGAGGCAAAGCGCATGACCTCCGAGGGCGACGCTGACGAGGCACTCGTTGACGTCACCGGCGGTCTGAACAACTCCCGTGAGGGTCACGGCGAGTCCGCAGCCAAGGGTGGCTCCGGCCGTCAGTCCAACCCAGTTACCGTCACCTCCCCTAATGGCGGCGAGTACACCCTGGACCACGGCATGGTTGCAATCGCTTCTATCACCTCTTGCACCAACACCTCTAACCCATCCGTCATGGTTGGCGCTGGCCTCATCGCCCGCAAGGCTGCTGAAAAGGGCCTGACCTCCAAGCCATGGGTTAAGACCATCTGTGCACCGGGTTCCCAGGTTGTTGACGGTTACTTCCAGCGTGCAGACCTCTGGAAAGATCTTGAGGCTCTGGGCTTCTACCTCTCCGGCTTTGGTTGCACCTCCTGCATCGGCAACTCCGGCCCGCTTCCGGAGGAGATCTCCGCTGCCATCAACGAGCATGACTTGGCTGCAACCGCAGTCCTGTCCGGTAACCGTAACTTCGAGGGACGTATCTCCCCGGACGTCAAGATGAACTACTTGGCTTCCCCAATCATGGTTATCGCTTATGCTATTGCTGGTACCATGGACTTCGATTTCGACACCCAGGCTCTGGGTCAGGATCAGGACGGCAACGATGTCTTCCTGAAGGACATCTGGCCTTCCTCCGAGGAGATCGAGGACACCATCCAGAAGGCAATCTCCCGCGAGCTCTACGAGGCTGACTACGCTGACGTCTTCAAGGGTGACGATGCATGGCGCTCCCTCGATGTGCCAGAGGGCGAGACCTTCGACTGGAACGACGACTCCACCTACATCCGCAAGGCACCGTACTTCGACGGCATGCCGGCAGAGCCGACCCCAGTCGAGGACATCAAGGGCGCTCGCGTTCTTGCCAAGCTGGGCGATTCCGTCACCACCGACCACATCTCCCCTGCTTCCTCCATTAAGCCGGGCACCCCTGCTGCTCAGTACCTGGATGAAAACGGCGTTGAGCGTCAGGACTACAACTCCCTCGGTTCCCGTCGTGGTAACCACGAGGTCATGATGCGTGGTACCTTCGCCAACATCCGTCTGCAGAACCAGCTGGTCGACGTTGCTGGTGGCTACACCCGCGACTTCACCCAGGAAGGCGCACCGCAGTCCTTCATCTTCGACGCTTGCGAGAACTACAAAGCAGCTGGCATTCCGCTGGTTGTTATCGCTGGCAAGGAGTACGGCACCGGTTCTTCCCGTGACTGGGCTGCTAAGGGCACCAACCTGCTTGGCGTCAAGGCTGTCATTACCGAGTCCTTCGAGCGTATCCACCGCTCCAACCTCATTGGTATGGGCGTTATCCCGCTGCAGTTCCCGGAGGGCGAGTCCCACGAGTCCCTCGGCCTGGATGGCACCGAGACCTTCGACATCGAAGGCATCTCCGCTCTCAACGAGGGTGGCATCCCGAAGTCGGTTCACGTGACCGCTACCAAGGAGTCTGGCGAGTCCGTCGAGTTCGACGCTAAGGTCCGCATCGATACCCCGGGTGAGGCCGACTACTACCGCCACGGCGGCATCCTGCAGTACGTGCTGCGCCAGATGGTTAAGGCTTAAGGTCTTCACACCATCTAATTCCTAGGTAAAACCCTAGGTAGAGCGGGGATCGCAAGTTATCTTGCGGTCCCCCTTTTAGACTTGACCGGGGGAATCCAAGCTCCGGTTAGAACTAAATATTTCTAACTTGCTATCTAGAAGAAACGGATTTTCTATGCCCATCGTGAGTGATGCTGAGCTCAACCGACGTCGACATGACATCCTCGTTGGTGCACGCAAGTGTTTCGCCGAGCATGGCTACGAGGGAGCTACGGTCCGCCTTCTAGAAGAGGCCACGGGCAAGTCCCGCGGCGCCATCTTCCACCACTTTGGCGACAAAGAGTCATTGTTCTTGGCGCTGGCGCGTGAAGACGCTGCCCGCCAGGCGGAGGTCGTTGCGAATAACGGCTTGGTCGAAGTAATGAGTGAGATGCTCCGCCACCCAGAGCGCCACGATTGGCTGGCTACTCGGTTGGAGATCTCATCGCTGCTGCGGACCGATCCTTCGTTCCGCGCGCGGTGGGTGGACCAACAATCGGTGCTTTCCGACGCAGTCCGTGCCCGCCTACAGTCCAACGCTGAGGAAGGTCGCATGCGCGACGACGTCAGCGTGGACACGTTGGTGCTCTACCTCGAGACCTTCATGGATGGCTTCATTTCCCGCCTAGCACTCGGTGACCACGCTGGTCTTAGAGCTGTGCTAGACCTCGTGGAGCAAACCATCCGTAAAGATAAAGCGGGTGCCTAGCCGGCTTAAATACTGCTGACTGGATTCTCGCCATCGATGAAGGCCAACGGGCTAGCCGGAAGGCTCTCGCGGCCAACAACTTCAGTAATCACCTCGGCAACCAGCTCACGGCTAGTCTGGCCGTGAGGATTCGTATCCTCGATTACCTCGATGCCGCCCGCTGGCTCTTCCGTAAGCGCAGATGGGCCGAGGATGACATAGTTCAGTTCAGAAGAATTCAGGCGGTTGTCTACTGCCTTCTTTGACTCAACGTAGGCGTACCAAGACTCATCATTGGGATCGGTCTCGTTGTGCGTTGCGCCAACGTAGGAGATCATCACGTAATCAGGTACCTTTTTGCCCTCTGCTTTGAGCAGCTCTAGGGCGTCGATAGTTGCCATTGCGCCATCGCGATCTACAGCCCAGGTAAGGTCTGCGCCTCCACGGCCGCCGTTACCGGCACCCCACACCACGGTGTCGAAGTCCGCGAAAAGCTCAGCCCATTCTTGGGCGCTGGTCTTTGTGATGTCCTTCAGCACTGCGGTAGCGCCTAGGTTTTCAATCTCCTCCACTTGGGACTCGGAGCGGATCAGCGAATGAACGTTGTGGCCCACTTTTAGCATCTTCGGGTGGCAAGCAGACCGACCTTTCCGTGTCCGCCAATGTAAAGTACTTTCTTTTTCGTCAAAGTCATGGCCCCCACCGTACGTGAAGAGCGATAGAATTTAATCCATGATTGCCATTATGACTGTTACCGGTGCGGATAGCACCGGAATTATCGCTTCTGTTACAACCAGTCTCGCTGAACTTGGAGTCAACATCGTTGACGTCTCCCAGACCTTGATGTCTGGCTTCTTCACCATGATTCTGCGCGTGGAATTTGATGAATCTGAGGTTTCGATCCAACAGATTCAAGAGCGCATGAATAAGGTGGGCGAAGACATCAACCAGTCCATCCGTGTTCAATCCGAGGCGCTGTTTACAGCGATGAACGAGATCTAGATATGCTCAATCGCTTTAATACCGTAAGTATCCTCGACACGATCGAGATGATCGATAAGTACCGTCTCGATATCCGTACCGTCACCATGGGTATCTCGCTGCTTAGCTGCACGCGCTCTTCTATGGACGCTACAGCACAGGCTGTCTATGACTTGGTCACCGAGCGAGCCAAGCACTTGGTGGAAGTCTGCGAAGGCATCGAGCAAGAGCTCGGCATCCCGATCGTGAACAAGCGAATCTCGGTGACCCCGGTCAGCCTGATCGTGGCTGGTGTCGACGGCAACCCGGTCGAGGTAGCCAAGGCCCTGGACCGTGCCGCAGCTGAGACCGGCGTCAACTTCGTCGGCGGCTACTCTGCTCTCGTGGAAAAGGGCGCCACCACCGCGGAAAAGAAGCTCATCAATTCGATCCCTGAGGCACTGTCCACCACGGAGCTCGTGTGCTCCTCCGTAAATATCGCGTCCTCCCGCGCGGGCATCAACATGAATGCCGCCAAGCGCATGGGCGAGGTCATCAAGGAGGCCGCCGAACTGACCAAGTATCAGTCGGCGATCGCCTGCGCCAAGCTGGTGGTCTTTGCAAACTCCGTGGGCGACAACCCGTTCATGGCGGGTGCCTTCCACGGCATCGAGGAACCGGATTGCGTGGTTTCCGTGGGCGTTTCCGGCCCCGGCGTGGTTGACCGTGCGTTGGGCAACCTCGAGGGTGCCACCCTGGATCAGGTTGCCGAGGAGGTCAAGAAGGCCGCGTTTAAGATCACGCGTGCTGGCCAGCTCGTGGGCAACATGGCCTCCGAGCGCCTTGGCGTTCCCTTCGGCATCATTGACCTTTCCCTGGCACCGACGGCCGAGCTCGGCGACTCAGTGGCACACATCCTCGAGCACATGGGCCTTGACCAGGTCGGCACGCACGGCACTACCGCCGCGCTGGCGCTGCTTAACGACGCAGTGAAGAAGGGCGGCATGATGGCGTGTTCCCGCGTCGGCGGCCTTTCGGGTTCCTTCATCCCGGTCTCCGAGGACAAGGGCATGATCGACGCAGTGCGTTCCGGTGCCATCTCCATGGACAAGCTGGAAGCCATGACCGCAATCTGCTCGGTCGGCTTCGACATGATTGCGCTTCCTGGCGATACCTCTGCGGCAACTATTGCCGGCATGATTGCTGATGAAGCCGCCATCGGTGTGATGAACCATAAGACCACCGCGGTCCGCGTTATTCCAGTACCGGGTGCCAAGATTGGCGACGAAGTCAACTTCGGTGGTCTGCTCGGATACGCTCCGGTCATCCCGGTCAACACCGTGGGCAACTCTACGTTTGTCAATCGCGGCGGCTTTATCCCGGCACCGGTCCACGGCTTCCGAAATTAATCAGCAGCGTAGAGCTAGAGAGGTGACCTGCGCATAAGCCGCAATTTCTTCTACGAAACGAGGTTCATGGCAGGTCACCACGAGGGCTGCTCCCCTTGCTAAAGCGTGGTGCATGAGCCGGTGCACCCACGTTGTGCCCCGGGCGTCGAGAAGCGTGTCTAGCTCATCCAACATCACGACCTCGCGCCCCTGCGCCACCACGTGGGCAATCTGTGCTACGCGTAGCTGGGACATAGAGACGTCCAGCGGATGATCATCGAAGGCAATCTCGGCGGAAAGCTGGCTCAAGAGTTCTTCGGGTAGAGTCCCTTCCCCGATCCACTGGGCGATGGTGGGTTCAATAATCTGATCTAGCGGCGACTGTAAAGCCAGCGATGTGCTCGCATGCACAGGAGCATTTCCGTCGAGGCCGGCCATCGCGCGCAACAGCGTGGTCTTGCCGGAGCCGTTGTCGCCGCGCAGCCACAGCACGGCGCCGTGCTGCAACCGCAAATCCACCGGCCCTACCGTGAAAAGCTTGGAGTCCACAGGTTTCAGGTTCCACCACCGCCTGCGCCTGCCACCGCGCTTGGCTTGAATACCGTCTAGAACGATTGCCTCACCAGACGGAACAATCGCTTCCAGTTCTTGGCCGTCCTGCGCGAGCATCTGCATCTCGTGCTCGACCAACACCACGGCTGTTTGATCCAACTTTCCTAAGTAGGCCGCGATGCGTTCGCGGGAATGCGCGTCTAGGCCGGCCCATGGCTCAACAATAATCAGGATTTCCGGTCGCGCGATGGCGACTTGTGCCAGTGCGAGCCGACGCGTTTGACCGCCCGACAGCGTGGCGGGATTGCGGGTGCCATCAAGGTCGACATCGCCAAGCGTGGCGTCAACACGCTGGGCCATCTCCTCGCACTGCCTGCCTTGGTTCTCCAAGGCCAAAGCCAGTCCCTCACGCACGGTATCGCGCAGAAAAGTAACGTGCGCAGCCGCAAAGGAACCAATGACAGTATTTACGCCTAACTCCCGCGCGAGTTCCTGTGCCACTTCATCGGCGTTTTCCTCAAAAGCGACCCTCAAGGGGTGGATTTCACCAGGTTTTAGCTCCATATCACCGCTCCCAAGATGCTAAATACTGGCAAGGTCCAGCGCAATACTTGCTGGAACTTACTATCTGGTACGGGGACCAGCACTGTACGTTTGCCCGGGGTATCGAAGCCAATGGCTCCCAACGCATGCCCGCGGCTTGCGCCTTGGGTAAGCAAGCGTGCGATGACCGGAATGATGACACGGGGTGCAACATTGCCCAAGTGAATCTTCGCCCCGGCGAGGCGGTTAGCATCGCGTACTGCGGCCACCGTTGCAGCACCCTGCGGCAATGATTGGAGCGACGCCCCCACAACATATGCGGCCTTGTGTCCAAACCGCGAGGTTTGCAGCCATTTGGCTACGTCACTTACCTTTAGTGCTGCCGCTGCAGCGAGGATGCATCCCATGAGCGTGGCGAATCGCAGCGAAAGCTTAGCTGCAAGCCACAGCCCGTCACTGGTTAAAAGGGCGCGAGGCGATTATCACCATAGGGCGCATGGATAAGCACCATCGAGGCGGCAGCGGGAAGCGCCAATACCGCGGTGGTCGCTACCACGGAGATGGAGCGTGACCAGATGGTGCCGCATATAAGCCATACGCTAAGCAGCACAAAGCTAAGCCAGGGCTGGTTGATCGCCACGACGAGAAACCACGTTGATGCGGCCGCACTGAAGATAGTTGCGGGATGAATCATAGCTGAGGGCGCAGCGATTCCAGGGTGCGCTTGGGCAATGCCTTGACGGTGGCCCACACGATCAAAAACACGATGATCTTATCGAGCGGATCGGAGATAAAGGACTGCAACGTCACCGATGCGAGTAGAGAGTTTCCCAACTCGCGGAAAAGCGAGACCACAGCGCCCGTACCCAGGCCGGCTGTTCCTCCATAAACGAAAGCCGCAACCGGTGCCGCAAGCATGCCGGAGATGATGCCGATAACAGCACCAGAAGCAACAACGCGCCACCACTTCTTAAACGCGCCGTGGGAAATAGCCCACCCGGAAAGGTACCCAGTAGCTGCAGAAACGGCCGCAAACGGAAGTGCTGCGGGATTGATGAGTCCCCACACCACCGAAGACAACGTGCCCGTGGCAAGGCCTGCGATTGGCCCGGCAAGAGCGGCTACGAGGATCGTGCCGACCGCGTCCAAATACAAAGGCACTCCGATAGAACCGATGATCTCGCCTACCACGATGTTTAAGACCAGAGCTACTGGAATGATCGCGATAGTACGGGCTGGAAGAACAGGCAATGTGCCTGCCAACAAAAACACGGCACCGCCCACATAGCCGCCCAAGGTAATGAGTGCCTCGGTCGAACCGGCTACTGATTCCCAAGAGGTCGGACGCACGAGGACCAGATAAATCCACGTCGCTGCAACCAAAAGGCCGCCGGCCAGGACCATAGCCTTGCGCGCAGGCGTTAGAGATAACTGTGACATAAAAAGAATTCTCCAGATAAAAGAAATGAAAGAAGGAAAAGCAAACGGATCTGCTTTGGATTTAATGCCCTATGTCACCTCGGGCAACGCACCAATAATAGGCAGACTAGGCGTGCTTGCTCAAAATCCGCGCGGCGCGAAGAAACTCAGCATGCGCGCCGGGGATATCCACGGCCTGCACGAGCCGCGCATTATGCGGCAGATCCCAATGCCCACGCAAGTCCGCGACGCTGGTTCCTCGCATCAACTGTGAATCCGCTTCGACCGCCACGGTGGTCTCTTGCTTTAGGTAGTCCACGCGCTCGAGCGCAATCATGCACGTTAAAAGGTCATGGATTTGTGCTTGGTATCCCTCGCCCTGCGCGCGGTGAAACTCGAAGTAAAAACGGAGGATCTCCGGAAGGTGCGCCTTCACGGGGTGCTCCCCCAACTCCTTCATCAGCGCCTCCAGGCGTGGTGGATCGATGAGGAATTGCTCGGTGACCTCCAAAGAGCACAAGGTAGCGTTGACTGTTTCGCGCTGGAGAGCATCAAAGAATTGCTGTGCCGCATGCGGGTCCACCCAGAAATTCCACTCGGCCGTGGGTGTGGTATTGCCTCGATAGTTAATCGCGCCGCCCATAACGCTGACCTTGGAAAATCCTGAAGTGCCGGCCAAGGCGGCGTTTGTTAGCGGGCCGGTGACGACGAGCTCGGCCCGGGCGTCGGCTGCGGCCTGCCAAAGCTCGCGCCAATCGTGGTGCGGCTCAAACTTCGGCGCGCTGACATAACCCAAACCGGCAGCGCCATGAGTTTCAGGTGTGGTCACCAGCTCCGCCTCGAGCGGGACGGGATGGCCCGGCGCAACGGGAACGCCGCCCAGCCCGCAGACCTGCAAGATGAAAGCAGCATTGCGTGCGGTGGTCGAAACATCGACGTTGCCGGCCGTGGTAGTCACTCCCACCAGCTCAATCTCGCCGGCGTGATGCAGCCCCGCGAGATAGAGCAGGGCCAAGGCATCATCAATGCCTGGATCACAATCGATAAAGACCTTGCGTGCTGCCATCTGCTTTCCTCTCTATAGGTCCTTTTAACCTTGGTGTGGAATAGGCCAACGAACTAGGCTAGCTCGACGATCTCCATGTACTCGTCGCTCCACATGTCTTCGTCGCCATCAGGCATGATGATCACGCGCTCCGGCTTTAGGGCCTTAACCGCACCAGGGTCGTGCGTGACCAGGACGACCGCACCGGTGTAAGTGGATAGCGCATCCAGGACCTGTTCGCGCGACTGCGGGTCCAAGTTGTTAGTAGGCTCATCCAGCAGCAAGACGTTTGCGCGCGAGGAAACCAGAGTTGCAAGCGAAAGACGCGTCTTCTCACCACCGGATAAGGTACCGGCGGGTTGCTCCAGCTTGTCGCCGGAGAACATAAAGGCACCGAGGAGGCCACGGAGATCCTGTTGGCCTGCGTCCGGGCAGGCTTCAATGGTGTTCTCCCACACGGTCTTGTTCGGGTCGATGTTGTCGTGCTCCTGCGCGAAGTAGCCGATACGCAGACCATGGCCGGAAACAATGCCGCCCTCACCGTCGGTGCGCTCTACTCCCGCAAGCAGCTTCAGCAACGTGGTCTTACCAGCTCCGTTGTAACCGAGAACAACCACGCGGGAACCCTTGTCAATGGCGAGATCGACGCCAGCAAAGACCTCCAACGAGCCGTACATCTTGGTAAGGCCCTTCGCGTTCATCGGGGTCTTGCCGCACGGCGCCGGCTCCGGGAACTTGATGGAGGCAACCTTATCGGCCACGCGCACCTCATCGAGCTCGTTCATCATGCGATCGGCGCGCGCAAGCATTTGCTTAGCCGCAGCAGCCTTGGTGGCTTTGGCACCCAGCTTCGCCGCCTGTTTCTGCAGGGCGGAAGCCTTCTTCTCCGCATTGGCACGCTCACGGCGGCGACGTGCCTCATCGGTAGCGCGCGCATCCAGGTACTTCTTAAAGCCCATGTTGTAGACGTCTGCTTCAGCGCGCACCGCGTCAAGGAACCATACCTTGTTGCAGACTGCCTCAAGCAGATCCACATCGTGCGAAATCATGATGAGGCCGCCCTCGTGCTTGGACAAGAATCCGCGCAGCCACGTAATGGAGTCAGCATCCAAGTGGTTGGTTGGCTCATCCAGCAGCAAGGTGGTTTGGGACTTACCAGAGCCTGCCGAAGCCGCGAACAATATCTGCGCCAGCTCCACACGCCTGCGCTGACCGCCAGACAGGGTCTTCAACTTCTGGTCGAGGATGCGCTGCGGCAGGCCCAAGTTATCGCAAATCTGCGCGCACTCGGAGTCTGCTTCGTAGCCACCCAACGAGTGGTACTCCTCCTCCAAGCGGGAGTATTTGCGGATGGCTTTGTCACGGAACTTCTCATCCGTGGCAGTCTCCATCAGCTCCTGCTGCTTTGCCATACGGCGCTTGATCTCGTCCAAACCGCGGGCGGAGAGAACGCGCTCACGGGCGGTGATCTCGATATTGCCTTCGCGGGAGTCCTGTGGCAGGTAACCAATGGGGCCGGAACGCGTGACAGACCCGCCATAGGGCTCGGTCTCCCCTGCCAGGATGCGCATGGTGGTCGTCTTGCCCGCACCGTTGCGTCCGACCAGCCCGATGCGGTCGCCCGGCTGCACACGCAGGTGCTGGCCAGGGGCGTCGAGAAGCGTACGTGCGCCCACGCGCACCTCGAAATCATTGGTCACAATCACGAGGAAACAGTCTATCAACCGGCGCTAACAGGTCATAGCTGAGCCAAAACCAGAAAACAAGATAAGTCCCGCGGCCATTCGGCAGCGGGACTTATCAAGATGCGGAAGTTTAAATTGCTCGCCTAGACTGCGAAGCCTAGGGCCTGCAGCATTTCGCGGCCTTCCTCGGTGATCATGTTCGGACCCCATGGCGGCATCCAGACCCAGTTGATCTGGACGGCGTCGGCAAGCTTGTTGCCCACAACAGCCGCCTCGACCTGCTCGCCGATGACATCGGTCAGCGGGCACGCCGGCGAGGTCAGCGTCATGTTGATCTTGGCGGTCTCCTTGCCGTCGACGTCCTCGAGCCAGACATCATAGACCAAGCCCAAGTCCACGACGTTGATGCCCAGCTCTGGGTCAATCACGTCGCGCATGTACTCGGTGATATCAAACGCCTTGGCAATCTGCTCCTCGGTCTGCGGTGGACGCTCGCCGCTGCCGGAAAAATTGGCGTTGGAATCCTGATATGGATCTACTGGTTCAGACATTTATTTCTCCAGTTCATTGAGTGCTTCCATGGATGCGGCCTGAAAGGCCTTCCATCCGAGCAAAGCGCATTTGACGCGGGCGGGAAACTTGGCGACGCCGCCGAAAGCAACACCGTCTCCAATGATCTCATCGTCGCCCTCGATTTCTCCGCGGGAGGTGACCATCTTTTCGAACTCGTCGAGCTTCGCGCGCGCTTCATCCAAGGACTTGCCCACGATCTCCTCCGCCATGACGGAGGTGGAGGCCTGCGAGATGGAGCAGCCCTCGGCGTCGTAGGAAACATCCTTTACGGTCTTGCCGTCCTCCGAAAGCTTCACGCGCAAGGTGATCTCGTCACCGCAGGATGGGTTGACGTGGTGAACCTCGGCCTGTCCTTCACGCAAGCCCGCGAATTTCGGGTTCTTATAGTGGTCCAGGATGACGTCCTGATACATCGAATCTAGATTCATTACTCCACTCCAAAGAATTCGCGTGCTGCCTTGACGGCCTCGATGAGCTTATCTACTTCTTCCTCCGTGTTGTAGAGGTAGAAGCTGGCGCGCGCAGTCGAATTGACGTTGCCTGCACGGTGCAGCGGCCACGCGCAGTGATGGCCGGTGCGGATCGCGACGCCGTGGGAATCTAGGACCTGGCCCAGATCGTGCGGGTGCACACCATCGACGACGAACGAGACCGCACCACCGCGGCTTTCGGTATCCTTCGGACCCACGATGTGCAGGCCAGGGATCTGCTGCAGGCCGTCCAGAGCGCGGGCGGTGAGTTTTTGCTCATGCGCATGGATATTGTCCATGCCGATTTCAGACAAGAACTTCACCGCCGCACCAAGACCAACTACTTGGCTGGTCATCTGAGTGCCCGCCTCAAAGCGAGTCGGCGGCGCGGCGAAGGTGGTCTCATCCATCTTCACGATTTCGATCATCGAGCCACCCGTTAGGAAAGGCGGGAGCTTTTCCAGTAGCTCAGCCTTTCCGTACAGGGCACCGATGCCGGTCGGACCACACATCTTGTGGCCTGAGAACGCAGCGAAGTCGACGTCGAGCGCGTGAAAATCCACTGCCATGTGTGGCACGGACTGGCAGGCGTCGAGGACGACCAACGCGCCGACCTCACGGGCGCGGCGCACCAGCTCGTCGACGTCGGCCACCGCGCCGGTGACGTTGGACTGATGGGTGAAAGCCACTACCTTGACGGAATCATCGAGCTCGAGGGAGTCGAGATCGATGCGCCCGTCTTCGGTCATGGAATACCACTTCAGCTGCGCACCGGTGCGCTGACACAGTTCCTGCCATGGCACGAGATTGGCATGGTGCTCCAGCTCGGTAATGACCACGGTGTCGCCCTCGCCTACGTACAGATCGCCTGCGCGTTCGTCGGAAAGCACGTAGGCAACCTCGTTGAGAGCCTCAGTTGCGTTCTTGGTGAAAGCAATCTCATCACGATCAGCGCCCACGAAAGCCGCGATGGCTTGGCGAGCAGACTCGTAAGCGTCGTCCGCCTCCTCCGCCAGCTGATAGGAACCGCGGTGGACCGGAGCATTCGTGCCCAGTACGAACTCCTCCTCCGCCTTCCACACTGGCAGCGGACGCTGGGACGTAGCTCCCGAATCGAGGTACACCAGCGGCTTATCGTCGCGCACGGTGCGGCTCAGGATCGGGAATTGCTCCCTGATGGCAGAAACGTCGAAGTTAGACATTGTCCTTCTTACTTAACGAATTGGTCGTAACCGGACTCTTCAAGCTGGTCAGCCAGCTCAGCGCCGCCGGTCTTGATGACCTGGCCGTTGGCGAAGACGTGGACGAAGTCCGGCTTCACGTAATTGAGGATGCGCTTGTAGTGGGTAATCATCAAGATGCCGCCGTTGGTCTCCTCTTGGAAGCGGTTGATGCCCTCGGAAACAACGCGCAGAGCATCGACGTCCAGGCCGGAGTCGGTCTCATCCATGATTGCGAACTTTGGCTTGAGCAGATCGAGCTGCATAACCTCGTGGCGCTTCTTCTCGCCACCAGAGAAGCCCTCGTTGACGGCACGGTGTGCGAAGGACTTATCGATGGAAAGCTTCTCACGTGCCTCGCTAAGCTCCTTGTTCCATTCGCGCAGCTTCGGAGCCTCGCCGCGCACAGCAGTGACGGCAGAGCGCATGAACTGCGCCATCTTCACGCCCGGAACCTCGGTTGGGTACTGCATGGCCAGGAAGAGGCCAGCACGTGCGCGCTCGTCAACTTCCATCTCAAGGACGTTTTCGCCATCGAGCAGGATCTCGCCCTCGGTTACTTCGTACTTCGGGTGGCCAGCGATGACGTAGGACAAGGTGGACTTGCCGGAGCCATTCGGGCCCATGACGGCGTGGGTCTCACCGGACTTGATGGTCAGGTTGACGCCCTTGAGGATTTCCTTGGCCTCACCGTCCTCCTCGTTCGGGAGGACCTGCGCGTGGAGATTCTTGATTTCCAGGGTAGACATTGAGTTAGACCTGCTTTCGGGGATTGTTTCTAGGCGTTGATTTTTTCGAGCTCGTCAATGACGCGGGTTTCTAGATCCTCGCGCAAGGACTCAACTGGAATGCGGGAGATGACCTCGGAGAAGAAGCCGCGGATGATAAGGCGGCGTGCCTCTGCAGCCGGGATACCGCGGGACATCAGGTAGAACAGCTCGAGGTCGTCGAAGCGGCCAACGGTTGCGGCGTGGCCAGCCCCCACGATTTCGCCGGTCTGGATCTCCAGGTTCGGGATCGCATCGGCGCGAGCACCCTCAGTCAGGATGAGGTTGTTGTTGGTCTCATAGGTATCGGTGTTGGTGGCATCCTTGCGGATCAGTACGTCGCCAACCCAGCAGGTGCGCGCCTCAGCACGGCCAGACTCGGCGGAACCGTCAGCATGGGTTTCACCCTGCAGCGCACCCTTGTAGAACACGCGGGAGCGGCAGTTCGGTACCGAGTGGTCAACGAGCAGGCGGTTCTCGAAGTACTGGCCTGCATCGGCGAAGTAGACGCCGAGCATCTCTGCGTCGCCGCCTGGAGCGGTAAAGGCAACGCGTGGAACGATTCGCACGATTTCGCCGCCGAAGATGGCGGTGTTGTGGCGCAGAACAGAATCTCGACCCATGGAGGCAACCTGGTGGCCCAGGTGTACCACGTTGTCTTCCCAGTCAGCGTCGACAACAACGGTGACGTTGGCGCCGTCGCCGACGATGAACTCAACGTTGTCAGCGTGGGTGCCGGAACCGACATACTTGAGCACGACGGTGGCCTCTGCATGGTGGCCCACCTGGATGGAGGTTGCACCGAAGGAGGTCACGCCCTCACCCGCGCCAGTGATGGTGATTTCCACTGGCTTATCCAGCTGAGCCTCAGCATCGATGGTGACCAACTGCGCTTCTGGCATGGAAGACCATGCCTGGGCTGCAACGCGGTCTGCAGGAGCACCTGCCTTGCCTAGGCGGGAATCGTCGGCAGCGACGGTCTCGGAGCTAACGCCTTCCGGTGCGCTGACAGCAATCTTCTGCGCTACCGCCGGAGCGAACTCGCCGTTGTGCAAGCCACGCAAGTTACGCAGGGCGATAAAACGCCAAACCTCGTCGCGACCGTGCGGTACTGGGAAGTCCTCCACATTGAAAGACGTGAACTGATCGCCCTTGGTGACGTCAGCCGGATTGAATTCGTTAGATGCGACCACTTAGCCCACCGATCCTTCCATCTGCAGTTCAATAAGGCGGTTGAGCTCGAGGGCGTACTCCATCGGAAGCTCCTTCGCGATTGGCTCCACGAAGCCGCGCACGATCATCGCCATTGCCTCCTCTTCCGCGATGCAGCGGGGCATGAGGGAGAACAGCTGCTCTTCGGAAACCTGGGACACCGTTGCCTCGTGGCCCAAGGTCACGTGGTCATTACGGATGTCGTTATACGGGTATGTATCGGAACGCGAATTGTTGTCCACGAGCAATGCGTCGCACTCGACGTTCGCGGTGGAGTTGGATGCGTTCGCGTTGACCTGCACCAGGCCGCGGTAAGCCGCGCGGCCACCGTTGCGGGCGACGGATTTAGACACGATGTTGGAGGAGGTACGCGGAGCCATGTGCAGCATCTTGGAACCGGTGTCCTGGACCTGATCCTCGCCAGCGAAAGCCAGAGAGAGAACTTCGCCCTTGGCATGCTCGCCGGTCAGCCAACAAGACGGGTACTTCATGGTGACCTTGGAACCGATGTTGCCATCGACCCATTCCATGGTGCCGCCCTCTTCCACCTTTGCGCGCTGGGTAACCAGGTTGTAGACGTTGGTGGACCAGTTCTGGATCGTGGTGTAGCGGCAACGGCCGCCTTTCTTCACGACGATCTCGATAACGCCGGTGTGCAAAGAATCGGAGTTGTAGATAGGAGCGGTACAACCCTCGATGTAGTGAACATAAGCGTCCTCCTCAACGACGATGAGGGTGCGCTCGAACTGGCCCATGTTCTCGGTGTTGATGCGGAAGTATGCCTGCAGCGGAATATCCACGTGCACGCCCTTTGGAACATAGACAAAGGAGCCGCCGGACCAGCAGGCATTGTTCAGCGCGGAGAATTTATTATCGCCAGCCGGAATGACGGTGCCGAAGTACTCCTGGAGAATTTCCGGGTACTCGCGCACTGCGGTATCGGTATCGACGAAGATAACGCCTTGGGCCTCCAGGTCCTCGCGAATCTTGTGGTAGACAACCTCAGACTCGTACTGCGCAGCAACGCCGGAGACCAGGCGCTTCTTTTCTGCATCCGGGATACCCAGCTTGTCGTAGGTCTCCTTGATATCAGAAGGAAGATCGTCCCAGGTCTGCGCCTGCTTCTCAGTGGAGCGCACGAAGTACTTGATGTTGTCGAAGTCAATAGCGGAGAGATCCGGGCCCCACGTTGGAACCGGCTTCTTGTTAAAGATGCGCAGCGCCTTCAGACGGGATTCCAGCATCCACTCCGGCTCGTTCTTCTTCTCAGAAATATCGCGGACGACGTCCTCGCTGAGTCCTCGGTGAGCTGCCTGGCCCGCTTCGTCGGAATCGTGCCAGCCGTACTCGTAACCACCGATGGAAGAGATGATCTCGTCATCACTCATCTTGGTCTCGAGGCCTGGCGCCGGTTGTGCCTGAGTCATAACCCGCTCCTTTCGTCTAATGCTTTGTTTCCCGGTCTTGGTTAACCGGTGTCAAGGGGATGTTTGTGGTGCAGATTCCATGGCCATCTGCAATAGAAGCCAAGGGCTGCACGTGTTTACCTAACAGGGCAGAAAAGACTTCCTGTTCAGCCTCACATAGTTCCGGATGCTCTGCAGCCACATGGGCGACTGGGCAATGGTGCTGGCAAATCTGCACACCAAAACCGGCACTGTTGACGGTCGCGGCATAGCCATGTTCGTCCAAGACAGCAGCCAACTTTTGGGCCACTTCCTCTACGGACTCATCTTCCCCGATAAGCGGGTGCACGTCCTCAAGGAGCTTTTCAAAGCGGGCCTTTGCAAAACTGCGCACGGCCTCGGCTCCACCTGCCGCCCTTAGGGCGTTCAGGGCATCGGAAGCCAGCGCGTCGTAGGCATGCCCGAATTGTGCACGCCCGCGGTCTGTGAGGCGGAAATGCTTGGCGGGGCGGCCGCGGCCAGCCGCGAGCGACTTACGCTGGACCACCTCCGTGAGCTCTTCTTCCACCAGAATGTCTAAGTGCCGGCGGATACCGGCGGCCGAAAGACCTAGGCGCTCGCCAAGATACGAGGCCGTAACCGGCCCATCCTTAAGGAGGAGAAGCATGACCTGGCGGCGGGTATCGCCTTCAGTGGTCCTGGTCTCCTTTTCTGGGACCATCTGCTACACCTCCCGTCTTGAAAGCGAACGACTATTTTTAGACAACACTAGTGTTCCCTAATTCATTCCCAATTTCCACCAACGCAGGTACCCGGCGTGGCGAGCCCTCACCCCCAAGCCAATTGGCGGCCCGCTAGAGTAAACATTTATGAAACAACGCCTCACTGCTTTCCTCACGGGTATCCGCCAGGATCTCCCGCGTCTTGGCAGTGCGGGATCGCGTTCCGCGCAGCTGCATGCCGATGGAAATAGCGAAGATGCACCCGGCTCCCTGCCCGGCGCACTCTACGACCTTCTGCCAGATGAAGACGCCGCTCGCCCGCGTACCACCATCGCCCAGCTGCGTGCCTTCTTTGTGCTGCGATGGATGGGCACGCTGGGTGCCATCCTCATCGCCGTCGGCGGCCTTGGGGCCGGCGCACTGCCCGTAGTAGGCAACCCCTATGACAACGTGCCCTTCGGCTCATTGATGTCGCGCATGTTGCAATCGGCTTCTGCCCTCGTCTTCTGCGGCGTAGGCCTGATGGTCACCGCATGGGTGCTCATGGCCCCGTTTGTTGGAACGCCTCTCCGCAACACCGAAAGCAATGGCGAGCATTCGCGGCCGCGCCGGTTGGTTACTGAAAGCCAGCTCTGGCGTACCTGGGCTGGTTGGGTTATCCCACTTGTTTTCACTGCGCCCCTTTTTACCCAGGACATTTATTCCTATCTGGCCAACGGCTCCATCGTCACCCAGGGCCTCGACCCATACTCTGGGGGCCCGGTGGAGCTCCTCGGTTCAGCCGATCCTTTGGCTCGCTCGGTCCCCTTCATCTGGGCTAACTCGCCCTCACCTTATGGCCCCGTCGCACTCGGGTTGGCCGGGATAGTCAGCCTGCTCACCGGCAATTCAATCATCTTGGGGGTTATCGCACACCGGCTGCTTTCGCTAGCCGGCATAATCGCCGCCGGCTGGGCCATCTCGCAGTTGGCTATCCGTTGTCGAGTCTCGCCCGAGTCCGCACTGTGGTTGGGCATCCTCAACCCGCTGACCACGTTGCACCTGGTAGGCGGCATCCACAATGAATCGGTCATGTTGGGATTGGCCTTGGTCGGCGTCGAGCTCGGCCTGCGCGGCGTCGACTGCCTAGGCGGCGCTCCGGCGTGGCTGTACTTTTTATGCTCGGGATTGCTCATTTCATGCGCCGGAATGGTCAAGGTTACGGGCTTCATCGGGCTGGGATTCGTTGGAATGGCGCTCGCCCGCGTGCTATTCATCCGCCGCGGATACTCCACCCCACGCGCCATCGGTAGCGCCGTCGCCCTGCAGTTTTTCATCCTGTTGGCCGCAATTGCCCTTGTCACGCTGACTTCCGGAATCGGGCTTGGCTGGATAACCGGGCAAGGCGGCGCAGCATCCATCCGCTCGTGGTTGTCCTCTAGTACTGCAGTCGGCGTCAGTGCTGGCTTCCTCGGAATGCTCTTAGGTTTGGGCGATCACACCGACGCCATCCTCACTTTCACCCGTACCATCGGTGTTATCATCGCAGCCGGTTTCATGCTGCGTATGTTGCTAGCCACATATCGTGGCAGCATCCACCCGGTAGGCGGCCTCGGCATCGCCACCTTGGTGCTGGTCATCTTCTTCCCAGTGGTCCACCCGTGGTACATCCTGTGGGCCGTGCTGCCCTTGGCGGCGTGGGCCAACCGTCTCATCTTCCGGATCACGGTGGTTATATATTCTGCGGCGATGAGTTTCTTCGTGCTCCCTCGCGGCCTTGGCCTACCGCCCGGCACAATCGTGGTCATTTATACCGCAGCTATCGTGACTTATCTCGTGGTCATGGGACTGTGGATGGTGCTATTACGCCGTTCGCGAATCAGTGTCCTAAACTAGGCACTCGTGAATGCAACTTTCGATGGAGCACCAGCGCTAGAGCTCAGCAACGTGGTCAAGTCCTACGGCGATAAACGGGCCGTCGACGGGCTCAGCTTCCGCGTAGAACGCGGCGAGATGCTGTGCCTGCTTGGACCTAACGGCGCCGGCAAAACCACCACCATCGAGATGTGTGAGGGCTTTAAGAAGCCGACGTCGGGAAGCATCCGCGTCTTGGGCCTTAATCCCAGCACCGATCCCGACGCCGTGCGCGAGCGCATCGGCATCATGCTCCAGGGCGGCGGTTCCTACTCTGGCATCCGCGTACGCGAGATGCTACAGCTCAGCGCCAAGTACAGTGCAAACCCGCTCGATCCCGACTGGCTGATTGAACAGCTGGGGCTTAAAGGAGTGGAGAAAAACACTTATCGGCGCCTCTCCGGTGGCCAGCAACAGCGCCTGTCCCTAGCGCTGGCAATCATCGGCCGCCCGGAGTTGGTCTTCCTCGATGAACCAACTGCAGGACTCGACGCCCAATCCCGCTTGGCCGTGTGGGATCTCATCCGCGCGCTCCGCAATGACGGAGTAACCACCGTTCTGACCACCCACCTGATGGACGAGGCCGAGGCTTTGGCTGACCACGTTGTCATCGTGGACCACGGGCACATGGTGGCGCAGGGTACAACGGCAGAGCTCATGGAATCCACGGGCTCACCGCTCATCACTTTCGAGACAGCCACCGAGGTGGACCTTAACGCGCTCAACGCGGCAGGGCTGCCCACTGAGGCCACCCGCCCACTGCATTACCGCGTGGAAACCCCGGCTACCCCAGACGTCATCGCCCGCCTGGCCCAGGAGCTTGCCCAGCAAGGCGTTACCTTACGCAACCTGGACACCACCCACCGCAACCTTGAGGACGTCTTCCTCGACATCACCGGCCGCGAGCTGCGCAGCTAAGGAGTAATCATGACGCGTTTCGAACCGGGAACCTTTCAGCCTCACCCGCAGCGTGCCAGCGTCTGGACCATGGCACGAGCTCAGGGCCTAATCGAGTCCAAACTCATGCTGCGCCACGGTGAGCAGCAACTGCTCAGCATCGTCATTCCCCTAGCCATTTTGATTGGCGCGGCACGGATGGAGCACATTACCGGCCACGGCCTGAAGGAAATATTCCCTATGGTCTTGGCGGTGGCGGCCACAAGCTCCGGCTTTACCGGCCAAGCCATTGCGCTGGCCTTTGACCGCCGCTACGGCGCACTGAAGCGAACTGGCGCCTCCGGCGTCCCGGCCTGGACCATCATCGTGGGCAAGATTGCCGCTGTCTTCTCAATGGTCGCGGTCCAAGTCCTCGTCCTCGGCGGCGTTGCCTTCCTGCTTGGCCTTCGGGCTAGCCTTGGCGGCATCTTGCTGGGGCTTATCACCCTCATCCTGGGCGTGTGCGCCTTCACCGCGCTCGGCCTGCTCCTCGGCGGTACTTTAAGTTCCGAGGTAGTCCTCGCGGTTGCGAACCTCATCTGGTTCATTCTGATGGGAGTCGTGGGCTGGGCCATGTACACCCAAGGCTTGAGCAATGACGGCATCCTTACCGTGGTGCCCACGGTCGCGATGGCAAGCGCGCTTGCCGACGCCCTCAACCACACCCTCCCCTGGCAGGAACTCCTCGTGCTCCTCGCCTGGGCCGGCGCCGCCTCCTTCGCAGCGGTGCGCTGGTTCCGCTTCGAGGGCTAATCGCGCACCTGACTGCACCACGCGGGCTTGAACCGTTTGGTGAGGGCCCACATCTGCAAATGGTGAGGTCACCCCGTAACAGCTGTGACCCGAGTATTGCGCTGAGACTGGTGTAGCCTCACCTCACCAAGTCGACCTCACCATTTGGAAACTGCGAAATGCAACCGCGAAAAAGTTCCATTTCTGGCAGCAAATGTGACTTTTATCTTTTTCGCTCCCGCAGGCATTCGGGGTTTCGTTCCGAGCCTGTCCGAGCGGTAGTCTTTTTAACGTGAATTCCGGTAACAAAGTATCTACGTTTTTCCGCGAGGCGACGCCCGCCATCAAGGCGCAGCGTTTCATCGCGATGATTCTGCTTGTCTGCCAAGGCGGCATTACCGTATCCGGCGCCATTGTGCGCGTTACTGGTTCCGGCCTTGGCTGCATCACCTGGCCCGAGTGCCACCCGGGCTCGCTTGTTCCTCTCTCCGGCGCAGCACCGTGGATCCACCAACTCATCGAGTTCGGTAACCGCCTACTTACCTTCGTCGTCACGGCCGCCGCAGTGGCTGCCATCATGGCGATGCATATGGCGCGCCGCCGCACTGAGTTGAAGGTTTACGCGTGGTTGAACTTGGCCGGCATCGTGGTTCAGGCAATCATCGGCGCCATCTCCGTTTTATTGAAGCTCAACTGGTGGGCCGTGGCGCTGCACTTCCTGCCATCGATGGTTCTCGTCTGGTTGGCTGCAATGCTTTACTCCCGCATCCTTGAGCCTGACGACGGCGTGCGTACCCAGATCTTCCCGCAGGCCATCCGCGTGTTGGCCGCGATGGCATCCATTGCCCTCGCCGTGGTTCTCACCACCGGCACCATGGTCACCGGCTCTGGTGTCCACTCTGGCGACGATGGCGTCGGCATGGAAGGGCGCCTCAACGTCGATACCGAGATGATGGCCGTGGCTCATGCGATTTGCATGTACGCCTACCTGATCCTCACCGTCATTGTGGTCTTCATGCTTTACCGCGTTCAAGCACCAGCTTTGGTCAAGAAGGCCGCGTGGATGCTCATCGCCTGCATTCTCATCCAATGGGGTATCGGCGTCGCCCAGTTCTACATGCACATCCCGCGCTGGACGGTGCCAATCCACATCGGCATGTCTTCCGTAGTCACCGCTTTCACCGCTCTCCTATGGGCGCATGGTGTTCGCCGCGTCAACGGCACAGAGGGCCTGAAGACTGGCTCCCCAGCAGCCGAAGAAAAGTTCGCTGCACGGCAGGCAACACTGGCGAAATAAAACTTAAACCAGGTTGTAGACTCCCGAGACTTAATAGTCTTCGGCGAAACCGCTCCACCTACTCAAACCGGCCCTGAGGCCGTTCGGTGGAGCGGTTTTCCTGCATGTATGCGAGTAGCTGCGATAGCCTTGAAACATGTACGCAATTCAGGTCAACCACAAAGGTGGCCCAGAGGTCCTCGAGTATGTAGAGACTTCGGCACCCACCCCTACCGAGGATCAGCTGCTTGTCGACGTAATCGTGGCCGGTGTCAACTACATCGACACCTATTACCGCGAAGGCATCTACAGCGCCACGCCTCCTTTCATCCTCGGCCTCGAAGGCACTGGTCGCGTTGTCCACGACCCAAAGGGCGAAATCGCCGAGGGCACCATGGTGGCTTGGGACCACGCTTTCGGCTCCTATGCGGAGCAAGTATGCGTGCCGCGCGACCGCATCGTTGCGGTCCCCGATGACTTCCCGCCTGAGGTAGCTGGTTCGATGCTCCTGCAGGGAATGACCGCTCATTACCTAGCAAATGGCGTGTACCAGCTCGGCGAGGGCGCCTCCTGCCTTATCACCGCGGGCGCAGAAGACGAGGGCCTTATACTCACCCAAATGGCTAAGGCAGCCGGTGCCACGGTTTACACGGTGGTCTCTACCGATGAAAAAGAAGCCTTGTCATACGAGGCTGGCGCTGACCAAGTGTTCCGTTACGGCGAAGGACTTGCTAAGCAGGTTCGCCGCTTCAACGGTGGTTTCGGTGTGGACGTTGTCTACGACGGCGTCGGCAAGGATACCTTCATGGAGTCGCTCGAAGTGGTGCGTCCACGCGGCACCGTGGCACTGTTTGGCGCGGCCTCCGGCCCGGTTCCACCGATGGATCCGCAGCTACTCAACAAGCCCGGCTCAATCTTTTTGACCCGGCCTTCTCTGGGCGCGTGGACCTCCCAGGAAGGCGAGTTCCAAATGCGTGCCCAGGCAGTCGTTCAGGCGGTAACCGACGGCGACGTGGTCTTCAACGTCACGGCCTCCTACCCGCTCGCAGAAGCCGCGCAAGCCCATCGCGATCTCCAAGAGCGCAAGACCACCGGTTCTATCGTCTTAAGAGTGCGCGAGGACAACTAGGCTAGGTTTTATTGCCGCTTGTTCTATTTCACCTTCAGACCCACCAAGTTGGCTGATCGTGTTAGAACCAAGCCGTCGACCAGCCAAGCATGCTGCCGATGGATTCCCAGCCCAGCACAGCGTCGATAGATAGGCCGATGAACAAGACCGACAGGTAGTTATTGGAGTAGATGAACAAGCGCATGGGCTTGACCTTTTCGCCCTGCTTGACGCCTCGGTGAAGTGCAACGGCAATCCACAAGAAGACGGCGCCGGAACCAACTGCAGCCACCAAATAGATCCACGAGGCGGCAGGGATGATCAGGAAGGTCACGATGAGCGTACCGACCGTGTACCAGACAATCTGGCGGGTTACCTCGACCTCAGGGGCGACTACCGGCAGCATCGGAACGCCTGCCTTGCGGTAGTCCTCCTTGTACTTCATTGCCAGTGCCCACGTATGCGGCGGTGTCCAAAAGAAGATAATAAGGAACAGCACGATAGCCTGCCACCACTTATCGGGCTCACCAGCAGGGGCATTGTCACGAATTACTGCCCATCCCACCATCGCCGGCATACAGCCAGCGAGGCCGCCCCAGACGATGTTTTGGGAATTGCGCATCTTCAAAAACTTCGTATAGACGAAGACATAGAAGAAGTTAGTCAGGATGACGAAGAACGCTGCCAGCCAGGAGTGCGCCAGAACGCCCAGCCAGAAGACCGAAAGCGCCAACATCACCCACGCAAAGATGGCAGCATTGCGGCGCGAGATACTCGCACGCACGAGCGGCCTAGCGCGAGTGCGCTGCATTTTCTGGTCGATCTCATAGTCCACCACATTGTTGAAGGTGTGGGCAGCCGCAGCGCCCATCCAGCCGCCGAAGATGGTGGAAAGGATTAGCCAGAAGTTATCCGTGACGGATTCAACACCACGCTGCGCTTGGAGCATCGCCGGAATTGCGGCGACTAGCAAAAGCTCAATGATCCTCGGCTTCGTCAGCGCAAAATAGGCCTTTAACGTCTCCAAGGAATATTCCTCCAGTATCTGGCACGGGGTAAACTTTTGTGGCCGCCTGGTTATGGCCGCAATCTAGTTGTCGGCTTCGGGGGTTAGAAAGTTCCCCCGCCTTTAACCAAGGCTTCTTAACCATGCCAGCCTACAGTTTCTTGGACCGTTTTAGATAATCCACCACAATCCGTGACAATCCACCACCCGTTAATCAAAACATCTAGACTTGAGGGGTCAATACTCAACCGATCCACAAAGTAAGGGGCGTCCCCAGTGTCGCAAGAAAAGCTGACCCCAGAATTGCAAGCCATGGTCGAGCGCCGTTATCCGGCTGACTGGACTGATGTGGATACTCGCGCGGTCGACACCGTCCGCGTTCTCGCAGCAGATGCTGTCCAAAAGTGCGGCTCCGGCCACCCCGGCACCGCGATGTCCCTGGCACCGTTGGCTTATACCCTGTACCAGCGCGTCATCAATCATGACCCGAACGATGTTAAGTGGGCCGGCCGCGACCGTTTCGTTCTTTCTGTTGGTCACTCCTCGCTGACGCAGTACATCCAGCTTTACTTGGGCGGCTTCGGCCTGGAGCTGGAGGACCTCAAATCCCTCCGTACCTGGGGTTCGCTGACGCCAGGCCACCCCGAGGTCAACCACACCGACGGCGTGGAGATCACCACCGGCCCGCTCGGCCAGGGGTTGGCCTCCGCAGTCGGCATGGCCATGGCGGCCCGCAAGGAACGCGGGCTTTTCGACGCCGCAGCCCCGGCCGGCGAGTCCCCGTTCGATCATTTCGTTTACGTCATCTCCTCTGATGGTGACCTACAAGAAGGCGTTACCGCCGAGGCTTCCTCGCTGGCAGGGACCCAGAAGCTGGGCAACCTCATCGTCTTTTGGGATGACAACCGCATCTCCATCGAGGACGATACGAACATCGCCTTCAACGAGGACGTCGTAGCGCGCTACGAGGCCTACGGCTGGCACGTCCAGACCGTCGAGTCCGGTGAAGACGTCGAGGCGCTCGAGGCCGCTGCACAGGCCGCCCGCGAGGAAACCGAGCGCCCATCTTTCATCCGCGTCAAGACCGTCATCGGTTACCCGGCACCAAACAAAATGAACACCGGCGGCGTGCACGGCGCTGCGCTAGGTGATGAAGAGGTTGCCGCCACCAAGGAAGTTCTGGGCTTCGATCCAGAAAAGACTTTCGAGGTCTCCGACGAGGTAGTAGCCCACACCCGCAAGCTGCGTGAGCGCGGCGCCGAG
Organism: Corynebacterium sp. HMSC071F07; assembly: GCF_001810285.1. NCBI lineage: Bacteria > Bacillati > Actinomycetota > Actinomycetes > Mycobacteriales > Corynebacteriaceae > Corynebacterium > Corynebacterium sp. HMSC071F07. The sequence continues at coordinate 119,448 of NZ_KV800712.1, forward strand.
GCGAACGCTAAGTGGCAGGAAAAGCTCGACGCTTGGGCTGCCGCAAACCCAGAGGGCAAGGCGCTCTTTGACCGCATGCAGGCACGTAAGCTGCCGGAGAACTTCGCAGCAGAATTACCGGTCTGGGACGAGGGTGATTCCATCGCTACCCGTAAGGCCTCTGAGGCCACCATCCAGGCACTGGCTGCTGCAGTTCCGGAGATGTGGGGCGGTTCCGCCGACCTGGCTGGCTCCAACAACACCGTCATCAAGGGCGCCCACTCCTTCGGCCCTGAGTCCATCACCACCGGCGCTTGGGATGCTAAGCCTTACGGCCGCAACCTCCACTTCGGTATTCGCGAGCACGCGATGTCCGCAGTCATGAACGGCATCGCGCTGCACGGCAACACCCGCGTTTACGGCGGCACCTTCCTGATCTTCTCCGAGTATCAGTACCCGGCCGTCCGTCTCGGTGCCTTGATGTCCACCGATACTTACTACGTCTGGACCCACGACTCCATCGGCTTGGGCGAGGATGGCCCAACCCCCCAGCCGGTCGAGACCTTGGCTGCCCTTCGTGCTATCCCGAATCTCTCGGTCATCCGCCCAGCCGACGCCAACGAGACTGCGCAGGCTTGGGCCGCCGCCTTCGAGTACAAGGCAGCTCCAAAGGGCCTTGCGCTTTCCCGCCAGAACCTGCCGGTGCTTGCCGGCACCAAGGAAAAGGCAGCCGAGGGCGTACGTCGTGGCGCCTACGTCTTGGTAGAAGCATCCAAGGAAACCCCAGACGTCATCCTGCTGGCCACCGGCTCCGAGGTGCAGCTGGCTGTCGAGGCCGCAAAGCAGCTCGAAGCAGAAGGCACCGCCACCCGCGTTGTCTCTGCGCCATGCCTGGAATGGTTCGACGAGCAGGACGATGCCTACCGCGAGTCCGTGCTGCCTTCCGCAGTCCGCGCCCGCGTCTCCGTCGAGGCTGCTCTCGCAATGCCTTGGTACAAGTACACCGGCACCTTCGGCCGCAATGTCTCCCTCGAGCACTTCGGCGCTTCTGCCCCAGCCGGCGAGCTCTTCGAGAAGTTTGGCATCACCACCGAAGCCGTAGTCAACGCCGCCCACGAATCCATCACCGCTAGCAAGTAAGGAAAACATGTCGCATATTGATGAACTCGCTCAACTCGGTACCTCTACCTGGTTGGACGATCTTTCCCGCGAGCGCCTAGACTCCGGCAACCTCGAGGAGATCATCTCCTCCAAGTCCATCGTGGGTGTCACCACAAACCCGGCCATCTTCGCCGCTGCGATGTCCAAGGGCACCGCTTACGATGCCGCGATTGCGCAGCTTAAAGAAGAGGGCGCAAAGGCTGACGACGCCGTCTATGCCCTTGCCATCGAGGATGTTGCCCGCGCATGCGATATGTTCGCAGGAATCTACGAGGCATCTTTAGGCCGCGACGGGCGCGTTTCCATCGAGGTCGATCCCCGCATCTCCGCCGATGCCGAGGCCACCATCCAGCAGGCACGCGAGCTGTGGGCGCGCGTTAACCGTCCGAACCTGATGATCAAGATTCCAGCCACCGAGGGTTCCCTTCCGGCCATCGCTGACGCGCTTGCCGATGGCATCTCCGTCAACGTCACCTTGATCTTCTCCGTCGAGCGCTACGGTGAAGTCATCGACACCTTCAAGAAGGGCCTGCGCCGCGCCGAGGAGGCCGGCCACGACGTTTCCAAGATTCACTCCGTGGCTTCCTTCTTCGTCTCCCGTTTGGACAGCGAAGTCGACAAGCGCCTCGAGGCAATCGGAAGCGATGCTGCCTTGGCAGCGCGCGGCAAGGCGGGCGTCGCCAATGCCCAGCGCGCCTACGCCCTGTTCAAGAAGGAGCTGCTGGAGGCAGGCGATCTTCCCGCAGGAGCGAATGTGCAGCGCCCGCTGTGGGCGTCGACGGGCGTTAAGAACCCCGACTACCCCGCTACCTTGTACGTTTCCGAGTTGGCTGGCCCGCACACGGTCAACACCATGCCGGAAAAAACTATCGACGCAGTGCTAGCAGAAGGCAACTTGCACGGTGATACCCTAAGCGATTCCACCGAGCAGGCAGAAGCCGTCTTCACCGAGCTGGCAGAACTCGGTATCGACTTCGACGATGTCTTCGCAGTCCTGGAAAAAGAGGGCGTCGATAAGTTCGTCGCCGCTTGGGAAGAACTTCTGGAATCGATGGCCGCTCGCCTGTAGCTGCGGCCGCCTCTTTGGCCGCGCGCCCCGCTGACTAACCTCGGCGGGGCGCTTGTCGCTAGAATGTGTCGCTGGAGAATTAAATTGGGAAAGGAACCCCCTGTGACGGAAACGAGCGCCTGGGTAAATCCACTGCGCAACGCGAAGGACAAGCGCCTACCGCGCATCGCCGGTCCCTCGGGCATGGTGATTTTCGGTGTAACCGGTGACCTCGCTTATAAGAAACTGCTACCCGCCATTTACGACCTTGCACACCGCGGCCTCCTGCCCGCTGGTTTCACCTTGGTGGGCTATGGCCGCCGTGACTGGAACAAACAAGAGTTCTGCGACTACGTGATGGGCGCAGTCAAGGCAGGCGCCCGTACCAAGTTCAACGAGCACGTCTGGCAGCACCTGGCGCAGGGCATCGAGTTCGTGCACGGAGCTTTTGATGACGCCGGCTTCGACGCCCTGTCCGCACGCTTGGCGGAGCTAGATTCCTCCCGCGGTACCGGCGGCAACTGGGCTTATTATCTTTCTGTTCCACCGGAGTTCTTCTCCAGCATCTGCCACCAGCTTGAGCGCGTTGGCATGGCCAACAGCGCTGACGATTCTTGGCGCCGCGTCATCATTGAAAAGCCTTTCGGCCACGACCAAGCATCTGCTCGTGAACTCAATGAGATTGTCAACGCGGTCTTTCCGGAGTCTTCCGTCTTCCGCATTGACCACTACCTTGGCAAGGAAACCGTCCAGAACATTATGGCGCTGCGCTTTGCCAACCAGATCTTCGAGCCGATGTGGAATGCGCACTACATCGACCATGTGCAGATCACTATGGCAGAGGACATCGGCTTGGGAGGCCGCGCCGGTTACTATGACGGCATCGGCGCCGCCCGCGACGTCATCCAGAACCACCTGTTGCAGCTGCTCGCCCTCGTAGCTATGGAAGAGCCTTCTTCCTTTGAACCGGAGGCACTGCAGGCGGAAAAGACCAAGGTCTTGCGCGCGACCCAGCCGGTTCACCCGTTGAACAAGACCACTGCCCGCGGCCAGTATTCTGCAGGTTGGCAGGGCTCCGAGTACGTGCGGGGCCTGCGTGAGGAGGACGGATTCGATCCTGCTTCTACCACTGAGACCTATGCAGCTTGCACCCTTGAGGTCAACTCCCGTCGCTGGGCCGGTGTGCCTTTCTACCTGCGCACCGGCAAACGCCTCGGCCGCCGCGTCACCGAGATCGCACTGGTATTCAAGACCGCCCCGCACCAGCCGTTCAACAACGGTCAGGCAGAGTCTCTCGGCCAGAATGCCGTGGTCATTCGCGTCCAACCAGACGAGGGCGTAACAATGCGCTTCGGTTCAAAGGTGCCGGGTTCCACCATGGAAGTCCGCGATGTCAACATGGACTTCGCCTACGCAGAGGCCTTCACCGAGGAATCTCCTGAGGCTTATGAGCGCCTCATCCTCGATGCTTTGCTCGACGAGTCCTCGCTTTTCCCGACCAACGAGGAAGTCGAGCTCTCCTGGTCCATCCTCGACCCAATTCTTGACTATTGGGCCAAGGCCGGGCAGCCAGAAGAATACCCAGCGGGCACTTGGGGCCCTGAATCCGCCAACACGATGCTGCGCCGCCGGGGCCATACCTGGCGTCGCCCTTAAGGAGGCTACAGCGATGATTATCCCATTGCCTGATACCACGACCCGCAAGATCTCCAAGAAGCTCGTTGAGGCGCAGGAGCACTACACGCTGACCACTGGCCGCGTGCTCACACTTATTGTTGCCGCTAACGAGGGCGACGATATCGAGGGAATCCTAGCCTCCGTTCGCGACGCTTCGCACGAGCACCCCTCCCGCGTGCTCGTCGTCATCGCCGGCTCCGGCGACAAGGAAACCCACCTCGATGCCGAGCTGCGCGTCGGCGGTGAGGCTGGTGCCTCGGAGATTGTCGTCATGCACCTGCACGGCGACCTAGCTGAGCAGTCCGAGTCCGTGGTTATCCCGCTGCTGCTTCCGGATACGCCACTGGTTGCATGGTGGCCCACCAAGTGCCCAGCTAATCCAGCGCAGAGCCCAATCGGCAAGCTGGCGCAGCGCCGGATCACCAACGTGGCCTACGGGGATGGGGCGAGCCATGAGGAGCTCATGCAGCTCTCCCGCGGCTATACCCCGGGGGACTCGGATATGTCTTGGGCAGCCATTACCCTGTGGCGCGGCATCGTAGCATCGGCGCTTGACCGCCACCCACATGAGCCGGTCGAGTCCGTGGAGATCTGCGGAGCGGCAGAAAGCCCGGCCGCTGACTTTGCTGCGGGCTGGCTTGTCGACGCCCTGGGTGTTCCGGTAACCAGGAAAACAACGGCTGCTCCGGAGCCGGGGGCGTTTCCTATCCACTCCCTGCGCTTTAACCGCGTATCCTCACACGTAACAGTCGACGTCGTCGACGTTAGCACCGTCCGTGTACAGGTTCCGGGTTCCCCGGATTCCCTGGTCTCGTTGAGCGTGCGTTCGCAGGCAGAAATCCTCTCTGAGGACCTGCGCCACCTCGACTCTGACAAGACATATGCGCACTCGCTTCGCGCACTGTCGCGCGTGGACTACAGTTAGTCGTACATCTTTATTTTTACACCCCTTTTAAGGATCAAACACACATGGTCACTCTTCCCCGCGTGAGCGATGTAGACGAACTCATATCCTCTGCCGCCCGCAAATTCATCGACGTAGTCACGTCGGTCCAGGCCCCGGGCGGCGGCCTTCACAACGACGGCGTGGCGCGCGTCGTTCTCACCGGCGGTGGTGCCGGCATTGGAACCCTGCGCGAGCTGGCTCGCCTCGATGCCGCTGCGAAGCAGCAGAGTGAGGATTACCCAGCCTTGGCCATCGATTGGACCCGCGTGCACGTTTTCTTTGGCGATGAGCGCAATGTTCCAGTCTCCGATCCTGATTCCAACGAGGGCCAGGCCCGTGCGGCACTCCTGCACGCAGCGGGCGTTCCGGAAGAACACATTCACGGTCTCGACTTGGGCGCAATCGCCATGGAACATGCGGCGAAGGCCTATGCGGGCGAGATTTCGGAGTTCGCACCTAACGGCTTCGACCTACATCTGCTCGGCATGGGCGGCGAGGGCCACATCAACTCCATGTTCCCGCATTCTGCGGCAGTAATGGAACAAGAAGACCTCGTTGTAGCAGTCCCCGACTCTCCCAAGCCACCAGCAGAGCGAGTCACGCTGACGCTGCCTGCGGTTAACCGCTCCGAGCGTGTGTGGTTCTTGGTCTCCGGTGAGGAAAAGGCTGAGGCGGCCTCCCACATCGTGGCTGGCTCCCCCGCCATCGAATGGCCTGCAGCCGGTGCGCATGGCACCAGCGAAACCATTCTTTTCCTAAGCGACGACGCCGCGACGGTAATCGAAGAATAAGCAACGAAGAATAAGCAGAAAAGTAAAAGGCCGCGCTTCCTTAAAAGTAAAGGAAGCGCGGCCTTTCTTTAAGCCTGCTTAGGCTTTAAACGGCGTATGCCTGGATCAGATTGAGTGCTACGATGCAGGCCAACCAGATAATGACCATCACGATGGTGTAGCGGTCCAAGTTCTTCTCCACGACGGTGGAGCCAGAAAGGTTGGACTGGACGCCGCCGCCGAAGAGGCTGGAAAGTCCGCCGCCCTTGCCCTTGTGCAGCAGCACGAAGATGGACATGAGGATCGCGGCAATCACCAAGATGATTTCCAGTGCCAAGATCATAGGATCGTTCCTCTCAGAATTTATTAATTAACTCCGGACTACTCTACACCACGACGCGGGCCGAAGAATACTTCGACCCACATGCGTAGCGCTGGTTATCCGGTACCTATTTCTTGACTCGGTGCTTAGACAACGGTGGATGCGTTCGCAGCGAGCTTGGCAAATTCGTCGCCTACCAAGGAAGCGCCGCCAACTAGCCCGCCATCGACGTCGGGCTTGCCCACGATCTCAGCGACGGAGTCAACCTTGACGGAACCGCCGTAGAGAATACGAATGCCTTCTGCCACCTCTTCGCCCGCAAGTTCGCGCACGAGAGCACGGATTGCAGCGCAAACCTCCTGGGCGTCGTCAGCGGAGGCAACCTTGCCGGTGCCGATGGCCCAGACAGGCTCATAGGCAACGACGGTTTTAGACAAGTCCTCAGCGGACAGGCCTGCGAGGGAATTGCGGGTCTGGTTGACCACGTAGTCAACGTGGGTGCCGGACTCGCGAACGTCGAGCGGCTCGCCGACGCAGACGATCGGGCTCAAGCCGTGCTTGAGTGCTGCAGCAGCCTTTTCCGATACGAGCTCGTCAGTCTCGCCGTGGTACTCGCGGCGCTCAGAGTGGCCAACTACGGCCCACTTGCAGCCCAAGGATGCGAGCATCTTGCCTGAGACCTCACCGGTGTAGGCGCCAGAATCGTGCTTGGAGATGTCCTGTGCGCCGTAGGTCAGAAGCAGCTTGTCGCCCTCGGAGAGGGTCTGCATGGTGCGCAGGTCAGTAAACGGCACCATGAAGGCGACGTCGACCTTGTCGTAGTAGTCCTTCGGCAGGGAGAAGTCGAACTTCTGGATGGAGGCGATTGCTTCCTTGTGGTCCAGGTTCATCTTCCAGTTACCGGCAATCAGTGGTTTACGTGCCATGGAAAATTTTCCTTTCGGGGTTTTGTGCGTAGGCCTGTGTAACTGCGGTGCTTATGCCTGCAGAACGGATACGCCCGGCAGTTCCTTACCCTCGAGGAACTCGAGGGATGCGCCGCCGCCGGTGGAGATGTGGGAAAAGCCCTCTTCATTCAGGCCAAGCAGGCGAACCGAAGCCGCGGAGTCGCCACCGCCGACAACGGTGAAGGAGCCGTTGTTTTCGGTGGCAGAGATGATGGACTTAGCAACGCCTTCGGTGCCCTTGGAGAATGCCTCCATCTCGAATACGCCCATCGGACCATTCCAGAATACGGTCTTAGAGGATGCAATAACCTCGTCGAATGCCTTAACGGACTCAGGTCCAATGTCTAGGGACATCCAGCCCTCTGGGATGCCGTCGAGGGCGACAACCTTGTTTTCCGCATCAGCGTTGAACTCGGTAGCGGCGATGAGATCTACCGGCAGAACGAGCTTGTCACCGAAGCGCTCGAGCAGGTCCTTGCAGTTGTCGATCTGGTCTTCCTGCAGCAGAGAGTTCTGAACGTTGTAGCCCTGTGCCGCGAGCAGGGTGTAGCACATGCCTCCACCGATGATGACCTTGTCAGCCTTATCTGCCAGCGCTTCGATGACGCCGAGCTTGTCAGAGACCTTCGCGCCGCCGAGGACAACCACGTATGGGTGCTCTGGCTTTTCAGCGACAGCTGCGAGCGTCTCGACTTCCTTCTGCACGAGTTTGCCTGCAAACGCCGGCAGGCGCTTAGCGACGTCGTATACGGAAGCCTGCGCGCGGTGGACAACGCCAAAACCGTCGGAGACGAAGGCGCCGTTATCCGCAGCCAAGGCAGCGAGCTCATCAGCGAAAGCGCCGCGCTCAGCCTCATCCTTGGAGGTCTCGCGAGCATCGAAACGCACGTTCTCGACCAGCATGACGTCACCGTCGTTAAGACCGTTTGCGCGCTCGTGTGCGTCCTCACCGGTTACGTCGCCAGCAAGCGCTACGTATTGACCCAGTGCCTCAGAAAGAGCCTCTGCTACCGGTGCCAGGGAGTACTTCTCGTTTACCTCGCCCTTTGGACGGCCCAGGTGTGCGGAAAGGATGACCTTGGCGCCACCTTCAACGAGTGCCTTGATGGTTGGCAGGGATGCGGTGATACGTCCGGAGTCAGTAATGTTGCCTTCCTCGTCGAGCGGCACATTGAAGTCGGATCGTACGAGGACGTGGCGGGACTCCACACCCTCTGCGATGAGGTCATCAAGGGTCTTGAAAGCCATTGGATTCTCCTTCATTGAAATCTTTAAAAAGCGTTCTATACAAGACTACCGGCCCACGCATGACCCTTGGGCGGGAAATTGCGTGAGCCGGTAGAACATCTAAGCCAAGCCTCTAGTTAAGACTTGCAAGCGCCGAGCTTAAAGCTTGGAAGCGACCAAGGAGGTGGTGCGCACGAGCTGGTTGGTGTAGCCCCACTCGTTGTCGTACCAGCCAAGGACCTTGACGAGGTTGCCGTTGGAGACCTTGGTCATGCCGGCGTCGAAGATGCAACCGTGTGGGTCGGTGATGATGTCGGTGGAAACGATTGGGTCTTCGGTGTATGCGAGGGTCTCGCCGAACTCGCCAACAGAGGCTTCCTTGATTGCAGCGTTGATTTCCTCAACGGTGACGTCGCGGGAAGCGGTGAAAGTCAGGTCGGTTGCGGAACCGGTGATGGTCGGAACGCGCATTGCGTAGCCGTCCAGCTTGCCTTCAAGCTCCGGAAGAACCAGTGCAACTGCCTTTGCAGCGCCGGTGGAGGTCGGAACCATGTTGACCGCTGCAGCGCGTGCACGGCGTGGGTCCTTGTGTGGTGCATCCTGGATGCGCTGGTCACCGGTGTAGGAGTGAACGGTGGTCATCAGGCCCTTCTCGATGCCGAACTTGTCATTGAGGACCTTTGCCATCGGTGCCAGGCAGTTGGTTGTGCAGGAAGCTGCGGAAATAACGTTGTGCTTCGCAGCGTCGTATTCGTCGGAGTTGACGCCGTAGACGAAGGTGCCGTCAACGTTCTTGCCCGGTGCAGAAATGATGACCTTCTTGGCGCCAGCCTCGATGTGAGCCTTTGCTGCCTCACCATCGGTAAAGAAGCCGGTGGACTCGATAACGATGTCAACGTTGTGTTCGGACCAGTTCAAGTTCTTTGGATCGCGCTCAGCAGAAACTGCGATGCGGTGGCCGTTGACGGTGATGGACTCGTCATCATGAGTGATCTCGCCGTCGAAGCGGCCGAGAACGGAATCGTACTTGAGAAGATTTGCCAGGCTGCCGTTGTCGGTGAGGTCGTTGACTGCAACTACCTCGAGGTCGGAGTCGCCCTGGGCAACTGCACGGAAGAAGTTGCGGCCGATGCGGCCAAAGCCATTGATGCCTACGCGGATGGTCACTGTTTTTCTCCTCTATAAATCGAGTAAAAGTTATGTGGGCTCCGAGGCATCTCCTCTAGTTCGTCTTTGGTGCGAAGAACCTCGGTGAGTTTTCCCAACACGGCCGATACTACCGAGCAAACACCAAGCATGCAGCGGTCAAAGGGCCACCCGAGGCTTTCTAGAACCAGGTAATGACGAAAGGCAAAAACAGGCGTACAATTTTTGGCTCACATGACTAATCCGCACCGAAAACCCCCTGCACTACCCCCGAGTTTGTCCGTATGTGTTGGTTTATGTTGCCTGGGGTGGGATATATCACTCCCCCAGCTCAGCCCTGATTAGCAAACATATCCAGCAGGTACCAGACGCAGCAATGCTGGGCGTAAAGTATCCGCCTACTCCCGAATGTGCCTGTTTTGCCCGAACAAAACCGCCCCGTCCGATCGGACAAGGCGGCTGGCGGCTAAGGCTTTGATCGAAACCTTGAAAATCAGAAACTTTTTCACCTAGTAAAGTCTACGACTCGTCAAAAAGATCATCAGTGATCGATTCGTTGGTGTCCGGAATATCAAGCTCCTCGGCGCGCTTATCTGCCATGGAAAGCAAGCGCCGGATGCGTCCGGCAACAGCATCCTTAGTCATTGGAGGATCAGCCAGGCGTCCCAGTTCCTCCAAGGAGGCCTCGCGGTGCTGGACGCGCAGGCGGCCCGCATCTGCGAGGTGCTCGGGCACGTCGTCGCCCAATATTTCCATCGCGCGCTCTACACGGGCGGCGGCAGCTACCGCAGCACGCGCGGAACGGCGCAAATTAGCATCATCGAAGTTATCCAGGCGCTTCGAGGTATCGTGCGCCTCGCGCTTGACGCGCTTCTTCTCCCACGTCAAGCGGGTTTCCTGAGCGCCCATGCGGGTCAACAAGGCGCCAATAGCATCGCCATCGCGCACAACGACGCGATCGGCGCCACGGGTTTCCTTGGTTTTTGCAGAGATTCCCAGGCGGCGTGCACAGCCCACCAAAGCCAGCGCGGCCTCTTGGCAAGGGCATAGCACCTCGAGGGTAGAAGAACGGCCCGGCTCGGTCAGCGTCCCTTGGGCAAGGAATGCGCCCCTCCATGCGGCCTCGTTGTCGGCGATAGAGCCCGAGATTACCTGCGGCGGCAGTCCCACCACCGGATGGCCCGAACGAGTGACCAACCCTAGGCGACGCGTTAGCTCCTTTGCGCCGGAGGCAACGCGCAGCTGAACGCGAGACTTCTTCTGCGAACCGGCCGGCCCCACAACATGCGAGGTTGCCTTCACGCTGTAGAGGTCATCGAGGGCTTCGATGAGCCGCTCGGCAATGCGCAGATTGTCCACTTCGATTTCGTAGGCCATCTGGTCCCCGCTTACGGTCAGCTCGCCGGCAAAGCGCAACATGGCGGAAATTTCCGCGGCACGAGCGGACTGGCGTGGAACGGAGACTGCTGTGAGTTCATCCTTGACCTGTTCGGTCAATGAAGCAGACAAAGTCCTTGCCCCTTTCTCAATGATTCTTGCTGTACAGACCGAGCATCATCCAACCAGGTCTGCGCAGACGCGGTATGCCCTATCAGGCACGGAATGCCTTATACAGACATAGAGAAACACTAGTCTAGCCTGCACGATAAATCCTTGGCCGCACTAGGCTAGCTTTGCTCGAGCAATCCTTTCAACGCAGCAGAAAGCTTGTGTGGATCATGCTTGTTTAGACGCACGCCGTTTTCATCACGCAGGCTAACGTCAGCGAATACCGCTTGGGCGCCCAGTACGTTGGCTGCGCGCTGCAGATAGCTGCGCTCACTCTCACTAGGGATAGCGTTGGAATCCACCAAGACGCGGTCGATGCGCAGTTCCGGCGCATGCTGCGCCAACACGTGGAGATGCCGCTCCGCAGAAAAGCCCTGAGTCTCGCCCGGCTCTGCCGAAAGGTTCAGCACAACCACGCGCATCGCGGAAGAGTTCTTCACAGTGTTCACGATTTCCGGCACCAGCACGTGCGGTAGCACCGAGCTAAACCAAGAGCCGGGGCCGATGGTGATGAGGTCGGCGTCGGAAAGCGCGGCCAAAGCGTTCGGATTGGCCTGTGGATGCGCCGGAAGGATGCGTACGCGACGTACCTGACCCGGAGTGGAAGCCACCGCCACTTGGCCGCGTACGGCCCGCATGATGCGGGGATCCTCGTCAAGTCCGGCGACCTCCGCCTCGATGTCCAGCGGCTGATTGACCACCGGCAGCACGCGGCCGCGGGAATTGGTCAGCTGGGCTACCTTATCCAGGGCCGCCTGATAATCGCCGAGAACCTCAGTCAGGCCAGCAATAAGCAAATTACCCACGGCGTGCCCTGCCATCGCACCGTTGCCCCGGAAACGATGTTGCAACGTCTCTGCCCACATTTGGCCAGTTTCCGTGTCATCGGAAAGCGCGGCCAGCGCCATGCGCAGATCACCGGGTGGAATGATGTCCAGCTCACAGCGCAGACGCCCTGAAGAGCCACCGTCATCGGCGACGGTAACTATGGCTGAGATCCGCTCCACGCCCGTCATCTGGGCAGCAAGAAGGGTTTGATAAAGACCATGGCCGCCACCGAGGCAAGCCATGTGGGTTTGTCGAGTCATTGGTGGATTTATAAGCTTTCCGGGTCAATTGTGCAAGGAAATAGAAAAACTAGCCGCGTTGAATATCGCGGTGCAGAGCGTTTACCTCGAGGTCTCCGCGCTGACGCAGGCGCCGGGTCAATTCCTCGGCAACGGCAACGGAACGGTGGTGGCCGCCCGTACAGCCGACGCCAACTGTGATGAAGTTCTTGCCCTCGTGACGATAGCCCTTGAGCATGGTGCCGAACATATCCAGAAAGTGCTCAATGAACTTCTCGGCGGCAGGATGGGCCAAGACATAATCCGAGACCGGCTCATCGGTGCCACGGTAGCCGCGCAGCTCCGGAACCCAATAAGGATTGGGCAAGAATCGCACGTCAAGCACAAGGTCTGCATCGCGAGGCGAGCCATTTTTAAAGCCAAAGGACTCGACGGTGACGTGCTGGACGTCTTTGCGCATATCACCGAAGGCGGCCTCCATCGCACGCCGCAGATCATGGATGGAGAGATTGGTGGTATCGATGATGATGTCCGCACGCTCGCGGGCATGCGCGATGGCTTTTCGCTCCCTCTGAATGCCTGCCTTCAGCGTGTCTCCACCCTGTAGGGGGTGGGTACGGCGCACGGAATCGAAACGGCGAATCAAAACGTCATCGCGTGCATCGAGAAACAGTACCGTTGGCTTCATGCCGAGTTCGGTAACTTCATCGATGGTCTCCAGCAGCGAACCTAGAAACATACGGGAACGCACGTCAGTTACCGCTGCGACCTTCTTAACCTTGGTCTCCTCCATCGCGCACAGCTTGAGAAGATCAATGATGGCCTTCGGCGGGATGTTGTGGGCAACGTAGTAGCCTTTGTCCTCCAAGACTTTGGCTGCGGAGGTCAAGCCACCACCCGACATACCGGTGATGAAGATGGGCGGGGATTCTAAGTGCGTCATGCAGCCCATCTTAGCCCGCGAAGACTTATAGAACACTGAATTTCTTTAACCATGCAGATGTTCATAGACCACACCGGCAAGTTTCGGGCCAAAGCCCTTGACCGCTGCGATCTCCTCCGCCGAGGCTTCCTTGAGCTTTTTCACCGAGCCAAAATGCTTGACCAAATCGGTGCGGCGCTGCGGCCCCAAGCCCGGCACCGAATCCAGTACCGAAGAACGCATGCGCTTGGAACGCTGCTGGCGGTGATAAGTAATAGCAAAGCGGTGTGCCTCGTCGCGGATCTGCTGTAGCAAGTACAGCGCCTGCGAGTTACGCGGGAGAATAACCGGTTCATCATCACCCGGGACCCAGATTTCCTCCAAGCGCTTTGCAAGGCCAACGAGGGTCACGTCCACGATACCGAGCTCATCAAATACCTCTTGCGCTGCCGCAACCTGCGGAGCGCCACCGTCCACGATGAATAGCTGCGGCGGGTAGGCAAAACGACGTCCCGCTTCTGCGGATTCTTCCTGCACATTCTCGTCGTCGAAGGTGGACTCCTCGACTTCCTCGTCTGGGTTGGCGAGCTTGTCCTCGTTGTGGCGCTTGAAACGGCGGCGAGTTACCTCGGCGATGGAGCCGACGTCATCAGAGCGACCCTCACCAGCCGCCTCCTTGATGCGGTAACGCCTGTAATCAGCCTTGCGTGGCAGACCGTCCTCAAAGACCACGAGGGAAGCAACCACATCGGTGCCTTGAATATGGGAGATATCGGTGCACTCGATGCGCAGCGGCGCCTGGTCCATCCCCAAGGCTTCCTGGATGTCCTGCAGGGCCGCCGAACGCGCGGTGAGATCACCGACGCGCTTGAGCTTGTGCTGGCGCAGCTGCTCCTTAGCGTTGCGCTCGACGGTCTCCATCAGGGAGTGCTTATCGCCGCGCTGCGGTACTCGCATATTCACCTGCGCCCCACGCAGATCCTCGAGCAGGGAGATGACTTCAGCCGACTCGTCCGGCATGGCCTGCACCAAGATCTCCCGCGGAATCACGTTGCCGCGGCGGGTTTCCGTATGCGATTCCTGGTCCACACCGCGCCTGCTAAGAGCAGCGTCTTCCTCCATCTCTTGCTGCTCGCGGTCTGCCGCATCCGAATAGAACTGGATCAGGAAGTTTTGCATCAACGCCGGCAAAGCCGGATCGCTTTCGCCTTCTTCCCACGGCCCCGTCGGGGCTTGGTCGCCTGAGCGTTCTACGACCCAGCCGCGCTGGCCACGGATGCGGCCGTCACGCACATGGAAGATCTGCACAGCGGCCTCCAGCTCATCAGAGCTAAAGGCAATGAGATCCGCATCAGTTCCGTCATTGAACACGACGGCCTGCTGCTCCATAATCTTGTTGATTGCGCCTAAGTCATCGCGCAGGCGTGCAGCAAGCTCAAACTCGAGGTTTTCCGCGGCTTGCTCCATGCGCTGGGTTAGTTCACGGGTCACGGCGGAGGTATTGCCGTTCATAAAGGAAACCAGCGAATTTACGGTCTCCCTATGATCTGCCTTCGATACCGCACCGGTACACGGTGCCGAACATTTGCCGATATATCCCAATAGACACGGACGGCCCAAGCGCTCGTGCCGGTTGTAGACGCCCTTGGAACAGGTGCGCATGGGGAACACGCGCGTGAGCAGGTCCAAGGTTTCGCGCACCGCCCAAGCATGGGAATACGGACCAAAATAACGCACGCCCTTCCGCCGCGGGCCACGGTAAAAGAAGGCGCGTGGGACGATCTCTCCTACCGATACCGCAAGCATCGGATAGGTCTTATCGTCGCGGTACATGACATTAAACCGCGGGTCGAAGCGCTTAATCCAGGTATATTCCAGCTGCAGCGCTTCCACCTCGCTGGCAACCACGGTCCATTCCACCGACGCAGCGGTAAGCACCATCTGGCGCGTGCGCGGATGCAGCTGCGTGATGTCCTGGAAATAGTTGGACAAACGTGCGCGCAGGTTCTTGGCCTTGCCTACGTAAATTACCCGGCGGTTTTCATCACGAAACTTATAAACGCCAGGCTCTGTGGGAATAGTGCCTGGCGCTGGTCGGTAGGTAGCGGGATCTGCCACTTTTTAATCCTGCGGCATGTACTTAGCTTCAAGGTCGCGGAAAGCGCGAACCTTCGGAATAACGGCGGCCTTATCGCCAGCCTGCAGTGCCCAAACCGGCACATACTCGAAGTCGGGCAACTCGATGCGCGCCATCCGCTCGCCCTCTGGGAAGGATAGTCCGTAGACGACCTGCCAAGGATAAAAACGGGTACCTACGATGTTACGCACCTCGACGCCGTCTTCATTCGCACGCAAGCGCGGGCGCGTCAGGGCCAGCCAAGACAGAACCGAGATAAGCAGGCCCACGCCGGGGAAAGCGAACTTATCGATAGTGGTGACGGCAGCACCGGTGAAGGAGATATCCAAGGTAAGGCCCATGAAAATATGGATAGCCATGACGAGGATGACCCAACCGATGGCCACCTTGCGCAAAAATTGCGACTTAGCCTCATAAATCCACGGCTTCGTCGACGTCTGCGCGAACGGATCCGCACTGGTGTAGGCCAGAACCTCGGCGTCGGTAAGCTGCGTGCGTGTCGACGTCTCGCGGGCCCCAGATTCTTGTGCGTCAGTCATTAGTTCCTTCTTCGTGGTTTACAGGCTGGCCTAGCCTGCCAGCCCATCTAGTGTACGCAATTTCAATACCGTGTCTAAAGCCGCCACCATCGACTCCGCGCCCTTGTCTTCATCTGAGGTGGCAAAGCCTGCGCGATCGACTGCCTGTGAATACTCGTTCACGGTGAGCACGCCGTTGCCCACCGGAGTGGACTCGTCTAGAGCGATGCGGGTTAGGCCCTGCGTTACGGAGTCACACACGTAATCGAAGTGCGGGGTGCCGCCCTTTACCACGCAGCCCAGCGCAACCACGGCATCGTGGGTCCGGGCCGCCGCCTGCACCACGACGGGAAGTTCGAGTGCCCCAACCACGCGAGTCTCGGTCACCTGCGCGCCACATGCACGAGCAGTCTCTACAGCGCGCTTGTGCAGCTGGTCGCAGATTTCGGCGTTCCACGTCGCGGTTACGACAGCCACGCGGATCCCCTCAGCGGGGACCAATTCAATTTCAGGCAAGCCTTCTTTAGCCATCGGAAACCTTTCTTAGTGCTTAGTTGCGGTGGTCTTCATCATTCGCGTCGTGGGCACCACCTGCTGGATGCTGCATATCCCAGTGTTCAACCTGCGGCAGGTCATGGCCCATGCGGTCACGCTTGGTGCGCAGGTAGGTGATGTTGTCCTCGTTTGCTTCCACAGCAAGCGTAGTGTGCTGAGAAGCATCGACACCAAAGCCGGCCAAACCCTCACCCTTGTGCGGATTATTAGTCATGAGGACAACGGAAGCAATGCCAAGGTCCCGCAGAATCTGACCCGCCACGGAATACTCGCGCGCGTCTTCGGGCAGGCCCTGCTCGAGATTGGCATCGACGGTGTCAAGGCCTTTGTCTTGCAAACGATAGGCTTTCAGCTTGTTCACCAAGCCAATGCCACGGCCTTCTTGGCCACGCAGATAAATCACCACGCCACGTCCGGCTTCCTGAACCGCCTTGAGCGAAGCGTTGAGCTGAGGGCCACAATCACAGCGACGGGATCCAAACACGTCACCCGTGAGGCACTCAGAGTGCACGCGCACCAGCACGTCTTCCGCGCCGCGAAGCTCCTCGACGTCGCCTGCAACCAGCGCGATGTGCTCGTTGCCGTCGATGTCATGGGTGTATCCCAGCACATTGAACAGGCCGTGATCGGTGGGCAGGCGCGATGCCACCGAGCGGCGAATCTGGGTTTCCTTGTGGCGGCGCCAATCAATGAGCTGCTCGATGGAGATCATGGTCAGCCCATGGGTATCGGCAAAGCGTCGCAGTTCCGGCGAACGCGCCATATCGGTGGGGTCTTCCTCGGAGACGATCTCGCACAAAACGCCGGCCGGCCGCAGCCCCGCCAAGCGCGCGAGATCTACCGCAGCTTCCGTGTGTCCATCACGCTCCAGAACGCCGCTTGGGCGTGCGCTCAAAGGAACCACGTGACCCGGACGGGTGAAGTCAGAGACCGTGGTGGTCGGATCAGCCAAGCGCCGGATGGTCTCTGCTCGGGAGCCCGCGGAGATTCCCGTGGTGCCGGTCGCTGCATCTACTGTCACCGTGTAAGCGGTGGCGCGCACGTCCTCGTTAAGCGCCATCATCGGCGGCAGGTTCAGTCGCGCGCAATCTTCTGGCAACAGCGGCGCACAAATATAGCCGGAGGTGTAGCGGACCATGAAGGCCACGAGTTCTGGGGTTGCCAGCTCCGCGGCGAAAATGAGGTCGCCTTCGTTTTCTCGGTCTTCGTTGTCAACCACAACCACCGCTTTGCCGGCCGCAATATCAGCAATGGCCTGTTCAACAGTGTCGAGTTTGACGGAAGATTCTGCTGCGGTCATAAGGATTTACTTTAGCCCCTGTGGTTTGCGTCCTGCGCGTTAGGCCCGTACATCTTCTCAACGTACTTGGCCAACACATCTACTTCTAGGTTTACGGCAGCGCCGACCCCCATCGTGCCGAAGATTGTGTCGCGCAGGGTGGTTGGAATCAGCGACACCTCAAACCAGTCCGCTCCGATCGCGCTTACGGTCAACGAGGTGCCGCTAACTGCGATTGAGCCCTTCTCGACGACGTATCGTGCAAGGTCGTGGGGAAGGCTAAAGCGCAACACTTCCCAATTCTGCGAAGGGGTACGCGATAAAAGTTCTGCGGTGCCGTCCACGTGGCCTTGCATGATGTGTCCGCCCAAACGCGTGGTGGGCAAAAGCGCCCGCTCCACGTTGACGACGGAGCCCTCGCGCAACTGCCCCAGCGCCGAGCGTCGCAACGACTCGGCCATGACGTCGGCGACGAAAGCATCGCCATCCAGCGCTGCCACCGTAAGACAGACTCCGTTGACCGCAATCGAGTCACCGAGCGCGGCGTCGCTAAGCACGTGAGGCGCTCTAATCCCCAGCCGAATCGCATCGCCCTGCTCCTCAACGGAGCAGACGGTGGCTAGTTCCTCTACGAGTCCTGTAAACAAGCAAACTCCTTCTATTTATGATTTGTTGACTCTGTGTGTCTAACTCTGTGCGTCTAACTCGGCGAATTGAGCACGTACTCAATTAAGACATCATCACCCAAGACCTTGGTGGCACTGCGGCGGAAACGCTTAGCGTCGCTCAAGGTCTGGGCCACCGGATGCGCCAATACGCCACGGCCTTCGCCCAAAAGAACCGGGGCAATATAAGCCTGCACTGCATCGACGTAGCCTGCGTTGAGAAAAGAGCTAGCAAGACCTGCCCCGCCTTCCACCAAAATATCGCGTGCGCCATCCGCATAGAGCTCGCACAAGGCTTGGTCGATGTCCTCAAACTGCAGGTAGCCGAGCTCGCGCAAGTTGCTGGCCGCCGCGCCCGCGTCCTCCAAGTTGCGGCGACCAATCACCACGCGGCGCGGCTGCTGCTCAAAAAGGCTGCCGTCTGGGCGGCGGGCGGTAAGCGACGGGTTATCGGCCAAAGCCGTGCCCGTGCCGATCAAGATAGCGTCGCGTTGTGAGCGGTCAACGTGCACCCAGGCGCGGGCATGCTCGCCAGTAATCCACTGGCTGGTGCCGTCTACTGCGGCGGTGAACCCGTCGAGGGTCTGCGCAAATTTGAGGGTGACGTGTGGCCTGCCCATTTCGATGGCACGCAACCACGGCAAGAGCGCGTCGGGAACATCCTTGTCAACGGGTGCCGCAACCTGTGCAACTTCAATCCCAGCTGCTTGCAGGGTGCTCGCTCCCCCGGCTGCTTCCTGGTTTGGATCGCCATGCAGGAAAAAGACCCGCGAAACCCCAGCATCAATAAGCGCCTGCGCGCACGGACCGGTGCGCCCGGTGTGGTTACACGGTTCAAGGGTGACCACCGCAGTGCCATTGCGCGCAGCCTCCCCAGCTTCGTTGAGAGCCATTACTTCCGCGTGCGCACCTCCTGCCGGCTGGGTGGCACCAGTACCAACCAATTCGCCCTGAGCATCTAAAATGACGGCACCCACAGGCGGATTGGGGCTAGTGGTACCGCGGACAGACTGGCCAGCCTCCATTGCACGCAGCAGGGCCGCTTCTAAATCAAGCTTCATGAAAATTCTTTCAGGCTTTTGCGAGCTTCGATTCAAAGCTCTATTCACGGTCTTCTACAGGGTGGCCAGCTCGCGCAATTCCGCGACTGCGCCAGCTTTATCCTCCTGCTTATAAATTGCAGAGCCGGCAACGAAAGCATGGCAGCCAGCCATTGCTGATTCACGGATGGTCTCCGCCGAAATGCCACCGTCGATCTCGATGAGAGTTGCAAGCCCTTCATCATCAATAACTGCACGCAAAGCACGCACCTTATCCAGCATCTCCGGCATAAACTTCTGGCCGCCAAAGCCCGGCTCCACGGACATCACGAGCACCAAATCAAAGCTAGCGAGCTTGTCCAACCACGGCTCGATTGCGGTATCCGGCTTGACCGAGATACCTGCGCGCACGCCCAGCCCCCGAATCTTTTCCGCCAAGGCGAGGCTGGCCGCCACATCCGCAACAGCTTCCGCGTGGAAAATGATGCAATCGGCGCCGGCTGCAGCATAGGTCTCCACCCATTTTTCTGGCTCCTCAATCATCAGATGCACATCAAGCACCTGGTCCGTGACTGCGTCAACGGTCTTTGTGATGTCTGGGCCAAAGGAAAGGTTGGGGACGAAGTGTCCATCCATGATGTCGACGTGGATCCAATCAGCGTTGGATACGGCGCGCACTTCTTCGCCCAAGCAGGAGAAGTCAGCGGCGAGGATGGATGGGGAAATAATCGGAGCGGACATGCCCCATAGTCTAGACCTAACCTGCGACGCCTCGCCGCGAAACCGGCTCGGCGCCTAGTTCGTGCGCCGCAAAGCTGCGAAGAACATCGCATCCGTGCCATGACGGTGCGGCCACATCTGGACCGACTTGTGGCGGCCCACATCCCCCATGTCTGGAATTAGCGTATGCGCGTCGAGTTCCTCTGCGCCCAGCTTGGCGACGGCGCGGTCCACAATATCGCGCGTTTCCCTAAGGTCTGGCGAACAGGTGGAATAAACCACCACGCCGCCAGGACGGACGAGCCGCAGCGCGGATTCGAGCAGCTCAAATTGCAGCTCATTGAGGTCAGCAATGTCGCTTTCAGCCTTCCGCCAACGAGCCTCCGGACGGCGGCGCAAAGCACCCAGGCCGGAGCACGGGGCGTCGACCAGCACGCGATCGAAGCCCGGCTCCAGGCCAGGTTCGCGGCCATCCCCCACGTGCACGCGCACCGGGAGATCCGCCACGGTCTTTTTGATGAGCTCCGCACGGTGCGGTGAGACCTCGACTGCATCAACGGTGGCCTGCTCAATACGCGCCAGCGCACCCATCAGCGCCGCCTTACCGCCAGGGCCGGCGCACAGATCCAGCCAGCGTCCGGAATCCTCCCCTTCCAGCGGCGCCTCCGCAACGGCGCGGGCGATAAGCTGCGAACCCTCGTCCTGCACTGCGGCAAGTCCTTGCTTGACCGGCTCCAGATCGCCTGGATCACCGGCAGACATGTACACCGCATAAGGCGAGTACTTGCCCTCCTCGTTGCCGGTCATAAGGGCCAGCTCCTCCGCACTGATCTCACCAGGACGTGCCACCAAGTGCACGATCGGGCGCTGCGAATCCCCCTCCAAGGCGGCCTCCAGCTCGCCCAAGCCGACGACGCGGGCGAAGGATTCCGCAATCCAGGTCGGGTGCGCATGCTTGAAGGCAAGCGCTGCTACCTCACCACTCGGCGCGAGCTTGTCCAGCCACTTCTCGGAAGGCGTGCGCGTTACCGTACGCATAATGCCATTGGCAAAGCCCTTCGCCTTCTCGAAGCCGGCGGCCTCCACCAAGCGCACGGTGGTATCAACCGCAGCGTGAGCCTCAACGCGGGTGAAAAGCACCTGATAGGTACCCAGACGCAATGCGTCGAGCACCTCTGGTGCGATGGCATCGAGCCCACGGGAAGAGCACTTTTCGATGACGGCATCGAGCACGCCCTCACTGCGTAACGCCCCGTAGGTCAGCTCGGTGCAGAAAGCTGCGTCCCGGGCCTCCAACTTGTGTACGCGCAGCGCCTTCGGCAGGGTGAGATTCGCAAAAGCATCATCACTGTGCACGCGGCGCAGTACCTCGTAGGCAACCGCGCGCGGGACATCGATGCCCGCGCGGCGCGCTGCTTTCACGAAGGAAGGGTTCTCCTTCCTGCCGCGCGCATTGTTGCGCACCGGCCGCCTATTACCTTTATTAGGTTTGCCAGACTGACCGCGCCCCTTATTCTGGGACGTTTCCTTAGGCTTGTCTCCAGACTTGGAACGAGAACGGAATCCGCCGCTCATGAAAACCTCACTTCTTTAGCGCCGCCAAGACCGCGTGCCCAGTCTGCAGCGTTCATCATCTTCTTTCCTGGGGGTTGCAGGCGATCAAGCTTGACAATCCCCTCGCCCGTTCCAACGTATACGGCCTTCTTCGTGATGTGCGCCTGACCTGGTTCGAGCGCGACGTCGGCAAGCGCCGCGCCAGACTCAGCTTCCTCGACAAGGCTTATTTGTGAAAGCTTCACGCGCTGAGAATCCAGCAGCGTCCAAGCGCCTGGCCCCGGAGTATGCGCGCGGATGTGGCGATCCACCACGGTAGCCGGTGCCGTCCAGTCCACTTGCGCGTCCTCCACCGCAATCTTGGAGGCGTACGTGGCCTCGCCCTCCTGCGGGCGCGGTGTGATGCTGCCGGCTGCCAAACCGTCCATTGTCTCAACCAGCAGATCTGCCCCCTTAAAAGCCAGGCGGGTCAGCAAGTCATCGGCAGTGTCGGTCTCCGAGATATCTGACTCCACGACTCCGAGAATCTCACCGGTATCGAGGCCTTCATCGATGCGGAAGGTGGTAGCGCCCGTGCGCTCATCGCCTGCCGCAATCGCTGCCTGGACCGGCGCCGCCCCTCGCCATGCCGGGAGCAAAGAAAAGTGCAGGTTTACCCAACCGTGCTCGGGTACATCCAGCAGGTCCGGTGTAATCAGATTGCCATACGCCACCACCGGAATCGCAGCCGGTTCGAGCTCATGCAGGCGCTCACGCAGCGCCTTTCCATCCTCGGTATCCGGCTTCAGCGAGGTAGGAGTTAACACCTCTATGCCGTGCTTTTGCGCCAGCTCTTTCACCGGGCTCGGATGCAGACTGCGCCCACGCCCCTTGCGAGCATCCGGCCGGGTAAGTACGGCGACGACTTCGTGTTCAGAGGCAATCAGCTTTTCCAGTGCCACGACCGCGGGTTCCGGCGTTCCAGCGAAGATGATTCTCATGCTGTGGCGTCTCCTTTATAAGTATGCTTTGAAAAATACTAGGTAGTTTTTTAAGAATTAAACCAGTCAGAATTGCGGATTACCTGCATGGCCTGCTTGCGCTTTTCCTTAGTCAACCGGTCCAGGAACAACACGCCATCGAGATGATCGGTCTCGTGTTGGATACAGCGCGCCATGAGCCCGGAGGCGACCATAGAAATGGCGTTACCACGGATATCGCGGCCGCTTAAAACCACGGTTTCGTAACGCTCCGTATTTTCAGAAATCCCAGGGATGGAAAGACAGCCCTCAGGGCCATCCTGCTTCGCCTGTCCGATGGGCTCCCACACGGGATTGATGATTGCGCCACGCAAACCCGTTTGCACGTGCGAGCAATCGTAGACAAAGATGCGCTTGGTCAAGCCAATCTGATTCGCCGCAAGTCCTACTCCGCCTGCCTCGTCCATAGTCTCCAGCATGTCAGCCGCTAGCGCTGCAAGTGAAGCATCGAATTTCTCAATCTCCACCGCACGGGAGGTGAGAACTGGGTCGCCGTACATGCGGATTGCTCTTAGTGCCATTTAATAGGAGCCTTCCTCGCCTCATCCACGTTGATTCTTCTTTTATTTGCTGCCCTCGACAATAGTGGAACAATCCCCCGGCACCGCCTAACGGGGTATGGAAGGACTAGCCGATGTGGATGGGATCGACTTGGATGCGCAAAGGAAGCTCGTCCTTGCGCGCGCTGCGGGCGGCATTGGCCTTACGCAAGGCGTTGCCCAATTGGGCACGCGGGCCCAACGGGGTCCTAATCAGTACGCGTTGCGGCGGCCCAAATCGCTGCTCGTCATATTCGCCGGGCAGGCTCAGCCCCGGTGGCAACGGTACGGGTCCCAAAACCTCCACGTTTTCCGGTAGCTCCGCAATAGACATGAAGTGATCCAGGCTGGCATCGGCACCATCGACCGCAGCCATGTGCACTGCTGGCGGGAAACGCACTTCCCGACGCCCCGCCAGCTCACGGCGTGCGGCACCAACCATGTCCCAATTCAGCAAGGACTGAATGACCGGCAGTTCACCGTCAGCGGCGATGACCACTTCACCGCCCTTGTTGTGCGAACAGACCAAGGTAGCTGCAGACGCCCACTTAGAGAGAGCTTCCTCCGTGGCGCGCAGATCCTGGCGGTTGAGCAGCGTGCCTGCATCCAACAGCAAAGCTGCGCCGTAGTACCCGCCGTGGGCGACGGCCGGTTCTACGCCCGGCGTTGCGATGACCAGTGCCGCCTCATCTGCGACCTCGTCTACGACCTTGTTGCCGCCCGAGACAACGATGCGGGTACTCGGAAACGCCCGTCCCAACTCTTCCGCCGTGCGCTCAGAGCCCAGTACGATAGCCCGCAGCCGCGGCGAGCCGCATTCGACACAGCGGAATTTCGACTCGATGCGGCCACACCACCGACACGTGGGCAAGGAGGCATGGTGCGTATCTCCCCCGCGTCTATCGGCGGCAAGGCCCAAGGGGCCGTTACAGTGGCGGCAGCGCGCGGGGGCTCGGCAATTGCCGCAAGCCAGAATTGGTGCGTAGCCCTTCCGCGGGACCTGCACGAGCACCGGCTGCGCACGGTCCAGCGCACGCTTCGCAGCTTGGAAGGCAGGCCCTGTAACCGAGGTGGTTCCGCCCTGCAGATCACGCGCAACCTGCAGGCCAAACGCCCCTACCGCAGTCATTGCAGGACGCCGTGTTTCCAACGTGGATTCACTAGCGAGCAGGTCATGCGCCCACCCAGATTCGACCAGCAGCTGTGTCTCTGCGCTGCGGGCATGCCCCGCCAGAATCAGACTGCAGCCTTCCTTAGCTGAGCGCGTGGTCAGCACCTCGCGGGTGTGGACATAGGGTTTTAGGTTATCTACGAGGTTGTCGTTGCCATCATCAAAAATGAACGCCAGGCGTAGGTTCTGTACCGGCGCAAAGGCCGCCGAGCGGGTACCCAACACAATGCGCGCCTGCCCCACCAAAGCGGAAAGATATCGGCGGTAGCGTGCCTGCGGACCCGTGGCATTGCCCAAGACGGTGATCTGCTTGGCTGCGACCACTTTTCGCAAAGCCTTTTCCAGCTTGTCGACGCCGCGTTGGTCCGGCACCACGAGCAAGACTCCGCCGCCGTCGAGTGCCACTTTTGCGGCCAATGCCGCGACGGCACTCGCCCAGTCATCGCCCGGCGCAATCTGCCATGCGGCGCGGGCCAGCCCACCGGCCAATACCGAGTCCACAAAGGACTCACCATGCTGATATGCCGACCACCCCGAAAGATCTGGTTCTTGTGCCTCGCCCATCTCCTCCCACGGGGTGGCGAGATCGGATTCTTCTGCCTTGGCATGCCGCGGCGGAATCGCGGAGCGAATAATGTCTGAGCGCACCGCCCCATAGCGGGCCGCGAGCGACTCGATGAGTTCGGCAAGCTCAGCTGAGTAGACCGCATAAGGCGAAATCACGCGGTCCAGATAGCGCAGCTGGCCGTCGAACTCGCTGTCATTGCGGCGCTCCAAAACGATGGCGTCTGTCAGCCGCCCATTGAAGCGGATGCGCACGCGCACGCCGGGCTTAGCAGCAGCCGACTGCGATTCGTCGACGCGATAATCGAAGCCGCGGTCTAGGTGGGCGACGCCCAATAAAGGCAACACCCGCGCGACCGGTTTATGGGCGGCGGGTGTTCTAGCTGGCATAGGCTCTGATACTACAGGCCGGCAGCCTCACGCAGTGCGACGGCACGGTCGGTGGACTCCCATGGCAGCTCAATGTCGGTGCGGCCGAAGTGGCCGTAGGCTGCGGTCTGGCGGTAGATGGGACGCAGCAAGTCGAGATCGCGGATGATAGCGGCCGGGCGCAAATCGAAGACCTTGTTGACGGCGGCCTGAATCGTGGCGTCGTCAAGCCCGTGTTTCGCAGTGCCAAAGGTCTCGACGTACAGGCCCACCGGCTTCGCACGGCCGATGGCGTAGGCGACCTGGACCTCAGCCTTGTCAGCCAAATCCGCAGCGACGATGTTCTTAGCTACCCAGCGCATGGCGTAGGCCGCAGAGCGGTCCACCTTGCTCGGGTCCTTGCCGGAGAACGCGCCACCGCCGTGGCGAGCCATGCCGCCGTAGGTATCGACGATGATCTTGCGGCCGGTAAGGCCAGCATCGCCCATCGGGCCACCCAAGATGAAGGAGCCGGAAGGGTTGACCAGCAGCGTGGTGTCCTCGCCGTAGAAGTGCTCGAGCTTGGCGTCCTTGATAACCCATTCCACGACGTGCTCGCGCAGTTGCTCCATGAGCCACTCCTGGGAAACCTCGGGATCGTGCTGGGTGGAGATAACCACGGTGTCCAGGTGGGAAGGTCGGTTATCGTCGGTGTAGGCGAAGGTCACCTGGGTCTTGCCGTCTGGGCGCAGGTGATCGACGATGCCCTGCTTGCGAACCTCGGTCAAGCGGCGCGAAAGGCGATGTGCCAGTGCGATAGGCAACGGCATGAACTCATCGGTCTCGTTGGTGGCGTAGCCGAACATCAGGCCTTGGTCACCGGCACCGGCGGTATCATTTTCCTCGTCGTAGTCATCGGAACGGTCACGAGCCTCCGTAGAGGTATCGACGCCAGCGCCAATTTCCTGGGACTGCTCGCCGATGGCGACGTTAACGCCACAGGTGTGGCCGTCGAATCCGACGTCGGAGGAAGTAAAACCGATGTCCGTCAAGGTCTTGCGGACCAACTGCGGGATTTCTACGTAGCCGGTGGTGCGAACCTCACCGACAACGTGAACCTGGCCGGTGGTCACGAGGGTTTCCACTGCCACGCGCGCCTTCGGATCCTTTTCCAACAGCGCATCCAAATGGTGTCGGAGATAGCGTCGCAGATCTTGTCCGGGTGGCCCTCAGTCACGGATTCGCTGGTGAACAAACGGGTAGCCGGTGCAGGGTTTAAAGTCACAGATATTCCTTAGTGCAGACAGAAAAGCTTAACTAGCGAAAGCTCTTTTAGCGTTCGATGCATGGTTCTGGCCCCAAGCTTTAACAACTAGCCAGCATAGACCAAGCGGTCTATTAAATCAATTAGGCCTTGGCCTAGTTGCTCATTATCTCTTGTACTGCGTCGAGGATTTGGGACGCGACCACATGCTTTGAGCCGTGAGCAACCACTTGTGGCGCCGCATCGCGGCTTAAAATCCAGCCCTCGCTATCGGACTGCCCAAAAACCTTACCCTCGCCAACCTCGTTGGCCATCAAGAGGTCACAGCCCTTCTTTAAAAACTTTTCCTTGGCAAAATCGAGCGCGGAATGGGTGGCATCGCCGGTCTCCGCGGCAAAGCCCACGACGACGGCATTGGGGTTAAGCTCGCCTGCATCACGCTTGGCGACGATCCCTTTGAGCACATCAGGGTTCTCCACTAGCTGAATGCTAGAAAGCTCGGCATCTGCCTGGCCTTTCTTCATCTTTGACTCTGCAATGTGTGCCGGGCGGTAATCGGCCACGGCAGCGGCCATGATGACCACGTCCGCATCGCGCGCTTCCTCCTCCATCGCCGCCTGTAGCTCCGCCGTCGAAACAACGTTGCGAACCTTTGCCCCAGACGGAACAGGCAGCTTCTCCGTGTTACCGGCGACGAGGGTGACGTTCGCGCCGCGTTGTGCGGCAATCTCGGCAAGTGCGAAGCCTTGCCGGCCGGAGGAACGGTTACCCAAGTAACGCACCGGGTCAAGGTTCTCCTGCGTACCGCCTGCAGAAATAACGACATTCTTGCCTGCAAGCCCCTGGCCCATGCGGTAGCCCGCCAACTCGGTGCGCACGAGCTCGGCAATCTGCTCTGGCTCGGGCAAACGCCCCGGGCCCGAATCGCGGCCGGTTAGGCGGCCGTGTGCTGGCTCCATCACGGTGATTCCGCGGCGCCGCAAGGTGGCAACGTTATCCACCGTGGCCGGGTTCTGCCACATCTCGGTGTGCATTGCAGGGACAACGATGACAGGGCAGGTCGCCACCAGCACCGTGGCCGTCAGCAAGTCATCGGCACGGCCAGCGGCGATGCGGGAGATGACATCGGCCGTGGCGGGAGCTACAACAACGGCGTCTGCGTGCTGACCAATATTGACGTGCTGGACTGAATCCACATCATCGAAAACCGAGGTGCTCACGGGGCTGCCTGAAAGCGCCTCAAAGGTAGCCGCGCCCACGAACTGCAGTGCCGCTTGAGTTGGCACAACGCGGACGCTATCTCCGTGCTCTTTGAAGTCGCGGACTAAATGGCAAGCCTTGTATGCGGCGATACCACCGGCTACACCCACCACGATATTGCGCGGCCGAGCGGATGTTTCTGATGCAGTAGAAGGCGCGGAAGAAGATGCAGAAGAATGAAGGTTCGCTTGATTCACCCGGCCAATTCTACAGCCCGGAAACTTTTCGGCCGCAAGACGCCAAAAGGCCCAGGCTCCCCCCGCCAAGATGGCGGCAGGACACCTGGGCCCGACAAAGCTTATTTGAAAGCTTTTACTTTCCTTCCTCGTGATCGAGGAGACCAGCTTCAATCTCACGCAGAGCGATGGAAAGCGGCTTCTCGCCCGCCTCAGGGGTTACCAGAGGACCGACAAACTCGAAGACACCCTCATCCTGCTCTTG
This sequence comes from Corynebacterium sp. HMSC071F07, assembly GCF_001810285.1. Classification (NCBI taxonomy): domain Bacteria; kingdom Bacillati; phylum Actinomycetota; class Actinomycetes; order Mycobacteriales; family Corynebacteriaceae; genus Corynebacterium; species Corynebacterium sp. HMSC071F07. The sequence continues at coordinate 147,282 of NZ_KV800712.1, forward strand.
GTAGTAGCTGTTGATCTGACGCGCGCGCTTAGCGGCGAAGATCACCAGAGCGTACTTGGACGAGACCTTATCGAGGAGCTCGTCGATCGGCGGAGCAGTAATGCCCACTGGCGGATCGAACACTGGCTCTGGCTTCGGGGCCTCAGCATTAGCAGGGGTGGTCACGTTAGTCACATGCACCTTTACTTCACTTGGAAATGGTCAAAATCTAGTTCTATCCCTGCAGGATAGCACTAATAGCTGCCACGGCGTCATCAAGATTCTCATTGACAACGACGTGCTCGAACTCGTCTTGTGCGGCAAGTTCAGCGTGTGCGGTCTTAAGCCTACGGTCGATGACGTCCTGCGGCTCGGTGCCACGGCCGGTCAGGCGCTCAACGAGCACCTCCCATGACGGCGGTGCCAAGAACACGGTTTTAGCTTCCGGCAGGGCGGCCTTGACGTTGCGAGCGCCTTCCAGGTCCACCTCTACGAGGACGGGGCGGCCTGCCTCCATTGCTTCCTTTACGGGCTGTGCAGGAGTGCCGGAGCGCTGGAGCCCGCCATGAATATCTGCCCATTCGAGCATTTCACCGGCGTCAATGCGCTGCTGGAAAGCTTCAGGAGTAACGAAGAAATAGTCAACCCCGTCCTGCTCACCAGGTCGGGGTTGACGCGTCGTCATTGAGACGCTGAAGTACAGCTGATCGACGTCATCGCGCAGACGCGAAACCACAGTGGACTTACCCACAGCGGAAGGCCCAGCCAGAACGACCAGGTTACCGCGTGCAGTTGCGTCAGACATCGCGAATCTTATTCGCCGTAGCCGAAGCGCTCGAGCAGGGCACGGCGCTGACGATCGCCGAGGCCGCGCAGACGACGGGTCTGAGCAATCTCGAGATCTTCCATGATTTCCTTAGCCTTGACCTTGCCAACCTTCGGCAGAGCCTCGAGGAGAGCGGAGACCTTGGTCTTACCGATGATCTCGTCAGTCTCAGCCTTGTCCAGAACGTCCTTCAGGTTGGTTTCGCCGCGCTTCAGCGCAGCCTTGAGCTCGGCGCGAGCCTTGCGGGCCTCAGCGGCCTTTGCGAGAGCTTCCTTGCGCTGCTCATCAGTCAACTTTGGAAGGGCCACGGGTTTCCTCCGATTTCATTAGATTGATAATTTCCGTCCAGTAAGTCTTACCAGAATCCGGTCGCGATAACGGGAATCAAAATCCCGCAGTGCCGAGCAAAACGACTAAAATCACTAGTCACAGGCTCGGCGCGAACCGACTTCAGGCAATCCTAGCACTGGTGATTACGCGATGACATTATTTGGGTCCGTATTGTGCGGAATTCCTGCACGTCATCGCGGTGCGTTTCTCAAAATACCAGGTAAATGGCGGGCCTTATAATCGGCCGCGCCATAACCTTAAAAAGCGGTCTCTTCGGTAGCCTCTGCCAGGGCAGATTTCACTGCTTCACGCAGGTCAACAACCTGCGGGCCTGCGGAAAGAACCGAACGGGAAACGTTGGCGAAACCCAACTGCGGGGCCGCCGCAGTGATTACTTTCACGTCCTGCGCAGTAGCTCCTTGGGCGCCGACGCCCGGCAGCAAAACCGGGCCGTTCAGCTCGTCTAGGACAGGCGGCTGCGCAAGCGTGGCGCCGACTACGACGCCGACGTTGCCCGGACGTCCTGCGACTTTGTACGCGGCATTGAGCGCGGCGCATTGGTTGACCACGCCCTGCGCCAGCGTCACGCCTTCTTCGTCCATGATGGACTGAAACGCCACGGCCTCCGGGTTGGAAGTTGCAGCCAGAACGAAGACTCCCCTGCCCTTTTCTTCCGCCAGGTCGAACACCGGCTGGAGCGAACCGACTCCTAGATATGGAGAGACGGTCACTGCATCCGCGGACAACGGCGAATCATCGCTAAGCCATGCAGCAGCATAGCCGGCCATCGTGGAGCCGATGTCGCCACGCTTGGCGTCGGCAAGCGTCAAGCAACCTGCTTCACGCAAGTCCCGCAGGGTCTCTTCCAACACCGCAAAGCCCGCAGACCCAAAGCGCTCGAAGAAGGCCACCTGCGGCTTAACCATTGCGACGGTCTCGGCGAATGCCTCCACGCAGGTACGCGCGAATCTCCGTAGCCCATCGACGTCGTCGTTTAAGCCCCAAGCACGCAGCAGATGCGCATGCGGGTCGATGCCCACGCACAGCCTGCCGCGCTCGGCGCCGGCAGCGACGAGCCGCTCACCGAAGGCGCTAGTGCTTTGCGTCATGCTCAAGCTCCTGCAGTGCACGTACCTCAAGGTTGCCGATGCGCAGCGCCTCGATGCCCTGGACCGCAGCGGTAACGCCCTGGACGGTGGTAACAAGCGGAACGCCCACGGAAACAGCCGCCGCGCGGATGTCGTAGCCGTCGTGGCGCGCGTTGTCTGAACCAGCCGGGGTATTGAGGATGAGGTCGACCTTGCCGGCAAGAATCTGGTCAACGATGGACTCCTGGCCATCTGCTGCCTCGGAGACCTTGACCGCTACCTCGCACTCCACGCCGTTGCGGCGCAGCATCTGCGCGGTGCCTGCGGTAGCCACGATGTTGTAGCCCATGAAGGCCAGACGCTGGATTGGGAAGATGAGGGTGCGCTTGTCGCGGTTAGCCACGGAGACGAAGACCGTGCCCTCAGTCGGCAAGTGGCCGAAGGCAGCGATTTCGCCCTTGGCAAAAGCCGCGCCGAAGTTGCTTGCTAGGCCCATGACCTCGCCCGTGGACTTCATCTCTGGGGAGAGCAAGGTATCAAGCAGCGTGCCGTCTGGGCGGCGGAAGCGGTTGAAAGGCAGCACAGCTTCCTTGACCGCAATCGGGTGCTCCAGTGGCAAGGAACCACCATCGGCCTCGGTAGGCAGCATGCCTTCTGCACGCAGATTAGCGATGGACTCGCCCATCATGACGCGAGCTGCAGCCTTAGCCAGCGGCACGCCGGTGGCCTTGGAAACAAAAGGCACGGTGCGCGATGCGCGCGGGTTCGCCTCGATGACGTACAGCGTGTCATCCTTCAGCGCGTACTGCACGTTCATCAGGCCCTGTACACCGATGCCCTTAGCTAGCGCGCGGGTGGAGCGGCGAACATTATCGATGTCTTCAGGCCCCAGAGTCATCGGTGGCAGTGCACAGGAGGAGTCACCGGAGTGAATGCCGGCCTCCTCGATATGCTCCATCACGCCGGCCAAGTAGACCTCTTCGCCATCGCAGAGAGCATCCACGTCAATCTCGATTGCGTTGTCGAGGAAGCGGTCCACCAATACAGGGTGGTCGGAGGTGATTTCCGTTGCGCGGTCGATGTAGTCACGCAGGGAGTCCTCATCGTAGACAATCTCCATGCCACGGCCGCCGAGCACGTAGGAAGGACGAACCAGGACCGGGTAGCCGATGTCGCGGGCTACAGAACGTGCCTCCTCGAAGGAGGTTGCGGTGCCGAAATCTGGCGCTGGAAGCTTTGCTTCTGCCAGTACCTTGCCGAACTCGCCGCGGTCCTCAGCCAAGTCGATTGCCGCAGCGGAGGTACCGACGACTGGAACCCCAGCCTCGGTCAGGCGCTCTGCAAGGCCCAGCGGAGTCTGGCCGCCGAGCTGAACGATGACGCCGGCAACAGGGCCGGACTGCAACTCCGCGTGGTAGACCTCCATAACGTCCTCGAAGGTCAACGGCTCGAAGTACAGGCGGTCAGCGGTGTCATAGTCAGTTGAGACCGTCTCCGGGTTGCAGTTGACCATGACGGTCTCGTAGCCGCGCTCGGACAGCTCCAACGCTGCGTGGACGCAGGAGTAGTCGAACTCGATGCCCTGGCCAATACGGTTCGGGCCAGAGCCCAAAATGATGACCTTGCCCAACTTATCGGCAGGCATCGGCTTGACCTCGGACTCTGCGTCTGGGTCCAGCTCGTAGGAGCTGTAATGGTACGGGGTCTGCGCCTCGAACTCGCCAGCACAAGTATCGACCGTCTTGTAGACCGGGCGAATGCCCAGCGACCAGCGCAGGGATCGCACGCCATCTTCGCCAGCGAACTCGGTACGCAGGGCGGCAATCTGGGCGTCGGAAAGCCCGTAGAACTTCGCCTCACGCAACAGCTGCGCGTCCAGGACCGGTGCGTTCAGCAGCTCCTCGCGGAAGTCAACCAAGGCCTTGAGCTCAGCAAGGAACCATGGGTCGATCTGGGAGTGCTCGTAGAGCTGTTCGACGCTAGCGCCGAGGCGGAAAGCCAGTTCTACGTCGTACATGCGGCCCTCGGTCGGACGCTCTAGGTCCTTGAGCACTGCATCCAGGTCCGTCGCGCGATCGCCGGCGAAGTACTCATCCGGGCGGGTCCAGAAGCCGTGCTGCTTGGACTCCAGGGAGCGCATGACCTTGTTGAGACCGGCGATGTAGTTACGGCCGATGCCCATGGCCTCGCCGACGGACTTCATCGTGGTGGTCAGGGTGTCATCAGCGCCCGGGAACTTCTCAAAGGCAAAGCGTGGTGCCTTGACGATGACGTAGTCCAAGGTCGGCTCGAATGCCGCAGGGGTAACGCCGGTGATGTCGTTTTGTACTTCGTCAAGGGTGTAGCCGATTGCCAACTTGGCTGCCAACTTCGCGATTGGGAAGCCGGTGGCCTTGGAAGCCAGCGCGGAGGAACGAGACACACGCGGGTTCATCTCGATGACGATGATGCGGCCATCAACCGGGTTGACGGCGAACTGGATGTTGCAGCCGCCGGTGTCAACGCCGACCTCGCGAATAATCGCAATGCCGAGGTCACGCATCTTCTGGTACTCGCGGTCGGTCAAGGTCAGAGCCGGAGCAACGGTGACGGAATCACCGGTGTGCACGCCCAAGGCATCGACGTTTTCGATGGAGGCAATGACCACGACGTTATCGTCGCCGTCGCGCATGAGCTCCAGCTCGAATTCCTTCCAACCGAGGATGGATTCCTCGATGAGCACGTTTGCCTCGGGTGAAGCAGCTAGGCCGCCGCCTGCGATGCGGTCGAGATCTTCCTGGTTATAAGCCAGGCCAGAGCCCAAGCCGCCCATGGTGAAAGAAGGACGCACGACTACCGGCAGGCCGAGCTCTGCGACGGTCTCGTGCACCTCGTCCATGTTGTGGCACACGCGGGAACGCGCGGACTCGCCGCCGATGGACTCGACGATGTCCTTGAACTTCTGGCGGTCCTCACCACGCTCAATCGCCTCAATGTCGGCGCCGATGAGCTCGATGCCGTACTTGTCCAAGATGCCTGCGCGGTCCAACTGCACCGCAGCATTCAGTGCGGTTTGTCCGCCCAGGGTTGCAAGCACCGCATCAATCTTGTGGCCTTCTTGCTGTTCCTTAACAATGATCTTTTCGATGAACTCAGGGTCAATCGGCTCCACGTAGGTGTGGTCTGCGAATTCTGGGTCCGTCATGATGGTTGCCGGGTTGGAGTTGACCAGCGTGACACGCAGGCCTTCTTCCTTCAGCACGCGGCAAGCCTGGGTGCCGGAGTAGTCGAACTCGCAGGCCTGGCCGATAACAATTGGGCCAGAACCGATAACCAGGACGTGGTTTACATCGTTACGCTTTGGCATAAGTTTCTAATCCTCTTCCTGGTGCCTACTTGTTAGGGGTCTTTTCGGTCATCAGCTCAACGAACTGATCAAACAGCGGGTTTGCGTCATGCGGGCCCGCAGCGGACTCTGGGTGATACTGAACGGAGAAAGCCATTCCGTCCTTGAGCGCTACGCCCTCAATCGTGTTGTCGTTGAGACAGGTATGGGTGACGATGCCGCGGCCGAAGTCGGTATCGAATTCCTCGCCAGCCGGGTTCTCCTGGCCAGACGGACTAGCGATGGCAAAGCCATGGTTTTGCGCGGTGATGTCGATCTTGCCGGTCAAGACGTTGCGTACCGGTACGTTGATGCCACGGTGCCCGAACTTCATCTTGAAGGTGTCTAGGCCCAGCGCGCGGCCTAGAATCTGGTTGCCAAAGCAGATTCCGAAGAAGGGAATGCGGGCATCCAGGATGTCGCGGACGATGGCCACCATTTTGTCGGCGGTAGCTGGGTCACCAGGGCCATTAGAGACAAAGACGCCATCCGGGTTGTACTGCTTAATCTCAGCATAAGGGGTATTAGCCGGTACCACGATGGTCTCAATGCCGCGCTTGGCAAAGTTGCCCGGCGTAGCGGTCTTAACACCCATGTCGTAGGCCACGACGGTGAACTTCTTTTCGCCTTCTTCCGCCACGGTATATGGCTTTTCGGTAGCGACCTGCTCAGATAGATCCAGGCCCTCCATCGATGGCTGGCCCTTGACCTCCTCAAGCAGCTCCTCTACTGGGCGCTGCGCGTCCTCACCGGAGAACAAACCGGCGGCGATGGAGCCATAGTTGCGCAGGTGACGAACCAAGGTGCGGGTATCGATTCCGCGGATGCCGATGATGCCTTGGGCTTCCATCTCATCCGAAAGGGAACGCTCCGCGCGCCAGTTAGATACGCGCTGTGCGAGGTCACGAATAACCAGGCCGGCAACCCAAATCTGGTTGCCATGAGACTCGTTGTCTTCGTCGTTCCAGCCGGTGTTACCAATGTGCGGCGCTGCAGAAACGACGATCTGGCGGTGGTAGGAAGGGTCAGTCAAAGTTTCCTGGTAACCAGTCATTGCAGTGCTGAACACTGCCTCACCGAGGGTGGTGCCGGTGGCGCCAAAGCCGTATCCGCGGAAAGTGCGGCCATCAGCCAGCACGAGAATTGCCGGGATTCTTGCTGGTTTAGTCTCAGTCACAATGTGGCCTTTCTGTGGCTTGGTGGGGCTATAGGGGGCAAGGTTACTTGCCTTCAGCTTCGTCTGCGGCCAGTTCGTAGGTCACGGTGCCGCGCAGAATAGTGTGGGTGACGCGTGCGCTGAACTCCTCGCCCTCATAAGGGTTATTCTCAGACTTCGAAGCCAGCTTGGTGGAATCGGAGACCCACTTGTGCTCGGGGTTCACGATGGTGAGGTTGGCGGGCTCGCCCACTGCGATCGGACGGCCGTGGTCCGGCAGCTTGGTGATCTCTGCCGGGCGCTCCGACATCACACGGGCGACGAAGCGCCAGTCTGCGAGACCGGAGGCCACGAAAATCTTGGCGATAATCGCCAGCGAGGACTCAAGGCCCAGCATGCCTGGCTTCGCGTTTTCGAACTCAACGCACTTGTCTTCGGAACCATGCGGTGCGTGGTCGGTTGCCACGACGTCGATGACGCCGTCGAGCAGCGCCTGGCGCAGAACCAAGGTGTCGCGCTCCTCGCGCAGCGGCGGATTCACGCGAAAGACGCCGTCATAGCTCACCAGTTTTTCATCAGTAAGCAGCAGGTGATGCGGGGTAACCTCCGCAGTCAGTGGAATATCCTGGCCCTTTGCCCACTTCAGCAGCTCGACGGTGCCCTCGGTGGATGCATGGCAGATGTGCATGCGATTGCCGTAGTCACGCGCCAGCAGTGCATCGCGGGCGACGATGGACTCTTCCGCCACGCGCGGCCAGCCGCGCAGGCCCAGCTTGGCTGCCGTCTCCCCTTCGTGGGCAGATGCGCCCTCGGTCATGCGGTGGTCTTCCGCGTGCTGCGCGAGCAAGACGTCCAAGCCCTTGGCGTATTCGAGCGCGCGGCGCATCAACTGCGGGTCCTGCACGCACTTGCCATCATCGGAGAACATGCGCACTTTCGCGTCCGAGCGCGCCATCATGCCGAACTCGGTGAGGGTCTTACCCTCCAGACCCTTGGTAATAGAACCCACCGGGTGAACGTCGCACAGGCCGAGCGCCTGTGCCTTAGCCCAAACGGACTCCGCGATAATCGGCTGATCGGTCACCGGGTTGGTGTTGGCCATGGTAAATACGGCGGTAAAGCCGCCCTTGGCAGCAGCGCGGGAACCGGTTTCGATGGTCTCAGTGTCCTCGCGGCCTGGCTCGCGCAGGTGCACGTGCATATCGACCAAGCCCGGCAGCAGCACGTTGCCTTCGGCGTCGATTGCCTCATCGAACTGCGCGCTTGACTCAAGGTCAGCGCCCATATCCGCAATGACACCGTCGGCGATGAGCACCTGCACTGGCTCTCCCTCGCCGTAGGGGCGCACGTTCTTAATCAGCAATCGCTTTTCCGCAGCGGCAGAAAGACGGCCGGTTTCTGGATAGTTAGTCATGGTCTCTTACTCTCTTCCCTTTTCTTGATTCCGGCTGAATTAGATTCCGGCGTGTTCTCCGTTGGTCAACAGCGTGAACAGCACCGCCATGCGGGCGTATACGCCGTTGTTTACCTGCTGCAGAACCGCAGCCTTGTCGTAGTCGGCGACGGCATAGTTGATTTCCATACCGCGCAGCATTGGGCCCGGGTGCATTACGATTGCATCCTTCTTCATGGCTGCGGCGCGCGCCTTGGACAGGCCATAAAGGTTCGCGTACTCGCGGTGCGATGGGAAGAAGCCGCCGTTCATGCGTTCTGCCTGAACGCGCAGCATCATGACGATGTCTGCATCGGCCAGCTCGGAATCAAAGTCATAGGAGACCTTAACCGGCCAGGTATCGACGCCGAATGGGAGAAGAGTAGGCGGAGCCACCAGGGTGACTTCCGCACCGAGGGCGTTAAGAAGGTCAACGTTCGAGCGAACCACGCGGGAGTGCAGGCAGTCACCCACAATCTTGACCTTGAGCCCAGAGAAGTTGCCGCCCTTGATGCCAAGGCGCTGGCGCATAGTCACGGCGTCGAGAAGCGCCTGCGTTGGGTGCTGATGTGCACCATCGCCGGCGTTAATAACGGAAGGGCCATCGCCGTTAGGCGCTACCCAACCCGCCAACTGCTGCGGCGCGCCAGACGATGCATGGCGAATGATGATGGCATCCGCACCGACAGCGCTAAGCGTGAGGCCGGTGTCCCTCAAGGACTCGCCCTTTTTCACTGACGACGTCGAGGTCGACAGGTTGATGACGTCTGCGGACATCCACTTACCCGCCGTCTCAAAAGAGGAGCGGGTACGAGTGGAGTTTTCATAGAACAGTGTAAAGACGGTACGTCCGCGAAGGGTCGGAAGCTTCTTCACTTCCCGGCCTTCAAGCGCTTCGTGGAAACGGTCTGCCTCATCGAGCAGACCAACGATTTCGTCTTTGTTGAGATCAGCGATGGAAAGTAGGTGCTTCATTTTAAGCCTCCGCGGTCTTGCGGGTCAGGACTACCGCGTCCCGGCCATCAATTTCGGCGTTGTAGACGATGACATCTTCGTCGCGTGCCGTTGGAATGTTTTTGCCGACGTAGTCTGCGCGAATCGGCAGCTGGCGATGGCCGCGGTCCACGAGGACTGCGAGCTGAATGATTTCCGGACGGCCAACGTCGGCCAGCGCATCAAGTGCAGCGCGAATGGAGCGACCGGAATATAGGACGTCATCGACCAGGATGACGGTCGCGCCGTTGATACCACCGTTCGGAATTTTGGTGGGCTGCAATGCGCGGTGCGGCTTGTTGTGGAGATCGTCGCGATAGAGCGTGATGTCTAGGGATCCCCATAGGATTTCTACGCCGGAAAATTCCGCAGTTTTTTGTGCAAGACGCTGAGCCAATGGCACGCCACCAGAGGGAATGCCAAGGAGTACGACCCGAGTTGCGTTCTCAGAGTCGAGCGCCGTCTTTTCAATGATCTGGTGCGCGATGCGTGCGACAGTGCGCGCGACGTCATCAGAGCTCAACAGCTCGTTAGACTCCGCGTTGGTGTCAATTCCACTCATCGTGACCTCCTTCCCCGCCTCACAGTGCGGTCTTTAAAGGATGCCGGTAAATGGGAATGAAGTAACTTTGCGCCCACCGTGGGCGGAAAATTGCCTCAAGCGTCCGAGCAACGTGGTTGCTCACATGGACAACGATGATTTTAGCATCAACCTATAGTTCCTCGAAGTCGTTTCATTCAGCTACTACCCCCACAAGTAGCAACGATCTCAATTTCGCCGACCTTTTCACGTATCGCGGCGGTCAGCGCAGCCTACCCAACCCCGCTCGCAGGTGTGAGCCTGCACACTAGTTCCGGTTGAACTGCGGCGCTTCTCGCCCAATTGTTAATGTTTAGGGAATAAAAAGTATTTGGGCTCCCCATGAGTCCGCCGTACTGGCACCTAAATCCGCTGAATTCTTGTCCCGTACAGTCGGTATCAATATCCTGCGCGATCGGCATAGATATAAGGAGAGGAAGACCAAAACCACGTGAGCTTTTCGGCCAAACACGAAGTTCCAGCCCCACGCGAGCAGGTATGGCAATGGCATACCCGTCGCGGCGCACTAGCGCGCCTTACTCCTCCTTTTACTTTCATGACCCCGTTAAAGCAGACAGAATCCTTGGCTGATGGCACCTCGATCCTGGGCCTGCCGGGCGGCCTCAAGTGGGTTGCCCGCCACGACCTTTCACGCTTCCAAACCAACGTCAGCTTCAGCGACGTTTGCCTCAACGCTCCCATGCGCTCCTGGGCCACATGGCGCCATCACCATCTCTTTGCCGATGCCACTACCGGTTCCGATAACGATGCTGGCGCTACCCAAATCACCGACCCCGTCGACACCCGCATTCCGGCATGGGCCGTCAACTCCGTGTTTGCTTACCGCCAACACCAGCTCATCGAGGACTTCCAGTTTTTGAACCGTCTGCGCGACCTTGGCACCCACGCTACGGCACCGGCCGTCGATTCTTCGAACAATGTCCGCCCGTTGGTTTTCGCCATCACTGGCTCCCGTGGCGGTGTGGGACGAAAGCTCACCGCGCAGCTGACCACGGCAGGACACCAGGTTATCCAGCTGGTGCGTAATACCCCGAAGCCCGGCCAGCGCCAATGGCGCCCGAACCTGCCAGCGCCGGATCTCTTGGAGGGCGTCGACGTCCTTATTCATTTGGCCGGCGAACCCATTTTCGGCCGCTTCAACGCCACCCATAAGGCAGACATACGGGATTCTCGCGTGGACCCGACACAGCTGCTCGCTGAGGTTGCCGCCGCAACGCCTGAGCTCAAGGCAATGGTCTGTGCATCGGCAATCGGCATCTACGGCACCGACCGGGGCGATACCGAGCTGACTGAAGAGTCCAGTCGCGGTGACGGCTTCTTGGCTGACGTGGTCAGTGATTGGGAGGGCGCCTGCGAACCTGCCCGGGAGGCCGGAAAGCGTGTGGTCAATGTTCGCACCGGAATCGCCCTCTCCGGCAATTCCGGCTTGCTACCGCTTTTACGGGCGCTGTTTTCTACAGGACTCGGCGGCGCGTTTGGCAAGGGCGAATTCTGGTACAGCTGGGTCGCCATGGATGATCTGACTGATATCTACTTCCGCGCAGCAGTCGATTCGCAACTTGCTGGCCCAGTCAACGCCGCCTCGCCTACCCCGGTCCTTAACAAGGATTTTGTCCATGCGCTCGGTGAGGAGCTCAAGCGCCCAGCGGTCGTGCCCATTCCAACTTTCGGCCCGGCACTGCTCTTGGGCAAGGAGGGCGCAAGCGAGCTCGCTCTGGCTAACCAGAAGGTCATCCCGGCCCGCCTGAAGGAGCTCGGCCACACCTTCCGTTACTCCACAGTCGCAGCTGCGCTTGCACACGAGCTAGGAGGCGAGGAGTTGTGGACTCCCGCCACGCGGGCGGCCAACTAGCAGGCACGCATCCCGGCTCCGGTAGCCTTGATCAAGATTCCGATTTATTCACCATGTAAGCAACGTGAGGATTATTTTCAGTGACTGATCAAGCCGATGGTCAACCAACCATCTTGCCCGATACCCCTATCGAGCCAGTGACGCTCGAGCGCATTGCGGAAATCTTCGACTCTGAGAAGTTGGAGTACCGCATCGAAGAACAGCCAGTTTCTGAAGAAAAGACCGTCAAGATGCTGCGCACTGGTTTCTCGAACGCAGCCATCGCATTCCAGCTGCGCGAGAACGCCATCACCGCCGATTCCGTGTGGCGCGGCACCATTCCGGCATCTGAGGGCCCGAACCTTCTGATGCACATTAACCAGTGGAACCAGAACCACTTTGCGCCGACCTTCCGCTTCTTCGAAGGCCCGGAAAATACCTTGGCGGTCTCCGGCGTGCGCGAGCTGGACACCACCCACGGTGCTTCCCGCAACCAGCTGGGCGCTTTCGTTATGTCCACCTTGGACGCCATCCTGCAGTCTTTCGCTTGGATTGAGCAGCAGTACCCGCAACTCGTCACCTGGGAGGAACACGAAAATGACTAATCAAGCTTATGCTCAGCCGCAGGTCACGCTCGACCGCATCATTAGCGCAATGCAGACCTTCGACATCGAGTTGACCAAGGTCGAAGGCCGCGACGATGCCGCTACCGCTAACTTGAACGGCCTGCCTTGCCTGTTCGCGGTTCTGGATTCCGTCGCCATCGTGCGCTGCGATGTGCCAACCGACGCCGTCTACACCCAGGCCGATGCTGGCCTGTTCCTAGCCGCAAACCAGATCAACTCCGTCGCTTTCGGCGCACGTGCCGTTATCTCCGAGCACGAGAACCTGCTTGTCGTACGTACCGAGCGCGATATCCCCTGCGCCGCTGGCCTGTCCGATGAGCAGCTGACCGCTGCTTTGAAGGTTGCCGTCGACGGCGTCATCGGCGCTCAGGATGCCATGGTTGCCTCCGCCGAGGAGATGGCCAAGCTCGGTTCCGAAACCGCAGCCCAGGCTGGCGAGGCTAGCTCAGCCGGCGAATAGCGCTCCTTTAACCCCGCGAAACACCTCTAGAAAGCGTGCGTTGTGACCAACCAGTCCATCTCTGAAGTCAACATTCACCGGCTCGCAGAGCTCTTCGAGCAGCTCGAGGCCGATTACGTCCTACTCGACAAAATCGAAGACCCCGCCCGGGAGGACGCTGCCGCTGACGGCGATGGCGCAGAAGCTGGCGTCGGCGAAGGCTTGGTGCTGCAGACTGGTTTGCCACACATCACCATCCACTTCGACATCGAGGATGACACCTTAAGTGCCTTCGCGGTGTGGGAAGGTCGCCTCCCGGCAAGCGCGGAAGACAAGGTTGGCGCATTCATTGCGGAATTCAATTGGAACATGTCCGCGCCGACCTTAAGTTATGACTTCCGTCCGAAAGGCACTGGCGCGGGCGCCAAGCAGGAGGAAGAAGAAATTGCCATCTGCGCCAACCGCGCGATGGGCGTAGGCATCGGCCTTAGCTCTAACCAGCTAGGCAGCTTCGTCTTGAGCGCCTTCGATAGCTTCGGCATGGCTTTCGACGCCGTTGCCGAAGCCTTCCCGCAGGCAGCTAAGTGGAACGATAAGGCAGCAAACAAGAAAGGTCGCAGCTAAGAATGTCTACCCCGAACGCATTTCCTTTTGACCTGTTTAGCAAGCCTGATTTTCCTGCAGTAACGCTAAAGCGCGTGCGCGAGCAACTCAGCACCCCGGAGATGAACATGTTTCCGGAGGATAACCCGGACTTTCCGGATTCCTTGAGTGCTCACCTTAATAACTTGAAGTGGGTCATCAGCGCGGCGGAAGATTTGGTGAAGCTGGAGTGCCTCCTGCCCACCACCCTTTCCTACGAGGATGTCTCCCCCGTCTTCCACGTCATCGCCAACGAGCACAACGCTTCTGCTTTCGACGGCCGCGCTCTCGTGGGCCGGAGCGAAGAAGACACCGTGGAACTGCGTGGCGACGCCACCTTCGTCACCACCGCGGGCATGAACGACGAGCAGCTTTTCCACGCGTTGAACCTCGCGGTCATCGCCGCCCAAGACGCGCTTCTTAGCACCCTGGACCGCTTCAACGAGTTCGCTCACGCGGTCCAGGAATCAGAAAGCTAAGGGAGGCTGAGGGGCCTCCGTCCCCGTTTAGAGACTAATCAGGCCACGAATCAAAGCGCTGACTGCGCCCAGGGAAGCCACGGTCAAAGAAAGAATGCGTGCCTTCTCGCGCGGCACGTGGCGCGCAATACGAGTGCCCGTGGCGATGCCGAGGAACATGCCAATGACGCCGGCGGGCCAAATTAGCCACGTCACATCACCGAATCCGCCCGCACCCACGGCCAACTTGGTGCTCACTGAGAATAGACCGCCCACGATGAAACAAGGCTGCAACGTAGCGGCGTAGACCGCCTGCGGCCAGCGCGCCGCCTGCGCATAAACGGTAATAACGGGGCCGGCTACACCAGCTAGCGTGTTTGTGAAACCGCCGAGCACACCCGCTGACAGGGAGGGGCCAAGGCCGTGCATTTCCGGCACGAAGCGCTTGCCAAAGGTCACCACGCCCAGTGCGATGAGCAGGGCCGCGCCCACCAAAACCAGCAAGGCGGCCGAGTCGATATTAGCCACCAGCAAGGCCGCCGGGATTGCGCCCAGCACCATCACCGGCGCAATACGCAAGAACTTGCCCCAGTCCACGTTGGCACGCATCGAATACGTGGTCAGCATCGCGTTGACCACCGCCAGCACGTTGATGACCATGATGCCCTGGACTGGGCCTAGAAGCAGCGTCAAAATAGGTCCGCCGACGAGTCCAAGCCCCATGCCGGAGACTCGTTGCAGGCAAGAGCCCAACGTCACGGTCAGTAGGATCGCGAGTGGGATTGCAATCATTGGGCGTACTTCTCCACCACCGCGCGTCCCACGTGCGCTGGGAACATGCCCGTGACGTCCCCACCAAACTTGGCCACCTGCTTGCACAGCGAGGAGCTGATGTAGCCGTACTTTTCATCGGTGAGCAAGAAGACTGTATCGATGCCGGAAAGGCGACGGTTCATCTGCGCCATCGGCAGCTCGTATTCGTAGTCCAAGGAGGAGCGCAGCCCCTTGACCAGTGTGTCCACACCGTGTTCCGTGGTGTAGTCCACGAGCAGGCCGGACCAATAATCGACCTTGATGTGCTCGTCGAAAGTCGCACGAATAAACTGCACGCGCTCTTCCACGCTAAATAGGCCGGAAGGCTTATCCGGGTTGCCGGTGACCAACACGGTTACTTCGTCGAACATCGCCGCCGCACGGTTGATGATGTCCACGTGGCCCAAGGTAATGGGGTCGAAAGAACCCGGGCATACTGCTTTAGTCGGCATAGGTTTTCCTTTACTCCCCGCTTGCATCCGGACGGTGGTAGATGGCCATATCAAAGCGCGCTATACCAAATGTGCGCTTCTTGAGCTTCTGGCCGGTGGGCTCAAAGCCTTCGGGCCACTGCGGTTCTGGGCTGTCTACGTGACGCTCGATGACGACAATCGCTGCATCATCAAGCACGGGCTCAATGGCGTCCAGCAGGCCCTGTACATCGTTGAAAGCATAAGGTGGGTCTGCCAACACCATGTCAAAGTAACCGCGCGGTGCGGTGGCCAGGTAGGTGGAGGCCTTCATCTCGCGTACGTCCACGCGCGGGGGCTTGACGACGCCCACGTTGTGCTTGATCACCTTCACTGCCGCCGGGTTAGATTCCACCAGAACGACTTCCTCCGCGCCGCGGCTAGCTGCCTCCAGTCCCAAGGCACCAGAGCCGGCAAACAAATCCAGCACGCGGCTATCAGCAAAACCCCAGCGCACATTCAACGAAGAAAAGAGGCCCTCGCGTGCGCGGTCCGCGGTAGGGCGCGTGCCGGACTCTGGCACCTTGATGCTGCGCCCGCGGGCTTCTCCGGCGATAATTCTGGTCATCGTGCCTCCCCAATAATCGCTAGTACGTCACCGCCATAGACTGCGGCAAAGTCTTCAGTACACAACTTATCCACCACTCCACGTCCCGGGACTACGACGGGAGCTTCTAGTTTGGTGGCCTCCACGGTAGCGATGGCATCTCCCGCAGAGACCTCTTGGCCCACGCTCACGTGAAAACGCACAGTGTCGGCAAAAGGTGCGCAAATGTTCATGGGCTCTAGATTAGTTCTTTTCTAGGTATTCCTGCTCGCTCTCGGTCATGTTCCGGGTTAATTCCACCGCCAATTCTGGGTTGCGCTGCACTAAACGGTACGCATCATCGTGCGTGCGCTCAATGATGTCGCGGTCATGGGCCAAGTCCAGCAGGCGCAGCGAGCGCTGGGTTCCCGATTGCAGGGTGCCCAGGATGTCTCCCTCGTGGCGCTGTTGCAGGTCAATCTCCGCCAACTCGAAGCCTGAGGTGGTGTCCGCAATCTGCATGATGCGTTTAAAAGAGCCCGTGTTTTCAGCCGCGGTGGTATGGAACAGGCAGATGGAAGCATTGCCGCCGCGGCCAACGCGGCCCCGCAGCTGATGCAGCTGCGAGACACCAAAGTTCTCGGACTCGCGAATGAGCATCACCGTGGCATTGGGCACGTCAACGCCGACCTCGATGACGGTCGTAGAGACCAACACATCTGTTTCACCCCGCGCAAAGCGCGACATGACCTCATCTTTATCGTTCATGCGACCATGCAGAACGTCGAGTTTAAGGTCACGTAGCGGTCCGGCCTGGAGTTGGGACGCCACCTCGAGTACGCCACCTTCTCCCTCGATGCGCGGGCAGACGATATAGGCCTGGTGGCCAGCCTGCACCTCCTCACGGATGCGCGCTAAAGCACGCTGCACCCAGGCTGGTGCCCATTCCGGAACCACGCTGGACTGGATGGGCTTGCGCCCGCCAGGCAGCTCGCGCAGGGTAGATACCGCCAAGTCACCGAAGACAGTCATGGCGATGGTGCGCGGAATCGGCGTTGCCGTCATGACCAGCATGTGTGGGCTCGTGCCCTCTCGAGTTTTCGAGCGCAGGCTATCGCGCTGCTCCACGCCAAAGCGATGCTGCTCGTCTACTACCACGAGACCTAGGTCGAAGAACTCTACAGAGTCCTGGATAATGGCGTGCGTGCCGATGACGATGTCGGCCTCGCCGGAGACAATGTCCAGCAGTGCCTGGCGCTTTTCCGCAGAGCGCTGGGAACCGGTCAGGACGGCGACCTTGACGCCATCGGGCACGCTCGCGCTAATCGACGCCCCGTGCTGCGCCGCCAGCACCTCAGTCGGTGCGAGCAGTGCCGCCTGTTTGCCTGCATCGACCGCCTGCAACATCGCACACGTAGCCACCATGGTCTTGCCGGAACCAACCTCGCCCTGCAGCAGGCGCATCATGGGCAGTGTGCCGCAGAGGTCTTCGTCGATTTCCGCAATGACCTTACGCTGCCCTGCCGTTAGTTCGAAGGGTAGGTTGCTCAGCAGCCCATCACGGTAGCCGTCCAAGATGGAAGGCATCGCCACGGCGGTACGCGCCTTGAAGTCGCGTTGGCGCAGGGCCATGACGAGGCCAATGGACAAAGCCTCGTTGTACTTCAAACGCTGAATAGCTCTTTCCGGGCCAGCCGCTGTGGGCTCGTGGACTTCACGGATAGCTTGGTCAAGTTCCACCATCATCCGGTAGTCCAGCGGCTCGGGGATCGTCGGAGTATTCTCCAGCACCATGTGGATAGCGCCCATGATGTACCACGAGGTCACCTTGCCGCTGGCGGGATAAATAGGAATCCACTCGCGCTCAAGCAAAGATTCCAGTTGCCCGAACTGCGAGAGGTTACGCAGCGAGCCTGTAGCCGTAACCTTGCCGCCGCTGCTTCCGGAAGGCGCTGCGTCGTAAAGCGCGTTGCTCGCGCTGCCTGCACCGCCTGCATCGATAACCACGAAGTCAGGATGTTGAAGCTGCGGCTGCCCACGGTAGAACTTCAGCTTGCCGCTTAGCATCAAACGCATGCCTTGGCGCAGCACGCGGGTGAGATAATGCGCGTTGAAGAAGGTGGCGGTGATCCCGTTATCCATCGATAACGTGAGCAAGAAGGTCTTGCCGGTGTTCCGCTGCTGCAGACGCACCACCTGGCCGGTGACGGTGACATAATCGCCTTCATTGGCACCGCCCAGGCCTACGTCTTTGTTGTGGCGGATGTAGTCACGCGGATAGTGGCTGAGCAGCTCACCGCAGGTGGTGTACCCAAATGCCTTTTTGATTTTGGTGGCGTCTTTGGCCGGCAAGATTTCTTTCAACTCCCGCTCGTCCCGCCATCCCAGCATGCTTACTCCACTCCGATCTCAGTCTTGATGCCCTCAACATGGATGGCAACGACCTCCACCTCGAGTGCCTCAGACAGGTAATCATCATCCAGCTTAAGGCTGGTGAGGACGGTGACTTGCTCTCCCCCGGCAGCCAACATCTCACGGCTTTTGACCAAGATAGATTCAGCGTCTTCATGCGCAGGTTTATCCACGCGCATGGAACGCGCGGCATCCCGCATAACAGAAACCATGGAATCGGTGTCAGGATTATCCGGCTCATAGACGGAGATTGCCGCCAGGCCTGCAACCAAAGACTCAGTGGGCACCACGCGGGCCTCTCCGGCATCGCCCTCAAAGCCGTTGGGCAGGTAAATATCCTGCGGTTGCGAAACCGTGACTTGTTCGCCTGGGCGTACAATCTTGGCGCCTACGGTTTCAAAAAGTGCTGCGACCGGGCCTGCCGGCGCTACCGCAAAGATGCGCCGGGATGACACTTCCGCTACGGGTTCGTCTGCTTGCTCCGGCAGTACTTCCAAGCGCAGGTTGCTTACCACGCCGGAGCCGAAGGCCATCTCGATTACAGGGCCGGCCTCACGGGTATGAATGTGTACCGAGCCGGAGTTCTCAGTGGCGCGGGCAATGACGAGGCTATTGCCATGCTCACCTATCTTTTCACCAAGTGCGTCCAGGTCCCCTTCGAAGAAGAAGACCACCTCGAGCTCGGCCTCAACCTCGTCTTCGTGTTCGGCCTCGCGCACCGCGCCGCCCTCGATCTCAGCCAGCAAGGCCTCAAGCAGGATGACGAACCCGGTACCGCCAGCATCGACCACACCGGCCTCGCGCAGTACAGCAAGCTGCGAAGGGGTCTTGGACAATGCAGTGCGGGCGGCAGTGATGGTTTCGACCACGATGTCGTGGAATTGCTTGCCAGGCTGCTCAGCAGACGCGGAAGCCGCAGCTGCCGCCGCACGCAAGACCGAAATGACCGTGCCCTCCACCGGACGCGCAATGGCGCGTTCCACCAGCTGCACTGCGAGGCTCAAAGCAGACGCAAAAGTCTGGCCATCTACGCGGGAATCAACCGTGGTATCCGCGATGCCGCGCAGCACCTGGGATAACACCATGCCGGAGTTGCCACGGGCGCCGCGCACGGAACCGATAGCAAGTGCCTCGGCTACGTCGCCTCCCTTTTCCACCTGCTCGAGCGCAGCCTCCATGGTGTGGGCCATGTTGGAGCCGGTATCGGAATCTGGAACCGGGAATACGTTAAGCGCATTGATTTCAGCGCGTCGGTGGGAAAGTTCACCAACAGTTCGGATCGCCC
Source organism: Corynebacterium sp. HMSC071F07 (assembly GCF_001810285.1). Lineage (NCBI taxonomy): Bacteria > Bacillati > Actinomycetota > Actinomycetes > Mycobacteriales > Corynebacteriaceae > Corynebacterium > Corynebacterium sp. HMSC071F07. Next base: position 166,553 of record NZ_KV800712.1, read on the forward strand.
AGTTATGAAGACCACGGGCATCTAACGAACTCGGATATGACATGCCGAATAGTTTACAAGTGCCAGTCGACATCCGGCGCGCCCTGGTCGCGCAAAAGCTCATTAGCGCGCGAAAACGGCCGTGAGCCAAAGAATCCTCGGCGTGCAGAAAGAGGCGAAGGATGCGCCGAAGAGATAGTCGGCACGTCCGGCAAGAACTTCGCGCAGGCCTTGGCGTCATTGCCCCATAAGATGGCCACCATCGGCTGCCGGTTGAGCGCCCGGATTGCAGCCTCCGTGATGGCCTGCCAGCCGAGCTTACGATGCGAGCCCGCCTCACCCGGTGCCACCGTGAGCACGCGATTTAAAAGCATGACTCCCTGGGACTCCCAAGCGCGCAAGTCACCGTCTTCGCGCGGGGCAACGCCTACGTCCTCGCTTAACTCTTTGTAGATGTTGTGCAAGGAACGCGGCGGTTTAACCCCAGGTGCCGTGGCAAAGGACCGACCTACCGCATGTCCTGGCGTGGGATAAGGGTCCTGCCCCACGATGAGCACGCGCACTTCGGGCAAAGGCACGCGAAAGGCAGCAAAGACATTTTCGGCCGCTGGCAGGAATCCATCTTCCGGCAGCTGCTGCAATTGCTGCTCGATGGCAGGCAGGTGCTCTTCTAGTACCGGCGCCAAGACCGGCAACCACGAGCTATCGATTACCGAGGTATCAAAAAGTTGCGAGTACGGCGCAGTCATCATTTCCTCCCCTGAAAATTCCTCGCTGCTTTAAAAGCTCTGCCAGCCAGCGTCATACCTCGGCTTCTTACCATCCACGGTCAGCCCAGTGCCGCGGTTGACGGTGCCGATGACGCGGAACCCCGATGGCGCTTCCTTGTTGGTGGTAGCCACCAAGGTATGGTCCTCGCCGCCTGTGAGCACCCATTCCCATGGGTCAACGCCCAAGACCACACCGGCTTCAGTGAGCAAAGCGTCAGGAGCAATGGCGGTGGAGTGCAAGTCGATGTGCACGTTGGAGCGCTTTGCAACACCCGCGATATCTGGCACGAGGCCATCCGAGTTATCCGTCATGGCGGTAGCCCCCGTGGCGCGGGCGATTACGCCGCGGCCCGGTTTGAGCGAAGGATTGCAGTGGGCGTCGATAAGCGGCCATAGCTCCGAGAGCTCGGGCGGTAGGTCGCGCCCATATTCCTGCAGCAATGCGAGACCCGCCGCAGAGTAACCAATCTTGCCGTGGCTGACCAGCTTCTGCCCCGCTCGTGCCCCATCCAGAGTCAATGGGGGTTGGCTTCCGCCCAACGTGCCAATTGCGGTAACGGTGATAACCAGCTGTGAACCGCGCGTGAGGTCACCGCCAACCAGCTCTGCGTTATAAAGGGCGCAACGCTGGGCGATGCCTTCCGCAATACCGCGCACGAAGGACACGTGGGTCTCCGTAGGCGCCGCAATCGCGAGCAACGCTGCAGTGGGACGCGCGCCCATCGCCTCGATATCGGCAAAGTTGCGCAGAATCGCTTTCTGGCCCACCTCCATCGGAGTGGACCAGTCACGGCGGAAATGCCTGCCCTCCACCATCATGTCGGTGCAAGCCACCGTGCGTGAGTTCGGCGGATCCGGGAACATGACGGCGGCGTCATCGCCGTTTAGCGCGCTGGGCGCCGCGGCTACGATTTCACCGATGACATGTTGCTCGCCTGCTTGCCCGAGGGTATGCGACAAATGCACGATGGCCTTTCTCAACGGGAGGTTAATGCTGACATTGCTTTACGCGTTAGGATGAACGCTTATGACCAACCAATTTAACCGCCCCGCCGTATTTATCTCACTTGGACTATCCATTGCGATGGTATTCGCGGTTATTTTTGGCGCGAAGTTCTACTTCGAAAACACGGCCAAAGCACCAGTTGCGCTGTCCCCCATTCAATCAGACGACGCTAACTCCGCGGAGTGTAAGTCCGTCGTCGCGGCAGCGCCCGAGGAGTTCATGGGCCAGCCCCGAGCCGAAATCGCCGAGCCGGTTCCGGCAGGCGCCGCTGCGTGGGCAAAACTTTCCTCCGAGTCGGTCAGCTTGCGCTGCGGCGCCAACCTGCCTTATCAGTACACCGCCTACTCCCAGACCGAGGACATCGACGGCGATGCTTGGCTCAAGGTCAAAGACATGACCCCAGGCTCCAACCTCACCACGTGGTACAACACCGATCGCAGCCCCGTGGTAGCGGTAACCACCTTCAACGACGAGCGTCCCACCGGTTTGGATAAGACGCTCGAGCCGCTGCGCAAGAAGCACCACGAGCCCCGCCCGGCACCGCTTTCGCAGCTTGCCGACGGCCCGGACAAGATGTGTGCCCCTTTGGAAAAGGCACTACCGGAGCACATCGCGGATGGCTACACCCGCCGCAGCGACATCGAGGACAAAAACACCTACGTCTGGAGCGCGGAAGGCCGAGAAGACATCGTGGTGCGCTGCGGCGTCGGCGAACCCGAAAACTACAAACCGGGCGTACAGCTCCAGCAAGTAAACGATGTGCCTTGGTTCGAAGACACCACCTTGGCCGAGGGAACTACCGGCGGAACCTGGTTCGCCCTGGGCCGTGCGAACGACTTAGCCTTGTTCGCACCCCAGGACGTTGCCAACTCTGCGCTGGTGCGCATGAGCGACACTTTGGCCAAGCACACCCCTGGCCAATAGCGAGGATTATTTCGCGCGGGCGAGAGCGCTATCTACCAAGGCGTCGAGAAGCGCTGCGTAATCGACGCCGGTGGCGGCAAATACCTGTGGATACATGGAGATCGGGGTAAAGCCCGGGAAGGTGTTGATCTCGTTGATGTAGAAAGCATCTTCGGTGATGAAAACGTCCACGCGGCTAATGCCCTCGCAGCCCAGTGCGCGGAAAGCTGCGATGGCGGTCTCTCGCAAAGTCTTGGTTAGGTCTTCTGCAAGCGGGGCCGGAATCTGTGCACTCACGCCCTCATCGATGTACTTGGCATCGAAGCCATAGAAGCCTTCGTCGGCCTCCTCGATGCCATTGAGCTGTGCTGGAACCGAGGCAATGATGGAGCCATCCGCATACTCCAGTACACCGATTTCTACCTCAGCACCCACGATCTCGGGCTCGACGAGCACCTTGCCATCGCTTTCGAAGGCCACCTCGGCTGCGTGCGGGAAATCCGCCCAATCCCTGACCTTGGAAACGCCGATGGAAGAACCACCACGTGCAGGTTTTACAAAGACCGGCAAACCCAGTTCCTGCTTTTCTTCCTCGGTCAACGCGGTGCGCTCCTTGAGCACCACCTCGGGCGCTACCGGCAGGCCCTCTGCCTTGAGCAGCTTTTTGGTAAATTCCTTGTCCATTCCGGCCGAAGAAGCCAGAACTCCGGTGCCCACATAAGGAATATCGGAAAGCTCAAACAGCCCCTGGACAGTGCCGTCTTCGCCATATGGTCCGTGCAGAACCGGGATGATGACATCGACTTCCGCATAGTGGTTGTGCTGAGTGACGTTGTGGAAACGGCCCTTGGTGGCTGGGTTTAGGGACAACGCCAATTCATCGCCCAAGGTCACCTCTGGCATAACGCCATCGATGATTTCTAGGCCTTCGGTGGTTCCCGGCGTCCACTGGCCTTCCTTAGTAATTCCGATAGGCACCACCTCGTACTTCGCAGGGTCAAGGTGATTCATGATCGCGCCTGCGGAAATACAAGAGACAGAATGCTCGGAACTACGACCGCCATATACAACGGCTACACGGATCTTTTCGCTCATAACGGCAAACTTTACCCTCGCACTATTCCGACTTCTTTGAACGCCCCATCAACGCGACGATCATGTCTTCGACGTCGACGCCGCGGTGGCAAACTCCGTAGACCGCTTGGGTAATAGGCATCTCGACGCCCACCTGCTGAGCCAGCCGGAAAATCGAATCCGAGGAGATAACGCCTTCTGCCACTTGGCCATTCGTCGCAGCCTTGGCTTCTTCCAACGTGCCGCCCTGGCCCAAGCGGTAGCCAAAGGTGCGGTTACGCGAGAGGGTCGAGCTACAGGTGGCCACGAGGTCACCCATGCCAGCAAGTCCAGAGAAAGTAAACGGGTCAGCACCCAAAGCCACGCCGAGGCGAGTGATCTCCGCAAGACCGCGGGTGATGATCGTGGCCAGAGTGTTATTGCCCAAGCCACGACCAGAGGCCATGCCGCAGGCGAGGGCGATGACGTTCTTGCAGGCACCACCAATCTCGGCACCAATGACATCGGTGTTGGTATATGGGCGCAGATACGGTGCGGCCGCTGCATGCTGGACAGCCTTCGCGCGCTCCTCGTCGGTGCACGCGATGACGGTGGCCGCCGGCTGCTCCTCCGCTACCTCTTTAGCCAGGTTCGGGCCGGAAAGTACTGCGATGCGCGATTCATCGACACCAGTTGCATCAGCGATGACCTCGCTCATGCGCTTTAGAGTTGCTGCCTCCACGCCTTTCGAGATGGACACCAAGGTGGAATCAGCAGGCAGCAAGGGCGCCCACTTTTCCAAGTTGCTGCGCAAGGTCTGCGAGGGCACACCGAAAATCACGATGGCGGAACCGTCGAGCGCCGCTGCGGCATCCGACGTCGCAATAAGGCCCGAGGGCAGCTCGAGGCCCGGCAAGTAATCAGGGTTAATATGCGTCGTATTAATAGCCTCAGCCAGCTCGGGGCGGCGCGCCCACAAGTGGACCTCGCTTCCCGCATCAGCGAAGACTTTCGCCAAGGTGGTTCCCCAAGAACCCGCGCCCATTACTGCAACCTTTTGCATTAGCTCTCCCCTTTGCGTATCTCGTGCAACATACCTAGATTAGCCCAACCGACCCGCACAAAAGACAAGCTTTTTCAGCTTGCGGGCCAACTGGGGGTAAGTGAAATAATATTCAGCTAACCGAACGCGAAGAACCGGCGCGTGCGGATGCAAAGCGCGCCCAAAGAGCGCAAGATAGTTAAAAATAAGCTGCGCAGCCATCTGTTAAGGAGCGAAATGCCCAAGGCAAAAAACATGCATGAGACAGACAAAGACGCAAAGTCTGAGGTCTTCATCTCGGGCCGTCATCAGGAAATTCCTACCGATCCCGCCAAAGAATTCAAGCGCACGACCTTGGCAGCCGGCGCCGTGCTGTGGCGTGGCAATCCGCAGGATCCCGAGGTAGCGGTAATCCACCGCCCCCACTACGACGATTGGTCTTTGCCTAAGGGCAAGGTCGATCCAGGTGAGTCCCTACCCACCACGGCGGCGCGCGAGATCCTTGAAGAGACTGGCTATGACGTCAAGCTTGGCAAGCTCATCGGCAAGGTCACCTATCCAGTCCAAGGCCGCACGAAGGTGGTCTACTACTGGTTGGCCCAGTATCTTAAAGGCAGCTTCGGAGACAATAGCGAAACCGATGAGCTGCGCTGGCTGCCCATCGATGAGGCCTGCGAGCTGCTTACCTATGACGTCGATACTGACGTTTTAACTAAGGCCAAGAAGCGCCTGCGCTTGGCTCCCACCACCCGCGTCCTCTATGTGCGCCATGCACGCGCCCATCAGCGTCGTAACTGGGAGGGTGACGATAATCTGCGCCCGTTGGATAAAAAGGGGCGTCGCCAAGCAGAAATGCTCGTTCCGATGCTTTCGCCCTACCACCCCACCGCCATTTACTCGGCGAGCCCACAGCGCTGCCAGCAAACCGCAGCGCCGCTTGCCGACGAACTCGGGCTCGACATTGCTGTCAACAAGGACTTCGGGGACGAGGGCTGGCAAAAGTCCCCCGCAGCTGCCGAGCAAGCCTTCCAACGGGTGGTGGCGAAGGGCGGCGTGCCGGTCATCGTCAGCCAAGGTGAAACCATCCCCGGCATTCTCGAAAGCCTAAAGCCACAGTTCCTCAAGACCGACTTCGAAGACCTTCGCTTCAAGAAGGGCTCGGTGTGGGTGCTCTCCTTCAACAACGGCGTGCTCACCGGCGCTGACTACCTCGCTAGCGCGCTGCCAGTTCGCTAGCAAAACGTATTGAACTCGGATCCTATTTTAGGAATCCGAGTTCTTTAGGTTTTCGCCGTTTTATACCCAACGGTGAACCGGGCGGCCAGTGGCTTGCCTGTAGAAAATCATCATCATGAATGCCTGGATGCCGAGGGCGAACGAGAGCCCGACGATTGGAATGCAGGCCAAGAGGCTAACGAGCAATCCGCCCACAATGAGGCACAGGAGAGACTGGCCAACGTTATTCTTGGTCAGATTGAAGGAGGTGCGGAAAGTTTCGCCGAGACTCATCTCTGGGTTATCCGCCTTGATATATGGAACGAAGGAGAGGAAGAAGCTGGCAAGCAAACCCGGAATGATAAGCAGGATAAGGCCCACATACACGATGATTTGGACCACGATGTAGTGACCCATTAAGCCAAAGGTATTTCCGCTTTTAAAGAAGTCTCCAAAGCTCGCGCGTTGGCCGTCCGTCTCTTTCGCGGCGGCTCTGTAGACGTTTGCTGTCATCCAAAAGCAATAGAACAACATGAAGACTACGCAGAAAACGCCCCCAATCGGTGCCAAAATATTTCCAGCTTCGGAAGGATCGGAAGTGCTCGGTGCTAGCCCCGCGACGATTGCTACTATTACCCCCGCGAGCAGAAACATGATGACAAAGTGCGCAAGCGGTGCCAAAATCCACGGTCCAGGATTGCGGAAGAAGCCCTTAAACCCCTGTCCGATGGCGTCGCCGGCATCTAACCTTGGCGGCGGCCCCTGCAACTGACCAGTCATCTGGTTGCCATTAGGGGCGTTGCCAGCACCGGCATAACCCGCGCCGCCCTGTGCGCCGTACTCGCCATATGGAGGCAGGCCCGGATTAGGCTGTCCGCCCTGAACAGGTTGGCCAGACTGCCCGAAGGGATTGTTCGGGTCGTTCTGGTTAGCGTTCGGGTAGTTACCGTTAGCGTTAAAACCGTTATTGTTTCCAAATTCTTGAGTCACGACTCACAGACTATTCTGACGCGTGCAAGGTTTCTAGAGAAAATCAGTCCTGTTACCGATTGTTAACGCAACAGGGGTAAGTGACTGGCAATTATCAAAAAGAAGCAACAGAAGGTTTAAAAGTTGGACGCCGGTCTTCGTAGTCTGTGATCGCGTCTTCGTTGCGCAGCGTCAGCCCTACGTCATCGAGTCCCTCCATGAGGCGCCAGCGCGTGTAGTCATCAATCTCGAAGGAATACTGATTGCCGCCAACGCTTAAGCGTCGCGCCGCCAGGTCCACCGTCACCGAAGTCTCGTTTTGTTCCAGCTGCTTCCATATCAGCTCAATGTCTTCCTGCGCCATGATGCCAGTGAGCAGCCCCGCCTTGCCGGAGTTGCCGCGGAAGATATCCGCAAAGCGCGAGGAAAATACTGCCTTGAAACCGAATTCCCGCAGCGCCCACACCGCATGCTCACGCGATGAACCGGTACCGAAGTCGGGGCCTGCGAAAAGCACCGAGCCGTTGCAGAAAGGCTCACGGTTAAGCACGAAGTTTTCATCCGCGCGCCAATTTGAAAAAAGTCCCTCGGCAAAGCCCGTGCGCTTGACGGACTTTAGGTAGCGGGCCGGAATAATTTGATCAGTATCGACATTGGAAGCGCGCAGCGGCACGCCGATGCCGATATGGGTAGAAAATTTCTCCATGGTGGTTGCCTTCTTTGCTTAATAGGGTTTGATGTTGGTACCGAATCTAGAAACGGGTGGATTGGCCTAGCTAAGGTCTGCTGGGCTGGCCAGATGCCCTAAGACCGCAGTCGCCGCGGCCACGGCGGGAGAAACCAGGTGAGTTCGCCCGCCTGGGCCCTGCCGGCCTTCGAAGTTGCGATTTGAGGTCGAAGCTGAACGCTCCCCCGGCTTTAGCTGATCCGGATTCATGCCCAGGCACATGGAGCAGCCCGCCGTACGCCACTGCGCGCCAAAGTCCTTGAAAATCGTGTCGAGGCCTTCTTTTTCAGCTTGGGCCTTGACCAAGGTAGAGGAAGGCACCACGAGCATGTTTGTCTCGGGATGGATGCGTTTTCCTTTAACCACCGCGGCGGCCGCGCGCAAATCCTCGATTCGCGCATTCGTGCACGAGCCCAAGAAGACGGTATCGATCTTGATGTCTCGCAGCGGCGTGCCGGGCTCAAGATCCATATAGGCCAGAGCCTTTTGCGCTGCGGCCTTAAGGTTCTCATCACCAATATCCTCTGGGTCTGGCACATTTGCGCTCAATGGCAAGCCTTGGCCCGGGTTGGTGCCCCAGGTGACAAATGGGGACAGCTCGGAAGCATCGATTTCCACGACCGCATCAAAATGCGCGCCCTCATCGGTAGGAAGGGTCTTCCAATAGGCCACGGCGGCTTCCCAGTCCTTGCCCTTTGGGGCAAACTCGCAGTCACGCACATACTCAAAAGTGGTCTCGTCCGGAGCGACCATTCCCGCACGCGCGCCCGCCTCGATAGACATATTGCAGATGGTCATCCGCGCTTCCATCGACATGTTGCGAATCGCCTCGCCGCGATACTCAATGATGTAGCCTTGGCCGCCGCCGGTACCAATCTTGGCAATGATGGCCAAAATCAGGTCCTTCGCGCTCACGCCTTCCGGCAGGTCGCCGTTTACCTCTACAGCCATGGTTTTGAATGGCTTTAAAGAAAGCGTCTGCGTTGCCATAACGTGCTCAACCTCGGAGGTACCGATGCCCATGGCGATGGATCCAAAAGCACCGTGCGTCGAGGTATGCGAGTCGCCACAGACGATGGTCATACCCGGCTGCGTAATTCCAAGTTGCGGGCCCACGGTGTGGACGATTCCCTGCTGCTCCTCGCCCATCGAATGCAGCCGCACCCCAAACTCTTCGCAATTTTCTCGGAGGGTCTTGACCTGTGTACGTGAGACCTCGTCCTTAATCTCCAGCAGATTTCCCGTGGCAATCCTGCGGGTTGGAACGTTATGGTCCTCCGTTGCCAGGTGCAGCTCTGGGTGGCGAAGAGGACGGCCAGACAAACGCAGCCCATCGAAGGCCTGCGGGCTGGTAACTTCATGGAGGAGTTGAAAGTCGATATAGATGAGATCTGGTGCGCCATCGCTTCCCTTTTGGACTGCGTGATCACGCCAGACTTTCTCAGCCAAAGTCAGTTTTTCCGACATATTCACCACTCCGCTTGAAATCTCATGAATTGGAACGTAAATTTCATTATATGGGAGAATATAGCGAAATATCCGGAATCAAGGTTTTAGATCGCGCCGTCGCCATCATGATGGCAGCCGCCAACCGTCCGTCCAACCTCAACGAGCTCTGTG
>NZ_KV800712.1:175936-179418 GCF_001810285.1 Corynebacterium sp. HMSC071F07
CCGCCTCGCCACCGCGCTAGAGGCTCACCGCATCTTGACCCGTACCCCGGATGGCAAATGGGGCGCCGGGCCCGCGCTCCCCGGCAATCGGGATCATCTCATCGAAGCAGCCGGACCCATCATGGACAAGCTGCTCGCAGACACTGGCGAATCCGTGCAGCTCTATCAGCTCTCGGGCAGTTCTCGTACCTGCATTGCCACCCGTGAGCCCGAGTCCGGCCTGCACAACGTGGTTCCCGTGGGCCGCCAACTCCCCCTTACTTCCGGCTCGGCCGCCCGCATCTTCGCCGCCTTCGAAGATATCGATATCGAAAACGCAACCTTCAGTGTCGAGGACGTCGAAAGGGCCCGCAGCAATGGCTACTCCGAATCCATCGAAGAGCGCGAAGCAGGTCTTGCCTCCATCTCTGCACCAGTCTTCGACCCGTCCGGCACACTCGTCGCGGTAATTTCCGTGTCCGGTTCCGCCGAGCGTTTCCGCCCTTCCCCCTCCGAGAAGTACGCCCCGCTGCTTGCCGACGCCGCGCAGAAACTCACTGCCCGCCTATAAGACATGAATCTATAAAACTTCGAATAAGCCGCCACCTCAGAAAAGGTGACGGCTTATTTCTTTTAAAGGGCAGGCTTTCTACCTCAGCCGCTTACAAAACCCGGTTGCCTAGATAATGATTCCGTAGTTATTTGCAATGCCGCGGATCGCATCGATACCAAAGCCCTCACTACTGGTGGTTGCCAGCCCTTCAGCTTGGTCACCCACCTTGCGGAGCTCAACGCCCGGCACCTCTACGATGTTGCGCGGCGGTGCGATGTTAGGGCGGCGCGGCACGAAGCCTTGGTGCGGCAGGCCAGCCAATTCATTGGCATAAGGCATGCGCGCATAGTTTGCAAAGGAGGCCTGCTTGCCGTTGCGGCTGACCACGGTTCCGCCCTGGTAGATGCCAACGACGCCCGAACGGCCCGGCATGAACACGCCGGAGCCGCTGTCGCCGTTTACCTTGGGCAGGTTCGTGGCGTAGTGCATGCCGTCGAAATCCTTCGGGCCGTCGATTGCCTGCGCGCAATCATTGCCGCTGAGACGACCGGTTACACAGACCTGCTCGCCGGCACGTGGAACCGGATTGATGCCGTCGCCACTGAGCGGGTTACCTTCGCTGTGGGTGCCGGCCGCAAACTGCACATAGGCCAAGTCATGTTCTGCTGCACCGGAAGGTTTAAACCACCGCAGGGTACCCAGGTGCTGGCCATACTCGTTGTAGACCTGCTGCCCCGAAAGGCCACAGTGCGCGGAGGTCCAAGCACGCGAACCTTCCACATATCCCACGGTGCAAGCAGTGCCTTCGGCGGTAAGAATTACCTGTCCTTGCTTCACGCCAACCCCCGGATTGGCATGGGCCACGGCCTGGCCGCCCAGCAGGGCAAGCGTTGCGCCGGCAACGGCAGCAAACCCCTTCATTAGTCGCATAGATCCCTTCCTCCCTTGCGTCACTTCCTTAACATAGCGTGCCGAGAGCGTTTTTCATACCTCGCCCACACCCCGCGCGTCACTAAAGAAAAAGTTTTGAAAAACTTTGGCCGCCTTATTGAAATCGAAATGAAAACACTGTTTAATGGAAACAGATTGAAAACGCGGAGCAACCGCACGACCCACAAGGAGTAGAAACCATGACACACACCATCCACGAAGACCACGCACACACCCACGGCGAGGGCTGCGGCCACGTCGCATTCCCACACGGCGACCACACCGACTACCTCCACGATGGCCACATCCACCGTGAGCACGAAGGCCACTGGGACGAGTGCGAGAGCACTGAACATCACGAGCATGCGGACCACGACCACCAGCACGGTGAAGGCTGCGGCCACGTTGCGGTTCCCCACGGCGACCATGTTGACTACCTGCACGATGGCCACCGCCATGCCGCCCACGAAGGCCACTGGGATGACCACTAAACGGTAGCGAGATAAATCGTTACCTCAACCGTCACCTCTTTCTTAGAGGTGACGGTTTTAATCTTTTCGAACATACGCCACACGATCCGCGTTAGGCTTAGGGCATGTTTGCTTCACGACGCCTTCCGCTAACGCTTGCCACCATCGCGCTCGCCGGCGGCTTTACTGCGGCTTGCAGCCCCGCCCCGAGCAATCAACCCTCCCCGGCTGAGCCGAGCTTCAACAACAGCTTTGAAGAGTTAAAGGCCCTTCAGCAAACCAACGGTGCTTCCGTCCCCGATGCCCCGCAGCCCACGCTGGACCCCAACGCACCGCAAACCGTGGCACAGCAGGCAACCCCGCAAGGTGGTGGCCAGGAAAACACCAACAACCACGTCACCGACCAAGACGCACGCCAGAAGCTCATCGACTCCCTCGGCATACCGGCAGGAGACGCTCCAGGAGCGAAGGGGACGGTTAACGGCACTCCATCCGAGCTGTGCATGATGGGCGACGGTTATCGCATCAACTTCCTCATGGCAGGCCCCAACACCAGCTGCGACTTTGCCAAGGAAACCACCAGCGCGCTTATCAATGCCACCCCAAGCCCCGAAGACGACCTGCGCGGGTATATCCCCGGCTCCTTAAACGTTGCTAGCCCAGTAACCGGCAAGACTTACGAGATGAGCTGTACCGTGGCCGACAACGCGCTGATCACTTGCAAGGGCGGCAACAACGCCACGATTTTCATCGTCTAGGGCATTGAGTCAAAAGCGCCAGCGATTGGTACGCGCGAGTTTTAAACCATAAGCAAAAATCTCGAAACACTAACCACCTGGAAAGTGTTTCGAGATTTTCTATTTGTACCCCGTACGGGATTTGAACCCGTGTTACCGGCGTGAGAGGCCGGCGTCCTAGGCCGCTAGACGAACGGGGCTCGTTTAGCTGTCCGTTGCGGACTTGATAAGAGTAAACGATGCGTAAACAATTAAACAAATCGCCTGCTAGCAATAGAAAATCCCGAACCCTTTGGCGCTTTTCTTGCGTGGTTAGCAGCTTGCTTTCTCTTAGGCTGGGCGCGGATCGAATCAGTGGTTATTCCGCTTGCAATCTGTTGATAGACAGAGCCTGGAAATTTAGCGTGCCAACTCGGGTTCGGGATGACGCTTAACGTCTAACAGCATTCGCACGAGGCTCCTACTTCTACGAGAGTTGGTTTAAAAGGAAGTTGTGGATTCTAGCGATGCTGCCTAGTCGAAGGCGTTAGAGTAGCGTCGGTGAAAATGATGCGTTTCAATATCCGCCATCTACTCTCCTTTCATCCGGTAACTGCTTATATCTGCAGTCTAGGCACCGAATATCAGCCGCGGAAGCACTTTGGAGAACTTCCCAGTGGTCCCTCCCCTGGTACTAAAGCCTAAGACAAAAAGTGCTCGAGATTTAGCGCGCTGGTATGGGGTAAACAAGGACCGGTCCGCGCCGCCAACATAGGAAAAATCTCGAAACACAATCTTCGACGAATTTCGACGAAAGTGTTTCGAGATTTTTAA
>NZ_KV800712.1:179518-183569 GCF_001810285.1 Corynebacterium sp. HMSC071F07
TTGAACCCGTGTTACCGGCGTGAGAGGCCGACGTCCTAGGCCGCTAGACGAACGGGGCTTAGAACTGTGATACGACTTGAAGCAGTATCACTGCTGGCCTACCAGGACTCGAACCTAGAATGACGGTACCAGAAACCGTTGTGTTGCCAATTACACCATAGGCCATCATCGCTTTGAGCTTTTAACCACCTTGGAGGCGAACCCCGCGGTGTTGCTCGCTGCAACGATTTATTACTATAGCCACCGTTTCGGTTTTCACACAAATCGCCACGTCATCGCAGCTTTTTGAACTTGAAAAGGTGCGTTTTAGCGCGTTCTAATTACAACGTTGCGCTTTGCACCAGCCGCCGCTTCCGACTGTCCAAAACGGTCGCGGCCCCACTCCCAACGCATTGCGGGAATGGGGCCACGAGAAGCGCCAGCTAGTAGCTACAGCTTTGCCCCTACTGCTGCGCAGGCGCCTGGAACGGCGTGACAGCCAGAGCGGCGCGCAAGCGATTGAGGGTGGACTCCTTGCCCAGGAGCTCCATGGACTCAAACAGTGGCGGAGAGACCTGCTGGCCGGAGATAGCTACGCGCAAAGCTCCGTAGGCCTTGCGCGGCTTCAGCTCAAGCTCCTCAATGAGGGCCTTGGACAGTACGGACTCAATGGCATCCGTCTTCCACTCCTCCAGCTCCTCCAAGCGAGCGATGGAGACCTCCAGCGGCTGCACCGCATCTTCCTTGAGGTTCTTCTTTGCGGACTTCTCGTCGAGTTCCAGCTCGGCATCCGGAGTAACCAGGAAGCTCATGAGGCCATAGGCGTCGCCAAGCATCTTGATGCGGGTCTGCACCAGGTCTGCCACGAAGGCAAACTTCTGCTCGTCATAATCTGCCGGGAAATCGGTGTACTCGGTCAGGTAATCACGCAGACGCTGCGCGAAGACCTCGGGCTCTAGCAGGCGAATGTGATCGGCGTTGATGGCCTCTAGCTTCTTCTGGTCAAAGCGAGCCGGGTTACCCAGAACGTCTTCCACATCGAAGTTCGCAACGAGTTCGTCCACGGAGAAAATGTCCTGATCCGCAGACAGGGACCAGCCCAGCAGGGACAGGTAGTTGAGCATGCCTTCCGGAATGATGCCGACGTCGCGGTGATTAAAGAGATTGGACTGCGGGTCGCGCTTGGAAAGCTTCTTGTTTCCCTCGCCCATAACGAACGGCAGGTGGCCAAATTCCGGGGTCTGCTTAGCGATGCCGAGTTCCTTCAGCGCCTCGTACAGTGCCAGCTGACGCGGAGTGGAGGAAAGAAGGTCCTCACCGCGCAGAACGTGCGTGATGCCCATCAGCGCGTCATCGACCGGGTTAACCAGAGTGTAAAGCGGCGCGCCGTTGGAACGTGCAACGACGTAGTCCGGCTGGGTCTCAGACTTGAAGGTCAGCTCACCACGAACGAGGTCCTTCCAGGTCCAATCCTGCTCCGGCATGCGCAGGCGCCACACCGGCTTGCGGCCTTCCGCCTCGAATGCCGCAATCTGCTCGTCGGTGAGATCGCGGTCGTAATTGTCGTAGCCCAGCTTCGGGTCACGGCCGGCCGCCTTGTGACGCTCTTCCACTTCCTCGGCAGTGGAATAAGCCGGGTAGACGTAGCCACCTTCCTTCAGCTTCTCCAGGACATCGGCATAGATGTCCATGCGCTGGGACTGGCGGTAAGGCTCGTGCGGACCGCCCGTCACAACACCCTCGTCCCAGTCCATGCCCAGCCACTTCAGGGAGTCAATGATGGCCTGGTAGGACTCTTCGGAGTCACGTGCAGCGTCGGTGTCTTCGATGCGGAAAACCAGCTTGCCACCAGTATGGCGCGCGTATGCCCAGTTAAAAAGCGCAGTACGAACCATGCCCACGTGCGGGGTGCCGGTGGGCGATGGGCAGAAACGTACGCGTACGTCAGAAGTAATTTCAGTCATGCCCACCATGGTAATGCAGGCCCTTTAGGCCTGTGCCACCACCCAACTCCCGCCGCTTCCACGGGTTCACCCAAAATAGGGTAAATGGAAATAGAATTCAATAGTGTCTGCCAGCGGTTTCACAATCGACATCAGACCGCTTAAACAAAATGGAAACTATTTTCTATAGTGAAGGCCTTGGATCAGAATTGAAGAAAGGGCTCCACGCTGTGGCACAAACGCGCACCCGCTTTCTAGCCATACTTACTACTCTCTCGCTTATCGCCCCGGCACCGGCCTTCGCCGGACCCGACGACGGAAAGGCAGTCGCCACACAGGGGCACGTCGATTCCCCCAAAACATTTTGGGAAGACGATAACTTCACGCTCAAGTCTGAGCATAACTCCACCACCACAGACCTAGCAGACACCGTCGCGTGGATCGGTAAGGGCTGGAATATCGACGGAAGAAACCAATACCAATTCACTCTGCCAGACAACGGCGCTTTCGACTTCATCGGTCAGGCAGACAAGACCTACTACACAGCACCAGCCAACATCTTGGGCAGCGCCGATCCAATCTGGCTTGGCTTCGGCGCGGATTCCGGGCTGCCTGAAGATGACTTCCGCGATAACTTCGCCTCGCTCGACATCCTCTCGGTAGACGGTCCTGGCGATTTCGAGCTTTTCAGGTATCGCGACTCCGAGGGCGGCCTCGACCGCTTCATCGGCACCACGTCGAACTCCGCGTATTCTTCGATGCTGCACGCAGGCTCCCACACCCATAACTACACGCTTTTCACCAAGCCTGGCCGCTACGAGGTCACCTACCGCACCACCGCGCGTAAGAAGGACGGCACGCTCGTCGCCTCGGAGCCGACCACCACTTCCCTACAGGTAGGAGGCAAGAAGCCTGCCTATAACCCGACTCCTTCCTTGCGGGAGCGCTACGACGCCGCGACTGACGGCGATGCCTCTGCGGCAGGCTACAAGCTCGACATTGCTCCGAAGTCCAATCCTAAAAAGGACGGCGACGAGAACCTGTCCACTATCAGCTTCAATGCAGAAAACAAGGCTTCAGGCACGCTGACGCTGCTTATCGACGGCTATTTCCTCACCGATCTGCCTGTAACCGACGGCCAGGCCGAGTGGGACGAATTCCTGGGCCCTGAAAAGTCCAACATCCAGGCAGTCTTTACTCCGGAAGGCTCGGAACCACGATGGATCTCGGAGCAGGTTGAATACGCTCCAGGCACAACAAATTCGACGGATTCGACCAAGTCTGCCGATGCGTGGGAAGAAACCCACAACGTGCGCAAGCTTGCGCCGCAGGAGGAGATGACTCCGACGAACAAGAAGTTTCACGCCAAGATTGAGTCAGTCGGCGAGTCTGCATCCAAGGTCGTCGTCGATACTGAGGACAAGAACTTCAATGGTTTTATCAGCGGCGGCTTCTACGAAGACGACAGCGATATCGCCACTCTTGATTTCACGGGCGCTGTTACCAACGGCCACGGCGAGTTCCTTGTGGACGATGCGGCCTTTTATGACAACTACAAGCTCAAGTTGACGCTGAACCCACATCCGACGGTCAAAGCGGAGTCCGGCTCGGTCGTCGTCGCTGATTCCTATGCCTTCGGTAAGACCTTCGAAAAGGACGGTGCTCTGGGTACTTCCCCACAGCACCAGGACGCCGACAAGCGTAAGGAAGGCGAGAAGGAAGAAGACGCTGCCGATCCTTCAACCACGTGCAACGAAAAGCTCGTCCTGAACCGCGGCCACATCGACATCATGGCCACTCGAAAGGACGATCACTTCGATATGCGTCTCAAGGACGAGACCAACATCGGTGCAAACAAGATGGTGATGCGCCGGCTTGACGACGTCGTGATTGCCGTGCGCGACAACGCTCTGAGGAAGCGCTCCGAAAAGTTCGGAGGTGCCGAGTACGACTTCATGAACCCAGTCGGCGAAAAGACTTATGTCTTGCCGCAAACGCAGAACCGCGACATCATCTGGCCGGGCTACAACACTGAGAACCTTGATTATTCGCAGTTCAAGGACGGTAAGGTGCACCTGAACCTGCAGCCAAAGGAGATGCCGGAAGGCGCCACCTTTGGCATGTGGACC
>NZ_KV800712.1:183669-202112 GCF_001810285.1 Corynebacterium sp. HMSC071F07
CCGGCGGTCTCGGCGGCAAGGACCAGGTCCTCGTGGATTCGAGCAAGGACGACTTCACCATCGATACCGTCTTCCCATCACACGCCCACACCAACTGGGCCTTCAGCAAGCCAGGCGTCTACAAGTTCGACGTGACCTACACCGCCACCACCACCGACGGCAAGAAGGTCGAATCTGAGCCACAAGAGCTGCTATTCACCATCGGCGACGAGGCCACCAACAACTGCGCTAAAGACAAGCCAGCACCGAAGCCAGAGCCAAAGCCGCAACCGAAGCCAGAGAAGGAGGGTTCTTCTGCTGAAGGTTCTTCCTTCAACCCGTGGAGCCTGGTGCTCCCGCTCGTGCTGGCGACCATCTTCCAGGCGGCACTGAACTTCATCCACGATCACCGCGCGGAGATTGATTACTGGGTGAAGGGAATCACTGGCCGCTAAATGGGCCCTGACCGTTCCTAAACCGCATTTGTTAATTGCAGAGGACTTAAATAGTTATGGACACACTCTCTCCTATGCCGTCCCGGGTCGTACCTCGGCCTGCGCTTTACCGTCGCACGCTGGGCTGGTTGTTTACGGCGATGCTCGTAGTCTTTTCGATGCCGCTTGCTGCGGCGCAGGCCCAAGAGACGGAATTTGATTCCGGTCACGTCGACGCCTTCTACGTCACTGCGCCGGATGGCCAGCTTTCGCTGTCGATGAAGGAAGACATCACCGGCTCAGAGGTCGAGCGGCCCGGCGATGACGTAGTGTTGCGGGTCAACGAAAACGCGTGGTCTGATGCCACCGAGAGCGTGGACGGCATCGGCACGCCCACGTACTTTCTGCCGCAGACCCAGAAGTCGGACATCATCTGGCCAGGCTGGGATACCCAGAAGGCACAGCAAGCAGGCTACAAGGACGTTGACTTCAACTTCGTGGATGTTAGTGGGCCTGGTGCGGTCTACATCTTCGAGACAACGGGCTTCGGTGACATTGAATCTGTTACTGACTCCGGTGACTTGGAGCTGCGCAGCGGCGAGGTCATCAATCAGCCCTACCCTGCTCATCGCCACGTCAACTGGGCGTTTAGCGAGCCAGGAACTTACACGATGACTGTGCAGGCTTCTTCTAATGGCGATACCAGTAACAAGGTCACCTACACCTGGTCCGTAGGTGATGGTGAAGCCGCAGGCGAAGAAGATGGAGAATACGTTGAAGACGAGGACTTCGACGACGTCGAAGGCGAATCCGATTCCACTGATTCGGATGCCGAGTCCGACGGGCATTCTGCTCCGGCAGGTTCCCTGTCTTCTGCTGGTGGAGCACTAAGCAGTGCCAATGCAAGCGGCAATCGTGCGGCCTCAGGTAATCACTCTTCGGACGCAAAGTCTTCGGGCAAGCCCGGCCGCGAAAAGTCGCGCAAGCATGTGCGTCGGGGCCACAAGTCGCACTCGGGTGCGCAGGAAGATGGCTCGGATGTGGCTTTGCAATCGGCGGGCGACGACTTCGTTGAAGCCCCCAACTACCTGCCGTGGGGCTTGGGGTTGCTCGGCGTTGGCATGTTGATGCTGGGCCTTGGTGTTATGCGCTGGGTGCTGGCGAAGGTTCAGGACTAATGCTGCACCGAAACAATCGTTGGGCTGTCGCGTCGTCGCTAAGCGCCGTGGCTCTCATAGCCGGCTGCGCGGCCCCAAGTGATGGGCAGGCGCCGGAGGGTCTGAATGTCGTGGCGACAACGCCGATTCTCGCGGACGTCGTTAGCCACGTTGCAGGCGAAGACGCCAACGTCACCGCCCTTATCCCTGCAGGTAAAGACCCGCATACCTTTGAGCCTTCGCTGCGCACCATCCGTAACGCGGCGAACGCAGACGTCGCGTTCGCAAACGGCTATCTGCTTGAGCCGCAAGGGCTCATGGATACCTTGCGGGAGACCACGCATGTCCCGGTCATCGAGGTCGCAGACCAGGCTTCCACCCGCGGCGCCAAGCTCGTTCCGCTCGTGGAAAACACTGCCCTCGATACCGTGTGGCTGGGACTGCGCATCCAGGATGCCCCGGCCAACTCGCACGCGGTGGAGCTCAGCATGGTCTCTGCCGAGGGTCCCGGTGACGTGGCAGCTTACGTGGTATCCACCTTCGGTACGCCGGAGGTGCTGTTCAACAGCGCGGACGGTATCAACGATCATGAGGACACCGCCCGCTTGCCCGCTAACGCGCACACGCATGTCTCGTGGGGCTTTTCCAAACCCGGTATCTATCGCATTGGGTTTAAGGCCCACTCTGAAGACGGCGCTACCGCGGTGCAAAATATCACCGTCGCCGTGGGCGTTAATCCCCCAGAAGAAATGCGCACACACGATGAGGGGCACGTGGACATCACCGCGAATATCGCAGCGGGGTCCATTGATCTGCAGGATAACGGCGCCCACTTCGATCCCAACACCACTGCGGTGGCTTTGCCTTCTTCAACGTTGCAGCCGATTCCGCCGAATCCGGCGTATCGCTTCTTGGGCCGTCCGGGCAGCGAGACCTATCTCCTGCCCCAAGCCGTGCTGGGCAAGCACATCCATGGCGAGGTTGACCCACACCTGTGGCACAACGTCGACAATGTCATCGCAGAAACCGAGGTGGTGGCCGATAACCTCGCGCTGGCAGACCCCACCCATGGTGCGGCCTACCGCGAGCGCGCGGCGTCGTATATCAAGCAGCTGAAGGAGACCGACGCTTTCGTGGCCGAGCAAATAGCCTCCATCCCGCAGGCCCAGCGCCATCTGGTCACGCCGCATCACGGCTATGCCTACCTGGACCAGGGCTACGGCATGCACGTCGCAGGCTTTATCACCCCGAATCCTGCCATCGAGCCCTCCCCGCGCGATGTCATTGCGCTGCGCAGGACGTTGGAGAACCTGCACCTACCGGCCGTTTTTGTAGAGCCAACACAACAAGCAAGCACAGCAACGCTCACCGAGGCAGCCGCGCAACAAGGAATCCGCGTCTGCACCATCTACGGCGACACGTTGGATGAAAAGGCTCCGACGTACATCGACATGATGCGCACCAATGCGCAGACGCTCCACCGCTGCCTTAACCCTTCGCCCTAACCAGTCACACCTAAAGAAAATCTCTGAGAAACAAGGAATCCACAAATGAATTCAACTTCCGCGAAAGCCACTGGGCCGCTAAGCCGCATCCTCGCGAGCGTGTCGGTGGTCTATGCGTGCTTGGCCGTTCTCGTTGCGGTCTTGGTAACCGCCGCCATCCCGGCGCCTAGTGCATGGGCCGGTGACCTCGCCCAGGTGGTCAAAGACGACGAGGAATTCGCCCCGGCAGGCACCGAGGCAATCATCGACCATGGCCACGTGGACGTCGGCGCGCAGTTTACAGGCGAAGGCGCGCATTTCCTCGCCCGCGACGATTCCGCAGCCACGCCCGTATGGCGCGAGCTTGACGACGTCGTGTTCAAAGTAGGCGACGAAGCCCAACTCGCGCTCCCAGACGATGAGCAATTCGGCTTCGTCGGCGGCAATGCTGGCGAGAACGTCTGGGTCATCCCGCAGACGGAGCAAGCAGGCGTTCCCTGGGTGGGCTGGAATACCCAGGCACCCTCGCTTATCGATGCCGCCGACCGCGGCGTGAACATGGAGTTCCTCGGTCACACCGGCCCGGGCGAGTTTTCGCTCTTCCTCCAAAATGGCGGCTTCGAAGCACCCCAGGTGCTCTGGTCCACCGCTAAGAACCAGCGCGAGGATTTCTGGGTAGACCTCAACACCCACACCCACGCCAACTGGGTTTTCACTGAGCCGGGCATCCACCAGGTGGGTATCCGCCTTAAGGGAAAGACCAAAAATGGAGAAGACTTCAGCACCGACGGCATTTTGACCTTCGCGGTTGGAGCAGAGACCGACGTGACTGAGGCCAACGCCACCGAGTGGGATCCAGAGGCTGCTCAAGAAGGATCCTCTTCCTCCATCGCTGGATGGATTTGGGTATTGCTCGGAGTCGGCGCAGTCGTGCTTATTGTCTCGGCTTTCCTTCTTATTTTTGCAGCGCGCAAGAAAGGCAAGCATGCCGACCAAGACTAAGGAAGCACTGATAGATCTAGAACACGTGCGCGTGACTTTGAGCGGGCGCCGCGTTATCAACGATGCATCGCTGCGCGTATACCCTGGCGAATTCATCGGTCTTTTGGGCCCCAACGGCGCCGGCAAGACGACGTTGATGCGCTCAATCCTGGGCTTGGTTCCTGCCAGCGGGCACATTCAGTGCGCGGCGTCGGTGGGTTATGTGCCACAGCGTCACGACGTAGAGTGGGACTTTCCCATCAACGTCTATCAGGCGGCGTTGAACGGACGCACGGGATTGATTGGGTGGTTCCGCAGGCCCCGCGCCAAAGACCACGCAGCGACCAAGCGCGCGCTGGAGCTGACGAACCTCACGCACTTGGCAAAGCGGCCCATCGCTGAGCTTTCCGGTGGCCAACGCCAGCGCGTGCTCATCGCGCGCGCTTTAGCCACAAATCCGCAGGTGCTCCTGCTTGATGAGCCTTTCACGGGTCTCGATGCCCCCAATACGGAAGCATTGCTCTACCTTTTCGACGAGCTCTGCGCAGGTGGCACGAGCATCATCATGTCCACGCACAATCTGGCGGAGGCTGCGCACACGTGCCAGCGCTTAGTGCTATTCAATAAGGAAATCACTGCGGATGGCCCTGCTGAGCAAGTGCTTGGCGACGCCGCCGCCTGGACCGCCGCCTTCGGCGTCAGCACCGATTCCCCGCTCCTTTCCGCGATTGGGGTGGCCGCATGATCGAGGTCTCCCTGTTTGATTTCTTTAGCGATCTGGCTAACCCGCAGCTAGACTTCCTCGCTCGCGCGGTGGGTATCTCGATGCTGTCTGCGGTGGTCTGTGCCGTGGTGGGCTGCTACGTGGTGCTGCGCGGTATGGCTTTCATCGGCGATGCTGTCTCCCACGCGGTGTTCCCAGGCCTGGCGGTTGCTTTTGCCCTGCAGGGATCCATCCTGCTGGGTGGGGCGGTTGCCGGCACGGTCGTAGCATTGCTCATCGCTTGCTTTTCGCAGCGCCGCAGCGTGCGCGCCGACTCCGTCATCGGAATCTTCTTTGCGGCTTCCTTTGCCCTCGGCATGGTGATCATCTCTCGGACTGAGGGCTACACCGCATCGCTGACGAGCTTTCTCTTCGGCACCTTGACCGGCGTATCGAAAGCGGATCTCTACACCGCCGCTGCAGTCACCGTGATCATCGTGGGCCTCATCGCATTGCTTAGCCCACAACTTACGGCCAACTGCCTGGACAAAGAAACGGCACGCGCGATGGGCCTTCCCGTCTTCGCCCTCGACATCGTGCTCTACCTCTGCGTAACCGGCGCGGTGGTCATCTCGGTGGGAACCATCGGCAACATCCTGGTGCTGGCACTGCTTATCACTCCCGCGGCTACTGCCCGCCTGCTAACCAACTCGCTGGGCACGATGATGCTCACCTCCAGTGCCATAGGCATCTTCGCGAGCTTCACCGGCATCTACTTGGCGTGGGCCATCGACCTACCGGCGGGCGCCACCATCGTGCTCGTGCTTACCACCCTCTTCCTTGCGGCATGGGCAATCTCCCCGATTCTTCAGAAGAAGACTTCCGAATCCAAGACCAACTCATAGAGAGGACTACCCCACATGATTTTCTCGCACTCCCGCGTACCACGCACCGTCGTCGCCCTCGGCGCTGCGACTTTCCTAGGCCTTTCCGCACCACAGGCTTTCGCGGAGGATACCTGCGCCGTGGCGGATAGCTACCACATCGAAAAAGGCCACCAGGATGTCGCAGTGCGCGACGACGACGGCCCGCTGCGCTTTACCGTGGACGACGACAGCTCCGGTGAGCACGTCGAGCGTGACTCCCGCGATTTCGTCGTGGTAGTCGATGACAACATGACGGGCTCTCTCGACGAGCTAGGCTTCCCCGGCATTTCTGGCGATGCATGGCTGCTTCCCCAAGACCAAGACCATGACCGCCCGTGGTTCGGTTTCTCGCTGCTGCACCTTTCGAACATGACTGAGGATGAAACCGCTCAGCTATCCATGGAGCTTCACGACGCACCTGAGGGCGGCCGCGTCCTCGCTTGGCAAACCGGCGACTTGAGCGACTCAGAGCTCAAACTCGATAGCGAAGACCCGAGCATGACATGGGATTACCCACGCTCCCATACCCACGTCAATTTCGGCTTCACCCAGCCGGGCGCCTACGCCGTCACTTTTACCTTCACCCTCCCGGACGGCTCCGAGCACTCACTCGACGCCCCGTTCCTCGTGGGCAATTCAACCGATGATTCAGAGCTCTGTGAGCTCGATTGGGGCGGCAGCTCCGCAGGCAACTCTGGCCCAAAGAGCAAGGCTGGACAGTTGACCACTGACATCAACGATACCGCAAAGGCCATCGGCACCCTCGACAAGGCCCTCGATAAGACCCTCGACGAGGCCGACAAGATGGTTGCCACGGAGGCGCCTAAAGCCAAGTCTGACAAGAGCAAGAACGAAAGCAAGAACAAGACCGAGCAAAAAGACAAAGACAAGGTCAAGGACAAGAACAAGGACAAGTCCAAGGCCAAGGACACCACCAAGGCCCAAACCGAAAAGAAGGCTGCTAACCCACAGCCACAATCGACGCCAGGCGGCACGGTTATGGGCAGCAAGCCAGCAGTCCGCTCGGCTAATACGGCAGGACCCACTAACACAGGAACCAAGTCAGCACCATCGAAGTCCGAACAAAAGGAAACAGAGAAAAAGAAGAAGGCGTCGGCAAGCGCACACCGCCCCGGACATGGAAATAGCCTTGCCGCCGAAGACGGACAAGGCTATGTAGAAACGGATGCACAAGAATTAAGCTATGGCGTCCCGATGCTCAACTTCTGGGCCGGCGTTCTCTCCGGTATCGGTGCATTCGCATTGCTTTTGGGCACCGGTTTGTTTATTTGGGCTCAGTTCTTCCGAAAGCCAAAGCGCAATCAGGCACAGGAACTAGGCCAAACCCAGCAGATCCTTTAGTTACTTGCGCTTATCAGAAAGGAAGTTCCACACCTCGTTAGAAGTGTCCGGCTCGTACCACCAGGTGTGGTCGCCCTTGACCTTGAGGAGCTCAACGTTCTTCAGGCAGTTGTTAAAGCGCAGGCGCTCAGCCATTGGGCCGTTCTGCTCAGCCTGGAAAGTCATGTCACAACGGTTGCGTTTGAGGTAACCGCCGAGAACCTCACGAACCGGTAGGTAGCCGGCCTCGTGACGGGTGCCGCCCTCGTACTGCATTATGCGGTCATTCACTCCGTGCATGATGAGGGTGTGCATCGGGGCGTCAACGCAGTTCTGCTCGACTGGATTGTAGAAAGCGCCGGAGACTGTTGCCACAGCAGCGAAGGTCTCCTGCGCGTGGCAGCCCAGAACAGAGGTAAAGCCGCCGCCATTGGACATTCCCATCGCATAAACGCGGGAGCGGTCAACGCGGTAATCCTTGTCGACGTCGTCCAAGATGCGCTGAATGAAGCGAATATCCTCGCCGTCGTGAGTCTTTGCATACGGCGCAGCCTCCCAAGCGCGCTCGAAGCCCTCAGGGTAAACGATGATCGCTTCCTTAGTGGCGCCAGTATTTCCCATGCGGTTGTAGCCGGAGAAGTTCTCTGGGGAATCCTCCCAACCGCCGAAGCCGTAGAGTACCGGTGCTGCCACGTCTGGGTTGTAGTTGTTCGGAATCCGCAGCAGGTAGCGGCGAGTCTTGCCCTCGTGCTCCATGTTGATAGAACGCATCTGGCCGTTTGGAATCGGCTGAATTGGGTTCACGGTCGGGTCCGCTGGGACTACCGGCTCGGCTGGTGCGGCAGGATTGACATTTTCTGGCGGCAGCTGCGGCTGAGTTGCCGGCTCAGGCGATACCGCCGGGGTCGATTCCTTAACGCCTTCAGGAATCAGATGAGAGCCATCAGCCGTAGGAGCAGGTGCAGGTGCAGGTGCTGATACCGGGGCTGGCGCAGAAGCAGGAGCGGGGGCTGGAGCTGGTGCAGGGGCCGGAACGGGTGCTGGAGCTGGTGCCGGAGCAGGCGCTTCCTGAGCGGCGGCGAAACCAGGCGCGCTGACGACGATGGCCGCGGCGGCGAGGGATACCGCTGAGCGTTTAAGCTTATTCATCCAGTTTTGAGGGCTAAGCACCTGGACTCCTTTGGTAGGGAAAAGATCGCTGTTGACACAGTAATCACCCTTTTCACACAGACCTCATTCAACACACGGGATTCTGTCAAATTTCTCCAAGGAAGTATGCTTGATCCTCATGCACGAGAACAAACCAGCCACCGCACCTGACTTTTTGCTCTCCCGAGCCACGGGATCGGTACGCACACAGGGTTCTCAACGCACCTTCACTGACGTCGAGGAAGCAATAGGCGCACTCCGCGATAAGTCTGCAGAAATGATTGTCGGCGCACTGCCATTCAACACAGACGAGCCAGCCGCACTCACCGAGCCGAAATCTATTATTCGCGAGGACGGCCCGCTCGAGCCGCCAGCCTATTACCGCCAAGGAAAACTCAACGCACGAGTTACTGGATTCGACCCGGAACCCGAGGAGCACCTGCGCCGCGTCGACGCCGCAATCGCTACAATTCAAACTTCCAAGCTTGACAAGGTGGTTTTAGCGCGGGCCGTCGATATCGAATTCACTGAAGCCGTAGACCCACGTTTGGTAGCTGCGCGCCTTATTGATCTCTCCACGAACCATGACGGCTTCATCGCCGATCTCACCCCGGCGGGCCGTGAGGGCGCCACGCTGGTCGGCGCCTCCCCAGAGGTTCTAGTCAAGAAACAAGGCTCGACTGTCACCGCTTTCCCGCTAGCAGGCTCTGCGCCACGCCAAGCTGACAAAGCCCGCGACCATCTTGCGGGACAGGACCTGCTACGTTCAGCAAAAGATCTCCACGAACACTCCTTTGTGGTCGATCACCTGCGCCGCATCCTCAGTCCGCTGTGCACCACTCTCGATGCACCGAGCACCCCGGAACTGATCAACACCAATGAGATGTGGCACTTGGGCACGCCTATCGCCGGCACCTTGAAGGAACCCGAGCTGACCGCACTGGAGCTTGCCATGCTGGTTCACCCCACCCCGGCAATCTGTGGCACGCCCACCGAGGCCGCCCAGGCACTCATCGAAACCGCAGAAACCGATCGCGGCTTCTACGCGGGCACCGTGGGTTGGTGCGACAACAACGGCGACGGCGAGTACATGGTCGCCATCCGTTGCGCCGAAGTAGCCGGCAACGGCCTTAGCGCCCGCGCGTGGGCCGGCGGCGGAATTGTCGAGTCCTCTAATTCGCAGGAGGAACTGGCTGAGACCACCGCAAAGCTACGCACCATTCTGCGGGCGTTGGGCCTTTAAAACCACGTCCGCGTTGTGAGTAATGCTCCTCGAATTCCTCGCGAGTAGGCAACGAAGGCTTTAAGTTTTAAGCCTTTTCAATCGGGTTCTTAAGCGTGCCAAGTCCCGGAATCTCGATTTCAATCGTATCGCCAGGGAACATCGGTGCGGTACCTGCCGGAGATCCGGTTGTGATGACATCACCAGGCAGCAGCGTATAGGAGGCGGAGATTTCCTCGAGAATTCCGCCCATCTTCACAATCATCTGGTCAGTGTTGGAGTCCTGCTTCTGCTCGCGCTTACCATCGTGAGTCAGGTATGCATTGATCTTCTGATCATCCAGATTCAATGAGTCCAAGTCGGTTTCAATCCATGGACCCAGCGGGCAGAAGGTATCGATGCCCTTCGCACGCGCCCATTGACCATCCTTGAACTGCAGATCGCGGGAAGAGACGTCATTGCAGATGACGTAGCCCAAGACGTGATCCTTCCAGTTCTCAGCCTTGATATTCTTCGAAACCTTGGAGATCACAACGGCCAACTCGCCCTCAAACTCCACCTTGGTGGCAAAGTCCGGGATCTTGATTGGCACGTTCGGGCCGACGACTGCGGTGGAAGGCTTGATGAAAATTGTCGGCGGGAGGTGCTCGGCGGACTCGTTGAAGACCTCCGCAACATGGTCTGCATAATTTCGGCCAAGCGCTACAACCTTGGTTGGCAGGGTCGGAGCTAGCAGGCGAACTTCGCTCAGCTTCCACTCGCGGCCAGTCGGTTCTGGAGTGGTAAACGGAGTACCGGCAATCTCCTTTGCCGTTAGTTCCTCGAGTGGGGCATCCTTCGGCCCGTCAATGATGGCAAAGCAGATTCCTTCTGGGTGAGCTATTCGTCCTAAACGCATAACGGCCATGCTACCAATTTGCGTTCTTCACTCGTTAGCTAAGGGTGCATGTAAATTCTTTTCACACCCGAGCTTAGGCTAGCACGGCCGCAATCCTGTCGCCGACTTCTGCGGTATGGATCGTTTCATTGCCCCGCTTGGCGACGTCGCCTTCCACAGCGGCTTCAATCCGCACCGCATTTGCATCGTCTCCGAGATGCCGCAGGAGCATCGCCGCCGACAAAATGGCCGCAGTCGGGTCGGCGATCCCCTTACCCGCAATGTCCGGCGCCGAGCCATGCACCGGTTCAAACATGGAAGGATTCACGCCTGAGGCGTCGATGTTTCCAGAGGCTGCGAGCCCGATACCGCCCGTGATGGCACCGGCCAAATCCGTAAGGATATCGCCGAAGAGGTTATCGGTAACAATGACGTCATAGCGCGAAGGATCCGTCACCATAAAAATGGTCGCAGCATCGATGTGTTGATAATCCACGGTTACGTCGGGATACTCCGCGGATAACTCGTCGACGGTGCGCTGCCACAGCCCACCCGCGTTGACCAAGACGTTGGTCTTGTGCACCAGAGTCAAATGCTTACGGCGGCTCGCCGCCCGCTCGAATGCGTCACGCACAACGCGCTCGACACCAAAGCGGGTGTTTTGGGAAACCTCCGAAGCCACCTCATATTTGGTGCCTTCCCGCAAAGTTCCACCGTTGCCGCAATAGAGACCTTCGGTACCCTCGCGGACCACCACGAAGTCAATCTCTCCCGGGTTTGCCAAAGGCGAGGTTGCCGTGGGATGGAGCTTGGCAGGGCGCAGATTGACGTGATGGTCAAGCTCGAAGCGCAGCTTTAACAGCAGGCCCCGCTCCAAGATGCCGGGCGCAACCTTATCGGGCGCGCCGATGGCACCGAGCAAAATCGCATCATGCTCACGCAGCGACTCAAGGTCGGCAGCAGTGAGAAGCTCGCCATTGCGCAGGTAACGGCGGCTACCGAGGTCAAATTCGGTCACCTCGATATCGTCACGCACGGCACGCAACACCTTGAGCGCTTCCGCAGTGACCTCTGACCCGATGCCGTCTCCACCAATAACCGCCAGTTTCATGATGCGGGATTCCTTTCTCACATAATGGATATGGGAATCAGGTTAGCAGACCCTTCAACGCTATTTCTCGAATTTCCGCCTCCCTCTTTAAGCGTCGAGATCCAGCTGCACGCACTCCGCACCGAGAGCCGCCTTAATGTCATCAACCATCTCGTCTGGCACCTCTTGCTCGACGCGAAGAATGAGAACGGCGTCGCTTGGCGTCTTGCCCTGCGTCAGTGCAGCCGCCACGATGTTGATCCCGGCGGCCCCCAGCTTGGTGCCCACCGTGCCGAGCGCACCGGGGGCGTCATCGTAGCTAAAGAAGAGGTTGCGGCCCGTTGCCCGCATGTCGACGCCACGAGCATTGATGCGGATGATCTTCTCCACGCCGTCGATGCCCGTGATGGCGCCGGTCAGCTGGGAGGTCGAGCCATCCGCGCCAATCACCATCACCACGAGCGAGGAACGCTGCCCCTTCGATTCAGCCTGGGTCCGCACGTCCACCTCGACACCGCGCGCATGTGCAATCTGCATGGCGTTGACAAAGGTCACAGGCTCGTCGACGACGCCACTGAACAAGCCGCGCACAGCCGAAAGGCCCAGCGCCGAGACGTCCTCGTTAGCGAGTTCGCCGCGCGCCTCTACCTCGATGGCAACCGGTGCCTGGCCCAGCAACTTTCCTGCGGCAAGCCCCAGCTTTCGTGCGAGATCCAGCCAACCGGCCACTTCCTCGCCCACGTGTCCCGCGGACACGTTAACTGCATCGGCAACGAATTCGCCCGAAAGCGCCTTTAGAACAGAGGCCGCCACATCCGTACCTGCACGGTCTTGCGCTTCCACCGTCGAGGCGCCTAGGTGCGGCGAAGCGGTCACCTGCGGCAGCTGAAATAATGGCGAATCAGTGCACGGCTCGGTTTCGAATACATCGAATCCTGCTCCCCTATGCCTGCCCGCCTTAATGGATTCCGCCAGCGCAGCCTCATCCACAAGACCACCGCGTGCGGCGTTGATAAGGATTTGGCCCTCCTTCGCCTTAGCAAGCAGCTCCGCGTCGAACATCCCCGCGGTTTCCTTCGTCTTAGGCAGGTGAATGGTTACGAAGTCAGCGCGGCGCATAAGCTCCTCAAGCTCCACGAGCTCGACTCCCAGAGCGGCAGCACGCGCTGGATTGGCATAAGGATCATGGGCGATGATGGTGGTTTCAAAGGCCTTCAAGCGCTGGGCAAACAGTTGGCCAATGTGGCCAAAGCCAACGATTCCGACGGTCTTGCCGTAGATTTCCACGCCCTTGAACGAGGAGCGCTTCCATTCGCCGTCGCGCAAGGACTTATCGGCTGCAGGAATTTGCCGGGCGGTAGCAAGCAGCAGGGCAATCGCCTGCTCGCAGGCACTGTGAATATTGCTGGTTGGCGCGTTGACCACCATGACGCCACGCTCGGTGGCAGCAGGGATATCAACGTTGTCGAGCCCCACGCCCGCACGCCCGACAATCTTGAGGCGCCGAGCTGCGGCGAGCACTTCGGCGTCGACTTGCGTGGCGGAACGCACGAGCAAGGCATCCGCTTCCGGCACCGCAGCGAGCAGCTCGGCGCGGTTTGGCCCATCGACCCAGCGGACTTCCACCCCGTCTCCCAATGCTGCAACGGTGGACTGGGCAAGCTTATCGGCGATTAATACGACCGGCTTCGACATGACTTCCTTAGTTAGGTTGTATTGGGCAAACGCATGAACCGTGTATACGTTGCAAGGAAGTGTAGTTTATCCCTGCCAGCCTTGAGCGATTTTTTCGCTAAATTCTTTCGGTTGACCGAATTCGGGGCCGAGGGCCACTACTGGCCCGTTTTCGAGACCGATAACCATGGCCGCGCCCACCTTGGTTGCCGTGGGATCCGGGTCCGGCATCATCAGAATGGTGCCGCCATATGCGTTGGCGTTGGCAACATTGACCAGCGGAGTCTGCGCCGTGGCAACGATGTTCGGCGCCATCTGCCCGTCCCTGCGGGTCTGGCCAGGAATAGCCGGCATCTTCTCGTGGGTTATCTCCTGCGGCAGCGGCTGCCATGCTGCCTTCAGCTCGAAGCGGTCGTTTGCATCCAGTCTCGCTACTTCCTCGACCATGCGTGCAGGATTCGCGATCACCTTCGAGGTAAAAGAATAGGCTGTGTATTCTCCCAGCGCCTTAGTGTTTCCCGGGTCATGGACAAATTGATGTTCGTGCTCATGGCCCGGATGGAAAGTATCGGCGAAGGGAACATCTCCCACAGTCACCACGAGGCCCGCACCGATGTCGTCGACCAAGCGCAGAATCTCGCTGCGGTTGGAATCGTCGTAGACCACCATCGGCGCACGCTGCGCGATAGCAATTGATGCCGCGCGCAGTTTTGCCGCGTCGGAATTTTCCGCCACGAACAAGGTATGCGACTTATTAAAGAAAAGCCGCGCTGATTCAATACCCCATTCGTCCTGAACCACCGTCACTTTATCGACGAATTTCGGGTCAATAAGCTGGTTCGTATTCTCCGCATGTGCACGCATCAAATCGATGTCTTCTTCTGACATCTCCGCCAACGCAGGCGTGACGAGCTTTTCCCCACGCCCTATGTCAGAGCATGCATAAAGCGTGGGAAGCATAAGCGCGGTTAACGACGCCGCGAGAACCTTCTTAACGCCCAAAAGCTCGCGGGCCTTCTTCACCGCCAGAGAGGTTTGCTTCATCAACGTCGCGGATTACCTCCTTGTCGAGCGCATATTCAACGATGCCGACGAAGCGTTCACGTCGATCCACGAAGAATTGCTCGGCCTTGGTCGAACGGAAAAGGTCGATGTTGAGCTCGTGCGAGGAAAGTACGGCGTCGAACTCGGCATCTTCCATGATCGACTTGGACTGTACACGCGGCAGGTAGCGCTCCGGCGCATAGCCATCCAGAACCACCTCGGTGCGCTTGCCCATCGGCGTGCGGTTCAAAACGGAGTTGGCAAGAACGTCACTGATGCCATGGCGCTTGCACCAGTTCAGCGGGAAGACCGGATAAAAGCCCGGCTTGAGCTCCTCGAAAGTCTTGCGGCTAAATTCGGTACCCGTGCGCCAATCGCGTGCACCGCGGGCCATGAGCAGCGCATAGAGACCGTGCCAGACTCCGTCGTGCTCACCCACCGAAAGCAGGCGGGACTCGCGGAAGGAAGCATCTTTCACGGTCTTCGGCATCTCCTCGGTATCGCCAGCAACCCAGGCGGTGACCTCGTCGACGTCGCGTGCCGCGCGCAGCATAACTGCTGAGGAGCCATAAAGCTCACCAAATACGCCACTCCAGAACCAACGGTTCAAACGGTCCCAGGACTTCTTATCCGCCAAGACGCCACGACGACCGGCCAGGCGAGCCAGAATCACGGCCAACGGAATGATCTGCTCGTTATAAGGCACCTGCTCCAGGCTCAAGATGCAGCGATCCGCCAAGAACTCTGCGACCTCGCGGAAGGTGATGCGCAATGTTGCCGAGGCATTCTTATACTCGTCCAGTGACAGCTGCAGTATATCCTCACGCTGCCCGCCGGCTGCTCCCTTCTGCCCGGAAACATATAGCGAGACCGCAGAAAGAAACTCGGTGCGCCCGATTCCGTCAAGCGCCGCGCACTTGCGCAGATCGGCCTCGACCAGCGCCCAATCATCCGCCAAATGGAACTTTGGATCCTCGGAGGCAAAGACTGCGGTGAGCAAATCGAATACGTCCATCTGCAGGCCGGCGGAGTTTGCCTGCGCAAAGATTGAGCCAATGCCCGCCTGCGCTGTCTCGCGGGAAAGACGAATCATCGGCACGTTATAGCCAGAAAGCGGACGCAGGATGCGGTTGTTAAAGGCCGCGACAACCTCGCGATTGACGCCGTCGCCGACTGCGGCCAGCTCGAAGAGCATGCTGGTGCCCTCTTCGCTCAGCAGCGCCGATACCGGAATGCAGCAAGCACTTAGCGCAGATTCACGGTCCACGATGGTGCCTTCAATAGCCGGCGCAAAGTGGGAGCAAACCTCACCGCGTTCATCGACGGCGAAGACAGCTTCATCCGGCATAACTTCATGCGAGATGGCCTTGCGCAAGTCCAGATAGAAGGTGCGGGTGACCTTCTTCGAACGGAAGTCGGTAGTGGCAACCGAGCCGTTGCCGCGGAAGCAATGATAGAGCGTGGTCAGACGCTGTTGACCATCCAACAATAAAAGTCCCGGGTTGACGCCGGTATCGGGAGCGCCCGCAAGCGCCCGGGGCTTAAAGCGCATGGGTTCGTTGCGCGTATCCAGCGCCATGAGCGCGCCTATGGGATATCCACGCAACACCGTAACGATGAGGGAACGGATGCGATCCTCGTCCCAGGAATATGAGCGCTGAAAGTCAGGAAGCTGAATATCGCCGCGGTCAATGCGTGCGAAGAGGTCGTTGAGGTCGTAGCTTGGCGTCGTAAAACCCATAACTTCGACAGTACCCTCGCTCACACGGCATTGCCCGTCCAGAAATATATCTCACATATTCGCAATCATTCAGACATCAAAGCCACACCGATGGCGTTCTAGAACCCGCCCTGCGTCGGCGTCTGCACCCAGCTCATGAGCTCACGCAGCTTCGTACCGGTCTCCTCCACTGGGTGCTGGGCAACCTTGGCGCGCATATCTTCCAGTTCCTTGTTGCCGCCTTCAACGTTCGCGACCAAGCGTCGCACAAAGGTGCCGTTCTGAATGTCAGTCAGCACATCCTTCATGCGTGCCTTCACGGAAGCGTCGATGATGCGAGGACCCGCCAGGAAACCGCCAAACTCAGCCGTATCAGAAATGGAATGATTCATGGCGCTCAGGCCACCTTCGTAAATGAGGTCCACGATGAGCTTGATCTCGTGCAGGACTTCAAAATAAGCCATTTCCGGCTCGTAGCCAGCCTCAGTCAGCGTCTCGAAGCCATACATAATTAACTGCTCGAGGGAGCCACACAGAACCGCCTGCTCGCCGAAGAGATCGGTTTCGGTCTCGGCCTTAAACGTCGTTGGAATGACGCCGGCACGAGCACCGCCAATAGCGGCAGCGTAGGAAAGCGTCAGATCGCGGCCTTCCCCACGCGGGTCCTGCTGCGTTGCAATCAAGCAAGGCACGCCCTTGCCGTCGATAAACTGGCGGCGCACCAGATGGCCCGGCCCCTTCGGCGCAACCATGCCGACCGTGATGGACTCATCCGGCTTGATGAGACCGAAGTGAATATTGAGTCCGTGACCGAAGAAGATCGCGTTGCCAGGCTCCAGGTTGGGTGCAATATCCTCGGCAAAAATCTGCGCTTGCGAGGTATCCGGAGCAAGCAGCATGACGATGTCGGCCCACCTAGCGGCCTCAGCGTTGCTCATGACCTGGAAGCCAGCTTCTTTCGCCTGCACTCGGGATGCGGACTCCTCGCGCAGGCCGATAACAACCTCCACGCCGGAGTCGCGCAGGTTCTGCGCATGCGCATGGCCTTGAGAGCCATAACCAATGACGGCAACTTTTCGATTCTGGATAATGGACAGGTCAGCGTCGGCTTCGTAAAAAGTCTCGATTGCCATTTCTTTAATTCCTTACTGTGTCAATGGTGGGTGTGGAACCTAAGTCCACTTGTACCACACTGTGAGATTGAATGTTCGTGTTGTGAGATTCTTATTTGGAGGGGGCCAGCGTCTTAGGCCCACGCCCCAGCGCCACGTGGCCAGACTGCGCTAGTTCCCGGATACCGAACGGCTCCAAGACGTCGAGCAATGCTCGTAGCTTACCCGGCGTACCGGTTGCCTCGATGACAACTGACTCTTGCGCGACGTCGACTATGCGGGCCCTAAAAATATTCACTGCATCCACAACCTGCGGGCGGTTCGTGTTGTCAGCATTGACCTTCACCAGCATGATCGCGCGGGCGATGCTTGCCTCTTCTTCCAGCTCCACCACCTTGAGAACCGGCACGATCTTATTCAGCTGCTTGGTCACCTGCTCGATAACGACGTCGCAGGCATCGACCACGATGGTAAGCCGGTTAATCCCCTCCACTTCGGTGCGCGCCGAGACGAGGGAAACTAAGCTGTAGCCGCGCCTGGTGAACATACCGGTCACGCGCGAGACTATTCCCTCAATGTCCTGACCAATACCGACAGGGTATGGCGAGTAACTTCATTCGTTGCTACCTGACTCACTTTTCTTCCCCGGCTTTCTCAAACAATGGGCGCAGTCCCCGCGCGTATTCAATTTGTTCATTGGATGCGCCACCGCCAATCATGGGCCACACTTGCGCATCGTGCCCCACGATGAAGTCGATGACCACCGGCCGGTCAGTTATCTCCCGCGCCCTGCGTATGGCAGGTGCCATCTCTTCCGGAGTGGTCACCCGAATCGCTTCGCATCCAAGAGCCTTGGCCAGTTGGACAAAATCCGGCAGATACTCGTCAGGCTCGCGCAGCTTGGTGTGCAAGTAGTTCCGGTCATAGAAAAGGGTCTACCATTGGCGCACCATACCCAGGTTGCCGTTGTTTATGACGGCCACCTTAAATGGCAGCCCCTCGATGGCGGCAGTGACCAATTCCTGGTTGGTCATCTGAAAGCATCCATCACCATCAATTGCCCACACCTCTTTATCTGGACAGGCAGCCTTTGCCCCCAGCGCCGCGGGGACGGAATAGCCCATCGTTCCCGCGCCACCAGAATTCAGCCAGGTACGTGGATGCTCAAAGTCAATAAACTGAGCCGACCACATCTGATGCTGACCAACTCCCGAGCAGTAAATGGCTTCAGGTCCAACAAGTTCGCTGAGTTGCTCAATCACATATTGCGGATTCATCGCCCCATCCGGGGTCGGCTCGTAGCCACGCGGGAACTGCTCGCGCAGCCCCGCCAGATAACTCATCCACTCCCCAATCTCGGGCACGGCTAATTGATCGTCCCGAACGAAAGCCTGCCGCAACTGGATCAGCACCTCTTTAGCATCGCCAACGATGGGTACCTCGGCCGCACGAATCTTGCCTATTTCGGCTGGATCAATATCAGCGTGGATCACCTGCGCACGCGGAGCAAAGGTTGCCACTTCTCCCGTAACTCGATCATCAAAGCGCGC
>NZ_KV800712.1:202212-215892 GCF_001810285.1 Corynebacterium sp. HMSC071F07
AAGCGCGCACCGACCGCTATCAGAAGATCCGCTCGTTGCAGGGCGGCAACCGCAGATACAGTTCCGTGCATACCGGGCATACCGAAAAATTGCGGGTGCGTAGACGGGAATGTTCCCAAGGCCATGAGGGTAGTAACCACGGGGATACCAGTAAGCTCCGCAAACTCCCTTAGCTCCTGCGCAGCATTAGCCTTGATTACGCCACCGCCGACATACAGCACCGGCGCCTTCGCCGAAGCAATCAGCTGGGCGGCCTGCGCAATCTGCCGCGGGTGTGGAATGGTGTTGGGCTTGTATCCTGGCAGATCAATTTCCGGCGGAAACTTGTACGCCACCCGCGCATTTTGCACGTCCTTAGGGATATCAACCAGCACCGGACCAGGCCGGCCTGTGGACGCCAAATGAAAGGCCGCAGCAATGGCAGTGGGGATCTCCTGCGGATCGGTGACGATGAAGTTGTGCTTGGTAGTCGGCATCGTCACGCCCCTGATATCCGCTTCCTGAAAGGCGTCGGTGCCAAGGAGCCCAGTGCCCACCTGCCCCGTAATGGCCACCACCGGCACGGAGTCAAGGTTGGCGTCGGCAAGCGGCGTCACCAAGTTAGTCGCCCCAGGGCCAGACGTTGCGATCATGACGCCCGCCTTCCCTGAAGCTTGTGCATATCCCTCAGCGGCATGACCCGCACCCTGTTCATGACGCGTGAGCACGTGCCGCAGCTTCGCAGAACGGTTCAGCGCATCGTAGAGTGGCAGAACTGCGCCGCCTGGGATACCCAAAACAATCTCAGTACCAAGATCCTCTAGGGTCCGAACAATGGCCTCAGCGCCACTTAGCGTTGCCGGTTTCCCCTGCAATGCAGAGGCTACCGTTGCCGGTGTCGGCATTTTTGTAGCAGCCACTTCTAAAACGCTCCTTTTACTTGGTCTCGGTATCTTTTGAGTTTTCTCCCCAATGGGTGGCGAGGAGTCTTTAAGCTTTCAGCGCCCAGGGTGCGGCGACGAGGCTTACAAGCTGACCAGAAATAACAAAAGCCCTCGTTCCAACTGCCTGGTAGGTAGTTGGCGAGGGCGTTTGCTTTTCGACGTCGCTAAAGAAGTTGCTCGGCGACTCGATGCGGCAAACGCCGCGCCGGTACTACTAGCTGAAGTCGAATAATGATCATGGCAATTACTATACACATACAGGTATTCAGAATATGGCGAATACCCCCATTTTTGGGATGTGCATCCCATAAAATGGGATTGTTCTGGTGAGGCGGTTTACACAGCACTATCCATGTGAATTAGCATAGGCAGCTATGACGCCATCTCACCCACGGAAAGCTGACTCCGAATCTACCGCGGACGCCCAGGCCACCCATGCCCAGGCAAAGGTATTCACACCCGCCCGCGACCACATCTTAGGAATTATCTTCCTCTCCGCCATCGCTTTGCTCAGCATCGGTTGGGCCCCAAAATACCTGGGATGGCTGCTCATCATCCCCATCCTCGGAATCTGGTGGGTTCTCAAGTCTCGCACCCGCGTGAGCGAAAAAGGCATCGCCATTAGCTACGCGTTCAAAGGCTCCAAGACCATCCCTTGGGAAGAGTTCTCTGGTATCGGCTTCCAGCGTGCACACGCCTTTGCGCGCACGAAGTCGGGCAAGCAGTACTCCCTTCCCGGCATCACCTTCAATTCTCTGCCTGAGCTTTCTAAGGCCTCGCGTGGTCGCATTCCCGACGCCCTGACTGCCGGGCGCGAGGCGGCCGACGAGAAAGTCGTGGTGGTCCACCGCGACGGCCAACAAGTCTTGATGAGCAAAGAAGAGTACGCCCGCCATCTAGCAAAGCACCCGGAGCTCAGGAAAGACGCTGGTCACACTAAGAAGTAAGGATGACCCACTCCCCATGTATCCGCTGCGCTCTAAAGTTACAACCGTAGGCAGGCAAGCCTCTGGCGCCAGAGCGCTCTGGCGCGCAACCGGCACCCAAGAACATGAGTTCGGCAAACCCATCGTGGCGATCGCAAACTCCTATACACAGTTTGTGCCCGGACACGTTCACCTTAAAAACGTCGGCGACATCGTAGCGGATGCAATCTGCGCCGCTGGTGGCGTGCCCAAGGAATTCAACACCATCGCAGTTGATGACGGCATCGCCATGGGCCACGGAGGCATGCTCTACTCCCTGCCTTCGCGCGAGATCATCTCCGATTCCATCGAGTACATGGCCAACGCGCATACTGCGGACGCCTTGGTATGCATCTCTAATTGCGACAAAATCACCCCGGGCATGCTCAATGCCACTCTTCGTCTCAATATCCCCACCATCTTCGTCTCCGGTGGCCCCATGGAGGCAGGCAAAGCAGTCGTCGTCGATGGCATTGCGCACGCACCGACGGATCTCATTACTGCCATCACCGCCTCGGCATCCGAGGCAGTTTCAGACTCCGACCTACGCACCATCGAGGAATCCGCGTGCCCGACGTGTGGCTCATGCTCTGGCATGTTCACCGCCAACTCGATGAATTGCCTTACCGAAGCTTTAGGTCTAGCGCTGCCCGGAAATGGCACCACTCTGGCAACCCACACCGCGCGCAAGGAGCTTTTCACAAAGGCAGGCACCACCATCGTCGACATGTGTCGCCGTTACTACGGTGAAGAGGACGATTCCGTGCTGCCGCGCGCCATCGCAACGTAGGAAGCCTTTAGCAACGCCATGGCATTGGACATGGCGATGGGCGGGTCCACCAACACCATCTTGCACACTCTCGCCGCAGCACAGGAGGGCGAGGTGGACTTCACTTTGGAGGACATCAACGAGATCTCCTACCGCGTACCGTGCCTATCAAAGGTGGCGCCCAACGGCACCTACCACATCGAGGACGTCCACCGTGCCGGCGGCATCCCCGCCATCCTTGGTGAGCTGCGTCGCGCTGGCCACCTCAGCCTGAAGGTGCACACCGCGCTCTACGACAACGCTGAACAGTGGTTGGACGACTGGGACATCCGTAACGACAAGGCTCTGGACAAGGCCCGCGAGCTCTTCTACGCCGCACCGGGTGGCGTGCGCACCACCAAACCTTTCTCCCAATCCAACCGCTGGGAGTCGCTGGATACCGACCAAGCCAATGGCTGCATCCATGATGCAGAGTACGCTTACTCCTCCGACGGTGGCCTCGTGGTCCTGCGCGGCAACCTCGCTCCGAATGGCGCCATCGTTAAGGCAGCGGGTGTCGAGGAAGAACTGTGGAAGTTCAGCGGCCCGGCCCGCGTGGTGGAGTCTCAAGAAGAAGCCGTCTCCATCATCCTGCGCCGCGAGATCAAGGCTGGCGATGTCATCGTCATCCGCTACGAAGGCCCCTCCGGTGGCCCCGGCATGCAGGAGATGCTGCACCCGACGTCCTTCCTCAAGGGCTCGGGTCTCGGCAAGGCATGCGCGCTGATTACCGACGGTCGTTTTCTGGCGGCACCTCCGGACTCTCCATCGGACACATCTCCCCGGAGGCCGCACACGGTGGACTCATCGGCTTGGTCGAAGATGGCGATCAGATTTCCATCGACATCCACGCGCGCAAGCTCACCCTGGACATTGATGAGGCAGAAATTGAGCGCCGTCGCCAAGCGCAGCTGTCCCGCGAAAAACCCTGGACGCCCGTCTCCCGCAATCGCCCCGTGACCAAGGCACTGCGTGCCTACGCGGCGATGGCCACCTCGGCCGACCGCGGCGCAGTCCGCGTGGTCGATGGACACGTGAATTAGCCCAAATCATCACACTAACTTCGCCCATGCGCCACGTCCTACGCAGCGCATGGGCGAAAGTGTCCTATTGTTGATTCCGATGAAATCCGCGAATACTACGACTGCATCGGCGGCCAAATGGGCGCTGACCCTCTTCGGACTAATTGCCGGAACCATTGGAATGGTCAAGCACACGCGTATGACCGACTTCCCCATCGACATGGTGATCTACCGCGAAGGCGTCAAGGCATACATCGAGGGACGTTCGCTCTACTCCGAGCCAATGATGGCCGGTGACATTGCGCTGCCTTCTATCTCCCCCCCTTCCGGCGCGCTCGCGATGGTCCCGCTTACTGCGCCCGACTGGATCACCCACGATCTAGCCGGCGACATCATGAACATCCTGTCAGACCTGCTGCTTCTGGTCTGCCTCTATTTTGTATTCCGCGCGATTTTAAAGCGTCAAGACCTGTTGCTTCCCGTCGTTGCGCTGTGTTGGGCGGCTACCCTGGCATTTGAGCCGATTCGCCTCAACAATGGCTTTGCCCAGGTCAACATCGTGGTGATGGCATTAGTTGTCCTCGATCTGGTACCCCGCAAGCGTTTTCTGCCGCAGGGCATCCTCATCGGATTGGCTGCCGCCATCAAGATTACTCCGCTGGCGATGCTCCTTTATTTCTTGCTGCGCAAAGAACTGAAGCCGATCTTCGTTGCGATCGGCACAGCAACCGCGGCCACCCTCATCGCCGGCGCAGTGCGCTGGCAGGCCTTCGAGGAGTTTTTCACCTCCAAGCTGCTCGACATGGGCTCCGGCGCGGATTTCGGCGTGGCCACGGATTACCAGTCCAATAGCTCGCTCAAGGCGGTGGTCCAGCGCCTTTATACCTCCACGGAGGCAATGGAAAACAACAGCACCCTGATCAACCTCATCTGGTTGGTCGGCTCCCTCGCGGTGGTTGTGATTGGCGCACGCCTTATCCTGGCTCTTTTGAAACGCAACATGCTTGTCGACGCCCAGTTGGTCACCGCCCTCGTCATGCTGCTGATTTCCCCTGTCTCGTGGTCACACCACTGGGTCTGGCTGGCGCTTATCATCCCGGTCTTTACCTACCGCGCATGGACTTGGCGCAACCACACCTGGGTTGCGGGCTTTCTCCTCGCGGTAATGACGGCGTGGATCGCCATGGTTGTATCCGTCCCGCCGAAGTGGTGGTTCGGCGATTCCATCGACGTTCACAGCCAGCCCTACTATCAGAAGTTCTTGGTCGACGACTTCGTCTGGCTCACCTTCATCGCAGTAGCGCTCTTTGCCTACTGCCTGCGCTACGTCGCGGCTTCGCCTGCCATCTCGCGCAGAGCCGCCAAATGATTTGCAAAGGCCTCGCGGCCTTCGGCAGTCAGCATCACCCACACGGCGTCCTTCGACCGCGAGGAACCATATTCTCTAAAGCGGCTGACCAACCCTGCCTCTTCTAGCGTATTCAACTGCTTGGACAGCGTGGCGTCGGAAAGCCCCGTCTCATCACGCAGCGAGGAAAAGCGCATCTCCATGCGCATCGTGGCATCCGCCGCGCCATAAGCATTGAGCGTGGCGCAAATCTTAAAGCGGTTAATCGGGTGAATCACCGGATGAAGCTCAGGCATTGCCCACTGCTCGCTTCTGCAAATCCAGCGCACCGCTTTGCAGTGCCCAAAAAGCTCCGCACGCCCAGACCGCGGCCACAACGACCACCGCAACGACATTGCCCTTAATAAACGGGTTGAAAAGCATCGGGCTTAGCATAATGAACACGCCCAACATATAGCGCCTATCCGCCTTGGGCTGGTTGAGGGGATCTTGGCGCAGAGCGGGGCGCGTCTTCTTTTTACGCTCCACAACAATCGCAATGGCGCATATTACAACCAAAAAGACCACTAAAAAGGCTGCCAAGGGCGCTCCTTTGGGGAGAAGATTCATCGCGACGATCGAACCGGCTCCAAAAATCGCAATCAGAAAATATAGAAAAGTTTGTTTGCGGCTCGCCCGCGCGTTTACCTGCGTCTCGAAGTTCAAAGCTTCGAGAACGTCATCGGAGTTCTGCTTGTTTTCCATATAAGAAACTATGACACTTTCCACTATGGAAATCAAGGGGATCTAAAAAAATCCGCCAGCCCAATGCGAGCCAGCGGATTCCTAAACTAAAGAGCGATTTAGGCCAGCGGATTAACGGCGGCGCCGAACCACCACAGCGCTACCAGCACGGCGATGCCGATGACCACGAAGATCCACGAGGTAGCTAGTGGGCGACGCGCCCAAGAACGTTTTGCGTCGAAGGAGATAAAGCCCGGGCCAGTAAACTGCAGTGCCACCGCAATAACGAACAGCACCAGCGACAGCCAGACGGAATCCGGCCAGTTGAAAATGTCCAGGCCAGCACCGGAGGCGGCCAGCTCGTGCAGCGCCATAAAGCCGGTAACGACGAGGCCAATCATTGCCGCAAAAGGAGTCACTAGGCCGAGCAGCAAGAAGGCGCCAGCGATAAGCTGCATCGTCGGAACCGCGATAGCCAGCGGGGATGCGAAAGCGTAATCAGCAAAGTCCGTTTCCAGGCCGGAAAGCCCTTCGCCGCCA
Source organism: Corynebacterium sp. HMSC071F07 (assembly GCF_001810285.1). Taxonomy (NCBI): domain Bacteria; kingdom Bacillati; phylum Actinomycetota; class Actinomycetes; order Mycobacteriales; family Corynebacteriaceae; genus Corynebacterium; species Corynebacterium sp. HMSC071F07. The sequence continues at coordinate 208,542 of NZ_KV800712.1, forward strand.
CCGAGCTTGAAGAAGGTGGTTGCACCGGCGATAAGCAAGTAAGCGCTCAGCGCGATACGCACGAAAAGCAGACCAAAGTCAATGGTTCCGCGGCGACCATACTCGCGGTAGCCATCACGGCGTACCTGCTCGTCTTCGTTGGTCTCGACAGCAGTCTCATCCACCGATTCTTCATCCTCATCGAGGTCAGCCGCGCTAGCCGGCATCGCAGCGGTAGCAAAGTCCTCGTCACCGTAGACAGGTTCCGGCACCTCTTCTACCTTCTCCACCTTCTCCGTCTTTGGGTCCTCCGCACGCAGCGTCTCAAACTGCCGGGTTTCAGTAGCCTCTTCCTCAGCCTCTTCCTCCCCGAGGGCCGTCTCTGGCACAGTCTGCGCATTCGGCTTAATTTCCTGCGGCTCAGCGCGGCCGGCACGCTTAAACAAGCGGGACCGGGTGGGCTTTTCTTCAGCCTTCGCGTCGGCGTTATAGGTCGGGATATCGAGATCGTCGTCGAAGCTCGTTGCTTTATCGGGTACGTTCTTATCGCTCATACTTCAAACTTAGGGCAGCACCCAGCGCAAATGTTGCACATCACACGGCGCGGCGCGGGCTAGCCATAGATTTTTATCGACGCCTTGGCCACTTCCATTTAAAGGATGTACCATCGAGAAATAAACTTTGTTGACACGTATACAAAACTGCGCAGACCACTGGAGGGCCACTCGAAATGAGCACCAATTCAAAAGCCGACTGGGCCGGCGACGCTAAAAATGCCTCACCCGACGGCGAATTTATCCGCGATACCAACTACATCGAAGACAGGATCTCCGGCCGGGTAAGCGAGGTGACCGCCCAAGAAAACGGCACCTTCCGCTGGCCACTAGAGTCCGGACGATACCGCCTGATTGCCGCCCGCGCCTGCCCATGGGCACACCGCGCCGTTATCACCCGCCGCCTCATGGGGCTGGAAGACGCCATCTCCTTGGGCCTGGCCGGCCCCACCCATGACATCCGCTCCTGGACCTTCGACCTTGATCCGGGCGAAGTAGATCCGGTCCTCGGCATCGCGCGCCTTCAGGAGGCATACTTCAACCGCTACCCCGACTACCCACGTGGAATCACGGTCCCTGCGCTCGTCGAAGAGTCAACGAAGCGCGTAGTCACCAATGACTATTCTTCCATGGTGCGCGACTTCATCAAGGAGTGGATGCCATTCCAGCGCGCCAGTGCGCCGAATCTTTACCCTGACGAGCACGCTGCCGAAATTGAAGAGCTAAACGACTATATCTTCCACAACATCAACAACGGCGTGTACCGTTGCGGTTTCGCCAGCTCCCAGGATGCCTACGAAAAGACATACGCAGACCTCTGGGAGGCGCTCGATTGGGTTGAAAAGCGCTTGGGCACCCAGCGTTACATGGTCGGTGACCACATCACCGAGACCGATATCCGCCTTTTCGTCACGCTGATCCGATTTGATCCCGTCTACTACTCCCATTTCAAGTGCTCGCGGGCCAAGATGGCGGAAATGCCCAACATCCGCGGCTACCTGCAGGAGCTCTTCCAGCTTCCGGGCTTCGGTGATACCACCGACTTCACTGAGATCAAGCAGCACTATTTCATGGTCCACACCGAGATCAACCCCACCAAGATTGTCCCGGTTGGCCCCAATATGGACTGGCTCATGCAGCCACATGACCGCGGGCGATTTAGCGGTCAGCCTTTTGCTGCAGGCACCCAGCTTCCAGGACCACTCCCTGCTGGCGAGGAGATTAAGAATCCTGAGCCCTTCCAGCGCCAACTTGCCGCAAAACACTAGAGGCAGCAATCACTGTCTCGGTGAGATGCTCGAGCATCTCTGACTCCAGGCGCCAGCGCTGCCAGTAGAGATCGATGTCCATCGGCTTATCATCCAAGACCTTTAGCTCCCCGGCGTCGATAAGCGGCCGCGCCTGCAGCTCACTGACTAGGCCCCACCCCAAGCCGTAACGCACAGCGTCGAGATAGCCCTCGGAAGAAGGAATCTGTGAGACCCGCGCGCGGATGACATGCGAATCAATAAATCGCTCCCGCATCGCATCGTCCAAAATCTGATCATTGGGGCCATATCCCACCAGCGGCATTGTCTCCCATGACTCAAACCCTTCAGCCAGGTTCGGGGCCGCCACCGCGAAATAACGCAGCGAACCCAAGTAGGTCGACTCGCAGCCGGAGACCGGCGCATGCTCGCGGGTGATCGCACCCAGCACGTCGCCGCGATGCAGCATGGCCAGGCTGCGCGCTTCATCTTCAATGCGGATGCGCAGCGCCACCTCGCCGCGCTTGGCGACGTCGCGCACCACCTGCTTGAACCACGTGGCCAAGGAATCAGAATTGACCGCTACGGTAAGCGGCACGCGAGCTAGCCGGGCCTGCAGACGGGCGTCTGTCTCCGCCTGCAACAACGCCATGCGCCGGGCCGACTGCAGCAAAATCTCCCCCGCCTCGGTTGCCGTAACAGGCGTGGAGCGATGCAGAAGAATACGGCCCGTCTTCTGCTCAAGCGCCTTGATGCGCTGACTAACCGCCGAAGGAGTGATTCCCAACACTGCGGCCGCAACTTCAAAGCTGCCCTCTTCTAAAATCACCAGCAAAGTTTCCAAATGCACCGGGTTCATGAAGCTATTCTAAATCAGCTTTAGAATCATTAACTAGACTTCAGAACACTGCTCAGGCACACTAAATCTCATGTCAATTCTGCTCGCAGGCTTCCTTCTCGGTCTATCTCTGATCATCGCCATTGGCCCCCAAAATGCGTACATCATCAAGATGGGTGTTAAACGCGATCACATTAGCGCCATCATCCTCGCCTGCTTGCTTAGCGACGTCATCCTGATCAATGCCGGTGTCGGCGGCATGGGCGTCCTCGTGGAAAAGTTCCCTACCGGCCTAGTCATCATGAAGTACCTAGGTGCGGCCTACCTGCTTTACTTTGGCTTTAGCTGCTTCCGCGATGCCTTCAAGAAGGAACAAGAGGCACTCGTCGTCGAAAACACTCAGCCCACGGTGCAGCCACAGTCAGTCCACGGCTCTACTGCCGTCATAACCGCGCCCCGCCTTAAGTCACGCACCTGGCTAAAGCCCGTTATGGGAGCGATGGCACTGACCTGGCTCAACCCCCTGACATACGTTGACGTATTGGTCATGCTTGGCGGCATTGCACAGCAATATGGCCAGCAGCGCTGGCTTTTTGCCGCCGGCGCGCTGCTGGCCAGTGCCGTGTGGTTCCCCACCCTGGGCTATGGAGCATTCAAGCTTTCGCCTGTGCTTGCAAAGCCCACCACATGGCGTTATGTGAACTTCGCTATCGGTTGCGTGATGATGGTTCTGACAGCGAAGCTACTTCTTCATTAGCGAGTATTTTTACTTGCTGTTTGGCGTGAAGGGCTTGGCCTCGCCAGATTCGGCAGGAAGCTCCTCGTCCTCTTCTGGGTCACCGGTAGCGCCGGTTTCCTCAATCCACGCCTTGATTTCTTCTTCAGAGCGGTCAGTCTCGACTGCATCGCGCTCGGTGTAGTAGGTCGCTTCGTTGCGGTTCTCTTCCCACTCGCCCTTATCGAAGTCGACCTCCTCGTCACCGTCTAGACTCTCTGCAACTTCGGTCGCCAGATCCTCGTACAGTGTCTCGTCCTCCATGTTGGAGTCAACGATGTGTTGGCCGATTTCGTCATCGTAACGAGCAGCGTCGTATTCCTTATCTGGGTGCAGCTTCAGGTGCATCAGGGCACGGATACGCTCGCGGCGCATGCCCTCATCCCGGATCTGGCCAAGGGAACGCAGCCACGCAACGGCCAAGATGACCACCAGAATGAAGCCAATGTAACCCAGAACCGGGTAAACGTACTGCATCAGAGTCTTGAAGCCGGCGAAAGAAACCGCAAAGCCTGCCAGGCAGCCCGCCAGGAAGATCGGACGGTAACGGTCTTCATGGCCAGCGGACAGACGCTTGCCCAGCGCGTAGAACATGCCGATAGCGGTATTGAAGATCATCAGGTAGATGATAATTGCCATGATGACGCCCAGTACTGGGTGGATGGAGTCAACCAAGGTCAGCATCGGAAAATCAGAGTCAAAGAGCATATCGGTGTTCATCAGCAGCGTAAAGCCTGCGATTCCCATCAGGACCGCATAGAGAGAGCCGCCGACAACGCCGCCCCAGCCTGCTTCGCGCGGGCTGATGTTATCGCCACCGATAACCAGGGACATGGACACCGCGAGAATCAGAGCTAGGCCGTTGTAGTTGAGCGCTGAAACCAACCAGTTGGAGATCGGAGACTCGATCTCAGCAGAAGCTGCGATAGCGGCACCCGGATCAGCGGGCATGTTCATCAACGTGTAGATGCCAACGCCCAAAACCGCGATGATGATGGTTGGCGTGAGCATACCGATGACCTGCGAGACCTTGTTGACGTCGAGCATGCCCACACCCATGACCATGACGAGCATGAGCAGTGAGCCCACCCAAGCCGACCAGCCGAACTGCTGCTCTAGGTTGGAACCTGCGCCTGCCAACATCACGAAGCCGACCGCAAACAAGGTCAAGATAACGGCCACATCGAGGCACTTGGAAACGATTGGGTGGGTGACCTCACGGAATACCTGGTTGTGCTCTGAGGCATGGAAGTAGCTACCCAACTGCAGGAAGACTGTGCCGGCCAGCGTCATTACGATGCCAGCAACGATGATTCCCCACACGCCAGATAGGCCAAAGGACGTGAAGTACTGCACGCCTTCCTGGCCGGTTGCAAAGCCGGCACCGACGAGCAGTCCCACGAAGGACAAAGAAATGGACAGAATATTTTTGGTAGACACGTGTGTCTGATTGCCTTACTTATTAGACGATTTAATAAACGATAGCCTCGATCAAGAGTACGCAAGCCTAGCCCGCAAATCACAAACGCCCGAGCGCCAATCCTTTAAAACCTGAAAACTAGGCTCGATAGAAAAGCGCCCGGACCTGTGGAAACCCGAGAAGTATTTAGTTATTAAACGATTCGGTATCAATTACGAATCGGAACTTGACGTCACCTTCGACCACGCGATCGTAAGCTGCGTCAACCTCGTCTACATCCACCTTCTCGATGACTGCACCCAAACCATGCTCCGCACAGAAGTCGAGCATCTCCTGAGTCTCGGCGATGCCGCCGATATTGTTGCCCGTGAGGACCTTACCGCCGCCAACAATTCGGCTGAGCTTCAGCGACATTGCCTCCGGAGGCAGGCCAACCACGGACATAATGCCGCGTGGCTTCAGCAGCCCAAGGTAGCCCTCAAGATCGTACTGCGCCGAAATCGTGGAGAGGATGAAATCGAACTCACCACGGTGGTTCTTGAAGAAGTCCTCTTCCTCAGAGGTTGCGAGCGTGCGGTGTGCGCCAAGCTTCTTCGCTTCCTCCGCCTTGCGTGAGGTACGGGAGAGCACGGTGACGTCTGCGCCCTTTGCCGCAGCAATCTGGACGCCCATGTGGCCCAGGCCGCCGAGACCGACGATGGCTACTTTATCCCCCTCCTGGACGTTCCAACGCGCTAGGGGTGAGTAGGTGGTGATACCTGCACACAGCAGCGGTGCGGCAACGTCGAAGTCGAGTCCGTCTGGAATGCGCAGAACAAAATTCTCGTTAACAACGACCTTTTGCGCGTAGCCACCCTGCGTGATGGTCCCGTCGACGTCTTTAGAGTTATAGGTGCCAACGTTGCCGTTCAAGCAGTTCTGCTCCATAGCGGCCTGGCACTGCTCGCACTCTCCGCAGGAGTTGACGAGGCAGCCGACGCCGACGCGGTCACCAACCTTGAACTGGGTGACGTTCTCGCCCACCGCGGAGACAACTCCGGCGATCTCGTGACCGACGGTCAGCGGGAAGTGAGCCTCTCCCCACTCATTACGAATGGTGTGAATGTCGGAGTGGCAGATACCCGCGGCCTTGATGTCGATAACTACATCATCCTCGCGCGGGTCGCGGCGCTCGATTTCCACGACCTTGAATGGTGCATCGGGAGAGGTCTTCTGAAGTGCTTTAGTCTTAATTGGCATGGGAACAGTCTTAATTGGCATGGGAACCACCCTACGCCTGTTTTCATTACCGGCGCCTAATGAAAATGGCTCCCAAAACTCAATTATCCCTGCAGTTTCTCCGCAATCAGCTTGTTAACCTGCGCTGGGTCTGCCTTGCCGCGGGTGGCCTTCATGACGGCACCCACGATGGCGCCGGTGACCTTCGTGTTGCCAGCCTTGTACTTCTCCACGATGTCCGGGTTAGCGGCAAGAGCCTCGTCAACAGCAGCTTCAATCGCGCCGTCGTCACGCACAACCTCGAGCCCGCGCTTAGCGACGACCTCGTCAACGTCACCCTCGCCCGCCAAGACGCCGTCGACCGCCTGGCGCGCCAACTTGTTGGTCAGCTTGCCCTCGTTAATCAATGCGATAACGCGCGCGACCTGCTCCGGGCTGATATCGAGAGCGCTAAGCTCCACGCCGGCCTCGTTCGCCTTACCCGCCAGGTAAGAAACCCACCAGGAACGTGCCTCATCCGGCTTCGCGCCAGCTTCAGCGGTAGCGACGATGAGATCAAGCGCACCAGCATTGACAAGGTCACGCATTTCTTCATCCTTCAAGCCCCACTCTTCCTGGATGCGAGCGCGGCGAATCCACGGCATCTCCGGCAAGGTCTTGCGGATCTCTTCCACCCACTCGCGGGAAACGATAACCGGCGGCAGATCCGGGTCGTTGAAGTAGCGGTAATCCTCAGCGGTCTCCTTTGGACGTCCCTTGGAGGTAGAACCATCCGCCTCCTGGTAGTGGCGGGTCTCCTGGACGATCTCGCCGCCATCGGTGATGACCTGGGCCTGGCGCTGCATTTCGAAGCGCACTGCCTGCTCCACGGACTTCAGGGAGTTAATATTCTTGGTCTCGGTACGGGTACCAAACTCCTCCTGGCCCACCGGGCGCAGGGAGAGGTTGGAGTCAACGCGCATAGAGCCCTGGTCCATGCGAGCATCAGAAACACCGAGGGCTGCAACCAGCTCGCGCAAAGCGGAAACATAAGCCTTGGCAACCTCAGGAGCGCGCTCGCCAGCGCCGATGATCGGCTTGGTAACGATCTCGATGAGCGGGATGCCGGCGCGGTTACAGTCCACCAGGGAGCTCGTCGCACCATGGATACGGCCGGTAGCGCCACCGATGTGAGTCAGCTTGCCGGTGTCTTCCTCCATGTGTGCTCGCTCGATCTCAACGCGCCACTCGGTGCCATCCTCCAGAACGACATCCAGGTAACCGTCGTACGCGATCGGCTCGTCGTACTGAGAGATCTGGTAGTTCTTCGGCTGGTCTGGG
>NZ_KV800712.1:215992-255227 GCF_001810285.1 Corynebacterium sp. HMSC071F07
CTGGGTAGAAGTAGTTTTTGCGCGCGAACCGAGAAGACTCAGCGATCTTGCAGTTGAGCGCAAGACCAATCTTGATTGCGCCCTCGACGCCGGCAGAGTTGACTACCGGCAGTGCGCCTGGCAGGCCCAAGGACACTGGGTCGACGTTCGAGTTCGGCGCTGCGCTGAAGTTCGTCGGCGATGTGGAAAACATCTTGGTTTGGGTATTGAGCTCGACGTGAACTTCCATACCCATTACTGGTTCGAACTTCTCTAGGACCTCGTCGTAGTCCATCAGGTCATAAATCGCAGCAGTCATGGGTGCCATCTTAGTATGAAGCCACGAACGCGCATGCATTCCCCTATGATGGCCGATACGGTTACGCGGCGTGCGCCCGAAACCACCGCATAACTAAAGCGAAACTACAGCGAAAGCAAGCCACAAACAGCTAAGGAGCCCTCAATGACCACCGCTTCCCCACAAGGAACCCCACACGCTGTTGACTATGGCCTCGTCACGTCTCTGGCCACCTCCCTCGTGTTCTTCGACAGTGCGCCCGATACCGAAGCGATGAAGTCCATGATTACACAAGCCTTCGGCAAGAACCTCGGACCGCTGGAGAAATCGGAGAAGTCCATGGTCGTAGAAATCAACGACGAGTATGCCCTCGCGTTTACTCCGGCCGCAGCAACTCGAGCAGACCTTGAAGGTGATCCATCCTTCCATCAGCACCCAATTCTGTCCGGCGATCCTGCAGGCTGGGAGGACATCGCGTGCATGGTCCTTATCAACGTCTTCCCCTCTAACGAGCGCCTCGAACTCATCAAGAACACCCGCGAGGCCCGTCTGCACCAGCTGGTCACGTTAGGCCTTGCGACGTCGGCAATTGCCCAGACTCCCGGCGCAATTGCGGTCCTTAACTCCGTGGGCCGCGTGGCCGAGAGCACGGAAAACTACGTTGAAGCTGTGGCCGATAAGCTGCCCGCGCACTACCTCGCGTCCACTTGGGTGGCACAGGACGACAACGGCCTTCAGGCCTATACTTTGGGCATGCCCATGCTCGGCCACCCAGAACTCCAGATCCGCGACTTCCAGGGCAGCCCCGACGAACTGTACTCCATGCTTGCCAACATTGCTGACTACGCCCAACAAGGCGCGACCCTAAAGGATGGCGACACCATGGCCTTCGCGGAGGGCGAACCCCCGATTCGCATCACTGCGGAGCCGTGGATTGTCGACGCCGACGTGCCCGCCCTTCGCATCCATTTCTAGGCAAAACGAAAAATGTCACCTCACAGGCGAGGTGACATTTTTTATATGCGTCCTATCTAGCCAAACAACGCTTGGGCGTTGGCATAACGCTTCGGCGGAACAACCTTCAGCTTGCCCACGGCTTCTTCCAGCGGAACCAGGTCGATGCTCTCGCCATGCAGCGCCACGCACATGCCCGACTTGCCATCGTGAGCGGCGCGAGCGGCATGGACTCCGTAGCGCGTTGCAAGCACACGGTCATAAGCAGTCGGCGTACCGCCACGCTGGATGTGGCCTAGCACCGTGGTACGCACGTCGTAGCCGGTGCGCTTCTTAATCTCGTCACCGATAACCTGGCCGATACCGTTGAAGGTCTGGTGACCGAACTGATCAACTCCGCCCTCTTCAAAGTCCATGGTGCCTTCCTTCGGCAACGCACCCTCAGCCACACAGATAATTCCGTACTTCTCGCCCATCTGGAAACGGCGTTCCATCGCCTTGGTGATGTCGGCGATATCGAAAGGCACCTCGGGAATGACCGTATAGTGCGCGCCGCCGGCCATGCCCGCGTGCAGTGCAATCCAGCCCACGTGACGGCCCATGACCTCCACGATGAGGATGCGGTCATGCGACTCTGCGGTGGTGTGCAGGCGGTCAATTGCATCGGTCGCGACGGAAACTGCCGTATCGAAACCGAAGGTGTAGTCGGTGGCGTTAACGTCGTTGTCAATAGTCTTCGGAACGCCGATAACCGGAATGCCATTGTCGGACAGCCACTTCGCGCCCTTTAGCGTGCCCTCGCCACCGATGGCAATGAGCGCGTCAACGCCAGCGTCTTCCATATTTGCCTTGATGGTATCCAAACCAGCCTTGAACTTATCGGGGTGCAGACGGCCAGTACCCAGAATGGTTCCGCCACGCAACAGGATGCGATCGATCTCGGCATCGTCGTAAAGATCGCGACGGCGGTCCTCCATGAGGCCTACCCAACCGTCTTCGTAGCCCACGACAGTGGAACCGAATTCGTTGGAAGCGGTGCGAACAACCGCGCGGATAACAGCATTCAGGCCGGGGCAATCGCCGCCGGAGGTAAGTACAGCAAGGCGCATGCGTTCCAACTTACCCGCTCATAATTTCGCTCGCACCGTGCAGGGTGTCCCGAAAGCTTAAGGAAGCCAGCCCACCGACTACAAGCACCGCTATGATGACGAAAAGTGCAGCAGAAATACCCGCCACCTGAAGTGCGGCCGAGACTGCCGCGACGCCGAGGACCGAGCCCACCTGGCGCGAGGTGTTGTACACGCCCGAAGCAGCCCCCATTAGCTCCGGCGGTACGTCGCGCATAGTGGTCGCTGCATTCGAGCCCCAGATGAAGGATTGCCCGCAGCCCAGCACAGCAATAGGCGCGCACATCCACCACGCGCCGAAATCTAGATTAATCACCACGAGCGCCGCGCTAAACGACGCCGTCATAATCACGAAACCGGTAATCGCCAACCGCCGCGGGTCCAGGCGATCCGCCAAGATTCCAGCCACCGGTGAAATCAGTAAAGACACCACGGCCATCGGCGCCACGATGACTCCTGCAGTTGCCGCCCCAACCCCCTTGTCTTGCTGAAGCCACAACATGATGGGCAGCATCATCGACGCGGCCATAAACCCCATGGCAACGATTGCGAAGCTGCCCGCGGAGTAATTGCGGTCGTCGAAAAGCCGCAGCGGCACCAAAGCCTCGCTGCCAGCTCGAGATTGCAGCCACACAAAGGCTCCCAGACCTGCGAGTCCTACAGCCAACAGTGCCCAAATCCAGCCATCCCAGCCAGTCTCAGGGCCTTGCTGAATGCCGAACACGAGGGCGCTCAAAGCAATAAAGGACACCGCCACCGAAACGCCGTCGACCTTGCGCGCTGTGGTCTTCAGCGCCGGAACCCACATGGCCGAAAGCACCACTGCCGCAACCACGAAAGGAACGTGCGCCCAAAACACTGCCGGCCAGCCAAAGCCACCAACAAGGAATCCGCCCAGCAAAGGTCCCAAAAGTGAAGCGACCGAACCAATAACTCCCCACACGCCAAGCGCACGTCCCCGCCGCTCGCGGGCAAAGACGCGATTGATGACAGCCATCGACTGCGGCATCTGCAACGAGGCGCCCACACCCTGCACCGCACGGGCGGCGATCAGAACCGAAATATTGGGCGCTAAAGCACAGGCCAGCGCACCCAAACCGAATACACTCACGCCCAGTTGGAACATTCGCTTTTGCCCGAAAATGTCTCCCAGGCGGCCCGTGCACAGCAATGGAACGACCACGCCCAACAAATAAATAGCCGAGACCCACAGCACCCCGTTGATAGAGGCACCTAGCCCTTTCTGGATGCTAGGCAAAGCAACTGCGATCATTGACTGATCGAGCAATGACACGAAAAAGCCCAGCGACAAGGCGAACATCGCCCGCCACGCCTGCCGCTCTGGTGGTAATCCTTCAGCTTCAAAAGTGGGCACATTCATGACTGCGAAGTCTAGCGACAGCAACGGACACGGGCCTAAACTGGCCGACATGGCAATGATCGATATCAAGAAACCACAGCAAGTATCCACTGCTACCACCGTGGCCTTTGGCCTCATTGGTGGCTGGCTCAGCGCCAAGGAGACCGGCATTCGCCCGTTGGGCGGCGTCATCCTCGGTGCAGCCGGAATCTGGGCCGGCCGCAGCTGGTTGGAAAAGACCAACCCAGCTACCACCGCTGCCCTGTCCGCGCTCTATGTAGGCGCATTCGGCGCCTCGCACCCGCTGGCCAAGAAGATTGGCGCGTGGCCCGCCGTGCTGAGCGTAACGGCGGCCTCCGCGGGTGCTTCCTACGTCCTCTCAGACGCGAAGTAAAAGCTAGCTACTTACGGCCAGCTTCGTAGGCAGCGCCGACCTTGTACAGGCGGTCATCTGCGAAGGCCGGGGCCATGATCTGCAGGCCCGTCGGCAGGTTGGTATCAGATGCCATGCCGGCGGGCACGGACATGCCGCACACACCCGCGAGGTTCAATGGCAGCGTGCACAGGTCGAAGTTGTACATCGCCATCGGATCCTCAACCTTCTCGCCCAGCTTGAATGCGGTGGTTGGGGTGGTCGGGGAAACCAAGACATCGACCTTCTCGAAGGCCTTCTTAAAGTCCTGCGCAATCAGCGTTCGCACGCGCTGTGCCTGCAGGTAGTACGCATCGTAGTAACCCACGGACAACGCATAAGTGCCCAGCATGATGCGGCGCTTGACCTCAGGACCAAATCCCGCCGCACGGGACAAAGACATAACCTCTTCTGCGGAGTGCGATCCATCGTCGCCCTCGCGCAGGCCATAGCGCATGCCGTCGAAGCGCGCTAGGTTAGAAGAAACCTCACACGGCATAATCAGGTAGTAGGCGGCCAGCGCATCATCAAAGTGCGGGCAGTCCACCTCGACAATCTCCGCGCCCTGTTCTTTAAGCTGCTCTACCGCTGCGTGGTAAGCCTCCATGACGCCCGGCTGCCAGCCGTCGCGCTCAAATTGCTTAATGAGGCCGACCTTGACGCCAGTAAGATCGCCCTTTGCTCCTTCGCGCGCAGCCTCCACGACCGGCGCGACCGGCTTATCCACGGAGGTTGCGTCGAATGCGTCGTGGCCAGCGATAACCTCATGCAGCAGCGCGGTATCCAGAACCGTGCGGGCGGTGGGGCCAGCCTGATCCAGAGAAGAAGCAGCAGCGATGAGGCCATAACGAGAAACCGTGCCGTAGGTCGGCTTCACGCCGACGGTATTGGTCAGAGCTGCCGGCTGACGGATCGATCCGCCAGTATCGGTACCGATGCCCAACGGCGCCTGGCCTGCCGCAAGAGCCGCAGCAGTACCGCCACCGGAGCCACCCGGGGTGCGCTCGGTGTCGTACGGGTTATGTGCCGGGCCATACGCGGAGTTCTCATTGGAGGAACCCATTGCAAACTCGTCCAAGTTGGTCTTGCCCAGAATCGGGATGCCCGCCTCACGCAGCTTGGTGACCAAGGTTGCGTCATAAGGAGACATCCAGCCCTCCAGCATCTTGGAAGCTGCGGTAGTCGGGGCGTCGGTAGTAACCAGCAGGTCCTTCAGAGCCAGAGGAACGCCAGCCAGTGCGGAGGCCGGCTTTTCGCCCGCATCGAGCGCCTTATCGACGGCGTCGGCAGTAGCCAGCGCCTGCTCCGCACCGACGTAGAGGAATGCGTTGAGCTCGTCGTTGGTCTCCGCGATGCGATCCAAGAATGCCTGCGTCACCTCGCGGGAGGTCAGCTCACGGGAATGGATCTTATCCGCCAGCTCCGCAGCGGAAAGGCTTAAAATTCCTTCTTCAGGTGCAATGAAAGTCGACATTATTCTTCTCCTCCACCCAAAATCTGCGGTACTACGAAACGATCATCCTCGGCAGCCGGAGCCTGATCCAAGGCCTGCTCGGCGGTCAGGGTGCGCACGATGACGTCCTCACGCATCGGAGCGACCACGGAGTGCGGGTGGGACATCGGCTCGACGCCCTCGGCGTCGACCTTGCCCACGGCAGACACGGAATCGACAATCTTGTCGATCTGCGTCGCAAACTGCTCCAGCTCTTCGTCGCTTAGCGCAAGGCGCGACAGCTTAGCCAGGTGCGCGACCTCTTCACGCGAAATCTCAGACACGCGTTCTCCATCCTTTAATACACAGACGTGATTGGTTACATGCTTGTAGCTATCGCACCATGGTACTGCACGAACAGGTTCCGACACAGCACCGGTCCCCGATCACCTACACGCGAATTTAATTCCGGTTTTCCAGAAAATTTCTATTGAACACTGTGGAATTGGGCTTGTACGATAGTGAAAACTATTCTTACGACCGAAAGTTAAAAATGTCCTTCCTCGTCCGTGTCCTCCTTCCCGATACCCCCGGTAGCTTAGGCAAGTTAGCGGACGCTTTAGGCAACGTCGACGCCAATATCGAATCCGTCGACATCGTGGAAAACTTCCCTGATGGTTCAGTCATGGATGACATCGTGATTGAGCTACCCAAGGGCGCAATGGCCGATGAAATCATCACCGCCGCCCAAGGCGTCGACGGCGTCGATATCGATTCGATCCGCCCCTTCAGCGGCCGCGTCGATCGCCGGGGGCAGATTAGCTTGCTTGCCGACGTCGCTTCCAAGAAGAACGTCACCGCCGCTATGGAGGAGGTCTGCGCGGCCATCCCAAAGGCACTTACCTCTAACTGGGCCATCGTAATCAACAACAATGCCCCCATCAGCCGCGTGGTTGGCTCCGATGCCGCTCCCGCCGACGACGGCACCATCCCCGAAAGCATTGACGTCGACACTGCCCGAATCTTGAACCCAGACCGCGAGGATTGGATCCCCGAGTCCTGGTCACTTCTCGATTCCGCGCTGGCCGCAGCCCCACTGGTTGGCACCAACTACGTCATCGTCATGGGCCGAGTCGGCGGGCCGGATTACCTCGCTTCCGAGGTAGACCACTTGGGCAATCTCGGCACGATTTTGGGTGCTTTCCTCCGCTAATCTAGCGGCTCAGCCGTCAAGCCCTGAACAATCCTATCCAAACAGAGCAGGTAGTCCTCAAATTGCTGCCTGCCCTGCTTCGTAAGCTTCAGATTGGTTACCGGCGTGCGGGAAACAAATTGCTTATCCACTTTCACTAAGCCGGCCTGTTCCAAGATTCCAATGTGCTTAGTCAGAAGCGAATAGCTGACACCAAGGGCATCCTTTAGCGTCTGATAGTCAACCGAGTCAACTGAATTCAGCGCCCCAAGGATGCTTAACCGCACTGGAGAATGCAGCGTTCCATCAAGGCCATTTCGCGCTTGCGATAAGTCCATCGCTTTATCCCCCTATGCGTTTTTACGAGCCTGGTTTACAAACCATAGACCCAAAAGCGTGATTGGAGCTACGGACAAAGCACTGGCAATCACGACTACAACCACATCAGCCAGATCGTTTGTCTCTCCATTCCACAGCCAACCCCCGAAAATGGCTAACGCTAGCGGAGGGATTGCGCTCAATGCGTAGATGCGCCCAAATCCCCGAGGGTGAACACGACGGTTCTTGGTTTGCTCATCGCGAAAGCGCCACACCCAAGCAAGCCATATAAACAGCAAAATCACACGCACTAAGGCTCCCCACCCCTGCGTGTCTATAAGAAAATTCACCACTAGGAAAATTGCGGTTGCTAACCCAATCTTCACGAAGCCCCACCCCTCAGCTTCGCTCAGGCCACTTGGAAGACCCAATTTCCTACCACTAAAACGCTGTGTCATGACGTACCCCTTCACTACTTCTGACCTGACATTCATCAGAGTAACAACCACCTTACAAAACGTAAAGTGGTTTACGCCCCAGCTTCCAGCAGCTCCTTAAAGCCCTCCTCATCCAAGATGGTCAGGCCCAAATCCCTCGCCTTCGTTTCCTTCGAGCCGGCGTTCTCACCAACCACGACGTAATCCGTTTTCTTAGACACCGAGCCAGAAGCCTTTCCTCCCCTTGCGATGATGGCCTCCTTCGCCGAGTCGCGGGAGAAGTCCTCCAGGGTGCCGGTCACGACGATGGTAAGCCCCTCGAGCGTCTGCTCTAGTTTTTCGGTGACCGTATCTTCCATGGTCACGCCAGCATTCGCCCACTTTTCCACGATGTTGCGGTGCCAGTCGATTTCGAACCACGCCTTAAACGACGCCGCGATAATCCCGCCCACACCATCGGTGTCCGCCAATTCGCTTTCCGACGCCGCGCGCAGCGCCTCCATCGAACCGAAACGCGTCGCCAATGCACGCGCAGCAATCGGCCCAACGTGGCGGATCGAAAGGCTCACCAGCACGCGCCAAAAGTCAGCCTGCCGCGCGCTTTCCAAGTTCTTCAACAGCTTTTTGCCTTGCGCATTGAGCTTTCCAGCCTTAGTCGTATAGGCAGAAGACTGCAGCAGCTTTTCCTCATCCAAATCGAAGAGTTCCGCTTCGTCGACAAGCACGCCCGACTCGATGAGGTCAATGGCGGCCTTCTCACCCAAGGCCTCAATGTCCATGCCTTTGCGGGAAGCCAAATACTCCAGGCGGGCGGAAAGCTGCGCCGGGCAGCTGCGCGTATTGGGACAACGCCAGTCTTGATCGCCATCTTTTTGCGGTGCCAACTTCGTGCCACAGGATGGGCAGTTTTCCGGGAACACCCACTCATGCACGCTATCGTCGCGCAGTTCAAGAACAGGCCCCAGCACCTCAGGAATGATTTCACCGGCCTTGCGGATGACGATGGTATCGCCAATCATCACGCCCTTGTTCTTGACCTCGAACTGGTTGTGGAGGGTCGCCTTCGACACCGTCGAACCAGAAACGAATACCGGTTCCATCACTGCAAACGGCGTAATCCTGCCGGTGCGTCCCACGCCGACCTCGATGTCCAGCAGCTTCGTGGTCACTTCCTCCGGCGGGTACTTGTACGCGATGGCCCAACGCGGTGCGCGCGATGTTGCACCCAGCGCACGTTGCGAAGCCAAGTCATCGACCTTGACCACGAGGCCATCCATCTCGAAGTAAGCATCATGGCGGTGCTCCGCCCAATACTTCACTTCCTTTTGCACGGCTGCAGCCGAGCTAACCTTCTTTGTATATGGCGAAACCGGTAAACCCCAGGCCTCCAGCGCCTTGTACGCATCATGCTGGGAGGTCGGCTCAAAGCCCTCACGGGCACCGATGCCATGGCAGACCATGTGCAGGCGACGCTTCTTGACCTCGTTCGGGTCCTTCATGCGCAAGCCACCTGCCGCTGCATTGCGCGGATTGGCAAACGTCGGCTTGCCGTCTTCGCGGCGTGCCGCGTTAATCTCCGCAAACTCGTCAGGGCGCATGTACACCTCGCCGCGGATTTCCACCAGCTCCGGAACGGGATATTCATCGCTGCCGCTGAGTTCATGCGGGATATCCGGAATAACCCGCGCATTCGCAGTGATATCCTCGCCGATGCGGCCGTCGCCACGCGTTGCAGCCGTAACAAGCTTGCCGCCGCGGTAAACCAAATCAATGGAAAGTCCGTCAATCTTCAGCTCAGTCAGATAGGACTTCGCCGGAGTCCTATCCAACCAATCCTGCATCTCTGTCTCATCGAAGACATTGTCCAAGCTGTAGAGGCGCTCCAGGTGCTCAATATCCACGCCCTCGGCTGGGGTCGCGCCGACCTGCTGGGTCGGAGAATCCGGAACCGCCAACTCCGGATGCTCTGCCTCTAGCTGCAGAAGCTTTTGGAAAAGCTTGTCGAAATCTGCATCTGGAATCGCGGGCTCACCGTTGTAATAAAGCTCCCGGTGCTTGCGCACTTCCTGCGCTAGTTCGGACCATTCGCGTTGGATATCTACTGGATTAGTCACAGTGAAACAGTCTAGCCAGACTCCATGTCTGGCCGAAGCGCTAGAGTGTTCCACATGAACTTCGACGCCAGCCGCATGCTCTCCTTCGACCTCGAAACCACCTCCGTAAACCCAAAAGAAGCACGAATCGTCACCTCCGCATTGGTCCGTATTGATGGCCGTGAAGTGGACAAACGCGAAATGCTCGCCGACCCAGGCGTTGAAATCCCTGAGGCCGCTGCAAAGGTCCACGGCATCACCACTGAGAAGGCCCGCGCCGAGGGCCAACCGCATGACGAAGTCCTCGAAGAGACCGTCCGCTCCATCAAGCAGGCATGGGAAGATGGCCTCACCCTCATCGTCTACAACGCCGCCTACGATCTCTCCGTCCTGCGCGCGCTCACCGGTGACTTCACCGTCACCGGCCCTGTTTTCGATCCTTTCGTAGTTGATCGCGTCAAGGACAAGTGGCGCAAGGGCAAGCGCACGCTTGGCGACGTTTCCGCACACTACGGCGTCACCCTCGAAAACGCGCACGAAGCAACTTCCGACGCCCTTGCCGCAGCCCGCATCGCGTGGATGCAGGTCCGCCAGCGTTACCCCGAGCTTTCACAAATGAACACCGACGAGCTCATGGAGTACCAGGCCGTCGAGTGGTACAAGGACCGTGAATCGTTCAAGAAGTACTTGGAAGGTCAAGGTAAGGACGCAAGCGACAGCTCCACTGCGTGGCCGATGATTAGCTAAACATTGCAGATTTTTTAAAATTCTGGAATTCTAGAAATGTGAATTCCAGTACCTCTTCGAACCTTCTTGAGCAGCGACTCGCATCTCTTGAACAGCGAGTCGCCACTCTTGAAGGCAATACTCATGTAGAAGCACAATCCGATTCCCGCTACTGGCTCGTCGAGGCCCTCGAAGAAGGGCCCGGCATTCCCGACGGCTCCGTCATCTTTGGCGGCGACGTCACCATCGGCAATCGCGAGTACAAATACCAATGGCAGCGCCCCACCCAATTCGTCACCGACGAGTCTTGGGAAGAAAACATCAAACGTCTTACCGCCATCGCACATCCCACCCGCGCGGAGATCCTGCGTCGCCTCCTGTGTGCGCCCGCCAGCGCCAACGACCTTGTACAGGAGGGCCTGGTTAGCTCCACAGGAACCACCTATCACCACCTCAACGAACTCAGCAGCGCCGGGTGGATCGCCAAATCCAAGTCCGGCACCTTCGAAATCCGGCTGACCCGCGTCATCCCCCTCATGACAATCATCACGGCGGCGGAGGCGCACTAATGAACTTTTCCATTGGCAAACTCGCAATCGGATTCCTGGTCACTGCTCTCGTGGCATCCGGCCTTGTCCTGGTAGGCCCTCACCGCATTGCCCTGGCAACCGAGGCCACTGGCTCGACCGACCTAGCCCAGAAGCTGCGTGACAATGCGCAGCGCGGACACCACAATCTGACGACCTTTACACTGGCGAACGGCGAGACCTCCTTCGCAGGCCTTGGTGCCGACGAACATACCGAGGTCGAAATCGGTTCGGTAACCAAGATGTTCACCGCGGAACTCATCCGCCAAGAGGTCTCTGAAGGCAACCTCAAATACAACGCTAGGGTTGGTCAGTTTCTTGATACCGGCGATTCCCCTATCAGCGATGTGCGCATCGAAGAGCTAATGGAGCACACATCTGGGCTACCAAGACTCGCTGCAACTAATCCCTTTACCGGAATCTCCACCATGCTCACAGGAGGCAACCCCTACGCGAAAGAAACTAAAGAGCAACTCATCGATTCCGCCACTTCCTCCGACCTCGCAGGTCGCGGCGAAGAGAATTATTCCAACCTCGGCTACGGACTTCTCGGGCTCATCTTGGAAGAGGCTTCCGGTAAGCCTTTCGAACAACTGCTGCAAGAGAAAATCTTTGCACCGATTGGAATGCACGAGACTTACCTCATGACCCCAGGCAGCGTTCCTTCCGATGCCCCGCATGGCTACACCAGTCGCGGAGAAAAGGCTCAACCCTGGGAATTTCCAGCAAGTGGCGCCGCCGGCGGTATTCGGTCAACACCCAAAGACATGAGCTTGTTCGCCAATTGGCTCATCGTACAAGGCGACTTCCAGCATGGCTGGCAAGAAAACGAGGCCCCAGTTCCCGCTGGTTACTGGCACAACGGAGGCACTTACGGATATTCGACAATGCTCATTATCGATCCGCAGAGTTCAAAAGTAGCCTTCGTCTCAAACGACACCGAGAAGGGCACTGAAGAACTCGCTCGCACTATTTTTGGGGAGCTAGATTGATGTTTTCACTTGTAGTAATTATCGGTCTTCTGCTGAACATTGCGTGGCACCTCGTGAGAACTAAAACAGTATCCACAATTCGCATAGTCGACGTTTGCATAACCTGCATTGTCGTTGCTCTCCTTGGGCGAACCCTGCCTTGGAACTCCGATCTCAGCGTGTTCTGGTGGTACGCTTTGGTAGCCATGACAGCACTTTATGCTGGAAAGGTGGCCTTTCACGGAAAGTCTCCCAAATCTCCGGCCGCCAAAAAGTCTCCCAAATCTCCCAAATCTCCTTGTTTGAGGTAGCCTTGCCGTCTATGAGCACCCGCAGTAACCCTTTCCGCCCCACCTTCGGAGTCCCGCCTCTTTATTGGGTGGGCCGTACTGCTGTGCTCGATGCATTCCGCAATGCCCTGCAGTCCCCAGCCGGCGCCTCCGCTCGCACGATGATCGTCAGCGGTGCACGCGGTATCGGGAAGACGGTTCTGCTCAATGAACTGGAAGATTCTGCGAAAGCAAAAGGCTGGATATGCATTCGGGCTTCTGGGCGCACCAACATGGTCGAGGAGCTCGTCGAGACCACCATTCCGCGGTTGATCGAGCAACTCGCGCCCCGCGACAAGCGGAAAATCAACCGCATCGGCATCGGCGGGGTCGGCTCAATCGGCCTGGAGCACAACACGGATGAGCCTTATAAGCCCACGCTAAATACCCGCCTCCGCGATCTCCTCGCCCAACTCTCCGGGGTCGGAATTCTGCTCAGCATCGACGAAGTGCAAGACGCCTCAGTAGAAGACCTCACTTCTATCGCTGTGGCCTACCAGGATCTCCTGCGCGATGAGCTCGACATTTCCTTTGTCGCCGCTGGATTGCCGCAAGGCATCAACCGCCTGCTCGATCTCCCAGGCGTTACTTTCCTGCGCCGCGCCCAAAGATTCGTTCTGGGTCCGCTTTCTGCAGGCAACGCCGCCGAGGCCTTTACTGCCACCGCAGCTGACTCGGGCCTTAATTTCTCATCGGAGGCCATCAGCAAGGCCGTCGAGCTGTCGAAGGGCTACCCATACCTCGTGCAGCTGGTGGGTTCCTTGGCTTGGGAGCGCGCAAACGTCCGCAACGAGACCCAGATTGAAGCTTCAGACGTAGACAGCATTGCCGACGAAGCCATTTCCATCCTGTGCACTCAAGTGCACTTGCCCGCCGCGTCTTCGCTGCCTCCTGCTCAGCGCCAGTTCCTTGACTCGATGTCTAGCGCTTCCGTTGATGGCATCGCCACGATTACGGAGATTGCAGAAAGCCAAGGCCGCACAGTCCGCTCGCTTTCGGCAACGCGCCAAAGGCTTATCGACGCCGACCTCATCGAGCCCGCCGCCCACGGTGAGCTGCAATTCGTCATCCCCTACATGGAGCGCTTCTTCAACTCCACCGACAAGCTCGGCAGGGTCGACTAGCTATAGATCACCGGCGTCGCGCACCAACATTCCCGCCGTCTCCACGACCGAGCGCAGCGTGCTTGCCGACGCCTCCCTTGGCACCACGTCCACCGCATCCACCAGCAGCTCACGTGGCATACCCATGCGGTCAAAGTGCCGGGCCACCGCCACTGCTTCTGCCCGCGCATCGACGCCTGCAATTGCGAAACCGATTCGCTTGCCTTCGCTTAAGAACTCGCCAAGTCCATCGATGTTCTTTGCCGTGTCGAGCCCAACGAAGTCAGTCACGAATGTTTCCGCGGCATCGGCGATTTCCCAATGCGGTCCCGCGACTAGGTAATCCGCGCCCAGCTCCTTCAGCTTCTCCCGAGCAACCTCCGCTGGGACCGCGCGAATCTCGTCAAAGTCGGTGGTACCGGGAACCTTGCCGGCGAGGACGTCGCCAAGTAACGGCTCGTCCACCTGCACCCGCACCTCACCGTGGAAGCGACGCACCAGCTTCTTCACGTGATCCGCGATGCCCATCTGCAGGGCTTCATGCAGATCGCGGGTAGCACCGGCGTCGGAAAGCACGCGGTGCCCATTCGCAAGCTCTACCGCCGCTGCTAAGCTCCACGGCCCCAAAACCTGCATCTTTAAGACGGGAACAGACTCGCCCCATACCTCTTGGATGGCGTCCAAGTCACGCTCCCATAGATCCCATGTGCGTCGCATCATCAGCTGTGGGCGCTGGGTCATCTGCCACCCGCGTGGGCCGCGGTCAACGTTGACCGCTTCTAAAAGCGCGGCCGTAGAACCCACGGCATCCGCACCAAGCCCGCGCTCGGAAAGCTGCGGAATCGCCGGCAGATGTCCAGACTCGCCCATCACGATGTCGGCGGCCTCCGTCATGGAAACCCCACGCATCGGACCCAGCGAAAATCCCGTCACTATGCCGTCCCGCAGATGGTGCCGGAACCGAGGACGATATCCCCCAGCTCATCGGGGCTTGGCAGGTACAGCACTGCGGCTTGGCCGCGTGCCACACCGGAGAGCGGTTCTTTTAGCTCCAGCGTCATCTTGTCGCCATCGCGGTCCACAAACGCCTTGCAGGGAACAACCGATCCGTGCGCGCGAACCTGAACCTCGCATTCCAGCTCGCCGTCCATGGCCGGGTGCAGATACTTCAGGCGATCTGCCTGAATCCTCGTCACCGCCAAGTCCTCGCGCGAACCCACGGTCACAGTGCCGCTCGCTGCATCGATGTCGGTGACATAGCGCGGGCGACCATCCGCCGTAGGCTCCTTGATGTCAAGGCCCTTGCGCTGACCGATGGTGTAGTTCCATGCACCGTCATGTTGTTTGAGCTCCTGGCCCTCCTGGTCCACGACCATGCCGGGACGCAGCCCGATTCGCGAGCCCAAAAATGCCTGCGTATTGCCATCCGGAATAAAGCAAATGTCATAGGAGTCAGGCTTTTTGGCCGTGGAAAAGCCATGACGGGCCGCTTCCTCGCGAATCTGCGGCTTTGGGGTATCGCCGATCGGGAAATAGCAATGCTCTAGCTCCTCCGCGGAAATAACGCCCAAAACATAGGATTGATCCTTGTTTTCATCCTTGGAACGGCGCATATAGCCAGCGTCGTCAAGCGTGGCGTAATGGCCCGTCGCTACGGCATCGAAGCCCAACGCTATACCTTTTTGGAGTAGCGCGCGGAACTTGATCTTCTCGTTGCAGCGCAGGCACGGATTCGGAGTCTCGCCGCGGGCATAAGAATCCACGAAGTCCCCGATGACCTCATCCTTAAACTGCTCGGAAAAATCCCAAACGTAGAAAGGAATACCCAGCTTGTCACAGATGCGACGCGCGTCTGCAGAGTCCTCCAAGGAACAGCAACCCCTGGCCTTTTCGCGGGTTTGTTGTGCGTCTTTATGCAGTGCCAAATGCACTCCCACCACATCGTGGCCTGCTTCCACGGCGCGGGCTGCGGCCACAGAAGAATCGACTCCGCCTGACATCGCTACGAGAACTCGCACTTAAACTCCTTTTCTTCGGCGGCCAAGCTTACTCTTCCAACCCATTAAGCTTAAATGCATGCGCAAAAAGGACGATCTCGTTGGCACCTACGAAATTTCTACGGGCACCGCGGAGGTGGTGGCGGACGAGTACCACGATAGCGGATACACACTTATGGTCAATGGAGTACCTTCAAGCCACATCGTGTTGGGCGCACCGGAAATCCTCGAGTTTGAATACATGCGCTGGATTGCCGCCGCAGTCGAAACGCTTCTGCCAGTGGCACCCGATGCCCTCCGCATGACACATCTGGGTGGTGCAGGCTGCTCGCTCCCTCGCTTTTTCGCCAGCATTTGGCCCAAGTCCCGCCATACCGTAGTGGAACTCGATGCCAAGCTCGGCGAATTAGTACGCACGCTTTTCGACGTCCCCCGTTCCCCCACCGTCAAAATCCGCGCCGGCGAAGCTCGCGCGGTCACCGATGGCTTCGCACCCGCTAGCCGCGACGTCATTATTCGCGATGTCTTCGCTGGCGATAAGACCCCGCATCCGCTTACTACCCGCGAGTTCTTTCAATCGGTCCACCGCGCCTTGGCGCCTGGAGGACTCTACGTTGCCAATTGCGGAGATCACCGAAATCTCAAAATCGCAAAGTCGGAATTGGCCGGAATGAAGGAGGTATTCGAGCACGTGGCCGTAATCGCGGATCCCCCGATGCTCAAGGGACGGCGTTACGGCAACATCGTTCTTCTCGCCTCAGATCGCGAAATGCCAGCTGCCGGCTCCGTGGAAGCCGCACAACTGGCAAAATCACTGTTATCGGGCGCGGTCCCTGCACACTATAAAGACGAAGCATGGACCGCGAACTTCTCGCAAGGTGCTACTGCGCTAGTTGATTAACCGCGTCCTGCGCTTGCTCGACCTGGTTCGGATTGGCGCCGTTGGCGGTGGCAACGTGGCCGGCGTTGTCTAGAAGGATTGCAAGGTCACCGACGGTGAAGTCACCGGAGGCCATGCCAACCAGGTCCTCAATCGGCAAGGAACCATTCTTGGTCAGCTGCTTCACGAAGTCCGTGAAGACGCTCGCAGAGTTGCCGTCCAAGCCAGCCTGCTGTGCGGCGTCGATAAGCTGCGGGCTCGCAATGATGCCTGCTGCCAATGCGAGGATCGCGCCGATCAGCGGTGCGCTGTTGGAGCTCAGGTCTGGCGCGTCGTCGCCAAGCACAAGCCCCTCAAGGATGCCACCGATGTCCAGGTAGTTGCCGTTACTGAAGGAATCCAGCTGGCCCTCGTTGCCGTTGAAGACGTTCATATCGACCGGACCGGTAATGCCGTTGACGCGGCCAGAGCCGGAGCGCTGCCAGAAGGAAATCTTATTCCAGCCACCGACTGGATCCGGCGCCTCATCCTGGTAGGCCGCGAGCCATAGCGGCATGTCGGAGAACTCCGTGGTGTTCCCCATCTGCCCCATCCAGAAGTATTTATAGGTATAGATCATCGGGGTACGGCCGGTTAGCGTGCGCAGCTCCGTGGTGAAATCACGGATCCACTGCTCGAGCTGTGCCGAAGAAAGACCTTCATCAACCTCAATATCAAGCACGGGCGGCAGCGTTTGATTCGGAACCAGCGCAAGCTGTGCAGCAAAATGCGCCGCCTGGCGCGTGGCTGACGACGCCGGGCGTGCGTAGTGGTAAGCACCAACCTTCAGACCGCTCGCTGCGGCAGCGTTCGAGTCGGTGATGAAGTGGGGATTCGTCCAGTCGGAGCCCTCGGTCGCCTTAACGAACGCAAAGGACTGGCCGTCGGACTTTACTTCGCCCCAGTTGATCGGAGCCCCGCCCGGGTGCTGATGGTTTGCGATATCGATACCCGTGGTCGCACCGGAGGTCCAGGCGCCGGCTGTCATCGTGCCTGCGATAGCAAGCGCCACAGAACCAACAACGGCGACGATAGCCTTGCGCATTCCCTTAGATGAAGTCATGCGCGCTACTGTACCGACGAAACAACACAATCCCCTTTAGTAACACGCGTATCTTTGCTTTTATTTTTGCCCAGTTTTTCCGTCCCTTATCAGTCGTACATATTTTCGATTTTCTGTTGATTGGGCTCGGTGGGCTGGATATAATGAGGGCATGAAGATTTCAAGGCAGTTTATTCCAACGGGGGTATGGAAAATTGGAAGCATATTACCTTGTAAATGACCCTTCCAGCACATTAGCAACCTCAGCCCGCAACATCCGTAAGCTCGAGTTCGAACAATGGGAAAATAACCTCCCCGATCTCGATTCTGACATCGAACTAGTTATCCATAGTTTGGCCACACATACCGGCCTTGGGAAAACCAAAATTAAAAACATCGCCTTCGCGCTCTATCGCCTACGCGAACTTCCACGCCTGCGTACGATGCAGCTCGATTCCTACTTCCTCGATATGACACGCCTGTGCACTATCGACTCCGCCCTTAACAAGCTAGGCGCACCCACTCCCGAGATTCTCCAACGCGTCGATGAAGCCCTTTGTGAGTTCTTCACTCCCACCAGCCCAGCAGAAGTCTTGCCCTCTAGCCGTGCCATCCGCACCTTTATCCATGACCTCATCAAACTCCTCGCTCCAGAAGTAGATCCTGAAAAGGGCGAGGAAGAAGCCAACAACTCTTACTCCACTTACCCTGTGCCCGGTGGAAAAGAAGCCATTAGCGCCGAATACGAACCAGCAACTGCCTATGAGCTCGACCAACGCATAAAGGACACCGCCGAGAAACTGGAGATAACTCCTGCAGAAGCGCTCGAAAAACTCATCCGTGGAGAGGCTAACTCCGAGACCATCGTCATCCTGAATATGTACCGCGCCTCGGATTTTCCCAATGCACCCGCTTTCATCCAGGGTGCCGGCTGGGTCTCCCCCGAGATCGCAGATTCCTTCGAGCCAAAGGTCGTACGTGACATGGCCAAGGCCGCTACCGCGGAGAGCCCTAGCTACACCACACCTTCTACCATCGGCGCTTTCGTCGAAGGCCGCGATGGCACTTGCCGCATGCCACACTGCGACAGACCCGCGCAGGACTGCCAGAAGGATCACCGCATCAACTTTGCCGAAGGCGGACCGACCGCAGGCTCGAATCTCGCGAGCCTCTGCCAGCACCATCACAACATCAAGACCGATGGCCGAGCCAACTACATCATGGACCCGCTCACCGGGGACATCGTCTGGCTCTTCGACGATGGGCGCTGGGAGTATGACGAACCAACCGGCCCGCTAGCGCCCAAGAAGCGCAACTGGGTACAAACGTTTGCCCAAGCCATTGAATCCCGGCGAAGGGAGGCGCACGCTAAGTGTTTGAATGACGAAGTGCCTTAAGCGCCTCGGTGGCCTTCAGATTCGGAAGGTAAGCATGGACCACCGCGAGGCCAATCGCTGGGAGGGATAACTCATCCTCATAACACAGGAACCACTTGTGCTCCTCCGGCTGGAACTTGCGCTTGCTTGCGGCTAAAGACCGAAAGCCGTAAAGCGGTTCCATCTGCTCGCCGAGTTTCATCAGCAGTGAATCTAAGGTCGAAGGATTCTCGGTCGTCCCTGCCAACGGAGCGCCCGAAAGCGAAATCCAGTCACAGCCCTCACCCGCCGCGATAACGAGCGCCTCAGAAATCAACAGCTCCATGACCCCTTTGAAACCTCGCTCATTACGGCGCATCACATCGAGGGTGTAGCCCACCAACTGCCCATCTCGCCGCACCGGCAGCCAGCTGGTCATGCCGTGCACCAGACCATCATCGTCTAGAGCCAAAAGGAGACGAGTACCTGAAACCTGCATCTCGTCGATACCTCCCAGAGTAAAGCCCATCTCCGGAAGGGCCTTCTCGCCGACCCATTCTTCGCTTAGCGTGACCAAAGCGGCGGCAACAGCAACATCGAGTTGATCCCACGTGGTCCACACGGTTCTCACGCCTTCTTTTGCTGCCTTATTTCGCGCGGTGCGGATATTCTGGAACTTCTTGCCCTTGAACTCCGTGTTTTCACAGCTCAACACCGCCTCGTCCGCGACCTGAAGCCGCTTCAATCCAGGATGAGAAACCGCGAAATCGCTTGCCACCGAATACCACGCAGGAGTTAGTCCCTGAGATTTGACGAACTCCTCGAACTCGCGAGAGATGTCATCGCCAACCGGTCCACCCAATGTCAAAGCAACGCCATTGGAAGCGCGATATGCCACGAAGGAATCGCCGGCGAAGAAATATCTGTTCCCCTCCCACAAGGTCATGAAGGATAGGTGATCGCCAGTTCGGCGCTGCAGGATTTCCCGTGCCCGCGAGCGGTCCGATTCCCGTTGCGGGTCCGAGGGCGAGGAGAAGCACCGCCACAGCGCCCAAATGACGCACATCCACCACACGTTGCCGACCCACGAATAGACAAACCAGCCAAATCCACTTGCCGGCACCAATTCATGGGGAGAGACGAGCGTTATTACTACAGGCAAGAAGCGCAACGGCCACTCCGCCAACGCTGCGCTTAGCGACGCCCCGCCCAGAAAGGCAGACTTCACCAACAATGTAGAAAGCAACCAGGTGGCAGAACAAATAAGGAATACCCCACCCAGCCAGGCCGCGTGCTTTTTAATAATCTGCGGCGCTTCACGAACTTGGAAGAGCCGGCGAGAGTACATGAGCACAGCGAGGCAGAACAACCAGGGCAACAGGGCCTCGAATAGGTTAAGCCCGTAGATGAAGAAACCGTCTTGGTCTAGGTCCCACAGCTGAACGAGCAGGAAGGCCAAGGAAGCAACTTGGATGAGGCACGAAAGTACCCACGCAGCATGGCGGCCACGCACGAGCCCGAAACACAATACAAGTTGGATAAGCAGCGGCATGAGGTTGGCAAGCAAGGGACCGACACCATGCATGCGTGCGACGTCAGCCGCGGATATACAGTCCCTGGACGTTTCGTCGAGAGTGCAGAGAACCGCAACCGCGACGTCGGAAAGCGCAGGCCCCCACATCAGCTCGGTGAGAAGGGAAAATGGGCCTTCGGCGATTGGATTGATAGCAACCAGCACCGGGCTAATGGCAACCGCGATGAGGATGAAAGCTACGAGCACGCGCCGCTCGCGCAACGAGGGCTTTGCGGTCTCCCGCGGATGACGCCACAGGCCTAAAAAGAGGCCGAATACCGCGGCAGTAAGTCCCAAGATGTCGGCCATCGAGCCGGCATAAAAGACGTTCGTGAACGCAAGAACGAGGATGATAACCCGAAAACGGCGCTTCCACAGGCGCGGCATCTTCGCGGAGGCATACATCGCAGAGCCGAAAATCCAGCCGATTGGTGTAAAGAGGTAGCTGTTGAGGAGATCGTCGCCCCATCGGTTCAGGCCCGATACTTCGACGCCTCGCGCGATGAAAAAGGCAATCGGTAACGAAAGAAGCTGAAGGAAAAGGCCAACGACGAGGTATTTCCTGCTGCCCAAGACCCGCTCGGCAGGGCCACCGAAAAGAATGGCGAAGAAGGTTACAACGACGGATCCGCCAATTGTGACGGTGGTCAAACCGGTTGCCTCAACCCAATCATTGTCCACGAAGTGGAGAACCCACATGAGCACAATCAAGAGCAAAGTTACGGGAAATCGCTTAAGCATGAACATCGTTGTCCTCGATTCCACGGAATGGGTCATGGACGGCTGTAAGTCCCCCGCGGCGCGCAGCAAAAGCGAAGGATTGACGCAGTGCTGGGCGCCACACCCCGAAGGAGTGGCCACCGCTTAGAGCACCGACATAAGTCTTTCCGCCTGCCCCGCGAACGAGCTCAGCAAGTTGGTTTTGAGCAGCAATCGCGGGCTTGTCCTTGTCGCCTGCAAAGAAGACGACACTGAGCCCGGGATAGCGATTTTTCTTCAGCAAGAAGGCCGGATTTTGCGCCTGGAAGGCTTGCTCGTTTCCGCCAAAGAACTTCTGGACGGTATCGGCATGCTTGCCGATGGTCGGCTCCGCCTCACCGGAGAAGTCCAAATAAGTTCCGAAGGCCTCGGGATGGTTGGTGGCGACCTGCAAAGTACAGGTACCGCCGTAGGAAAGGCCGCCGAGCGTCCAATGCGACTGGTCTTCGTCAACGCGCAATTGCTTTTTGATCTGGGCTGGAACGTCTTTGGTCAGATAGGTCATTACCTTGGTGGATTGAGAGTCCGCGCAAACAGGGTTGGCGGTTTCAGAACCGGTGGCATCAACTGCTACGACGATGGGCGATACTCCCCCGTTTGCCTTCTGAAATTCATCGGCGGTCTGTGCGGCTTCGCCAGTTCCAAACCACTGGGTTGGGCCACCGGGATTGCCATGGAGCAAAACGAGCACCGGCAGGCGCTTTCCGCTCCAATAGGCTGGCGGCAAATAGGCGGTAGCTTCGCGGGCTTTGAATCCTTGGCTTGGTAAGTCGAGATGAACCAGACCGGCGGAATTGCCCGTGTGCGAGGCTAGTTCGGAGGCGGGAATGGTTTGGGCCACCGGTCGCGGATCGAGGGAAGCGACCGTGGGATAGGTCTGGTACTCGAGGTTGACTAGCGCGACGACTGCAACGAGTGATGCGATGCCCGCGAGCGTCGTGGAAAGTTTCGGCTTACGCAGCAGTGCGGCGAGGCAGATACCAGAGGCGACGAAGACATGAGCAGGGATATCCCAATGCTGGAGGAAATACCAGGCACCAACCGATATAAACAAAGCCAAAACAACAGGCACAATCTTGCGCGCCCATGCAACAACTATCGCGGAAAGAACCACGATGACCGCATATATCGCCCCATTTACGGGTTCGGCCAGCGGCAGGCCAAGGAGGAAATTCACTCCTAAATCATAGGCCTGCGCTGGCCAAATAGGCTGTTAAGTACCTGGGAGGTCGGTACTTATACGCTGCGGGCGCGCTTGACGACGTCGGGAAGCTGCGCCAGGACGTACTCGACGTCGGCAGGCGTTGTGTTCCTACCAAGGGTAAAACGCAGCGAACCGATTCCATCAGAGTCGGACACATTCATCGCCTCAAGGACGTGCGACATGCGGTTGACGCCCGAGTGGCAGGCGCTGCCGGTCGAGGCCTCGATGCCCAAGGAATCGAGCAACATGATGAGGCTGTCGCCATCGGTGCCGGGGAAGGACACATGCAGGTGCGAAGCCAACATAGGTTCCTCGCAATTGAGGATGACGTTGTCGATGCTGGAGAGAATGCCGGCACGCAGTTGGTCACGCAGCGCACCGACGCGCTTGGTCTCGGAATCGATCTCGGAAACAGACTCCTCGAGCGCTGCCGCAAGAGCAGAGGCACTGGCGACGTCCACGGTGCCCGGGCGGATGCCGCGCTCCTGGCCGCCTCCGAAAGCGATGGGCTGCGGGGCTGGGCTGCGTTTTGCAAGCAGCAAGCCGATGCCACGTGGGCCGCCGAACTTGTGGGCGCTCGCCGCGAGCGTGGTAGCACCGAGCTCGTGGAAGTCGATGGGCAGCTTGCCTGTGACCTGAACTGCATCGATGTGAACTGGCGTGCCAACTAAGTTTGCGCGGCGCACAATCTCGGCAACTGGCTGGATGGCACCGGTCTCGTTGTTTGCCCACATGCAGGTGGCAACGTCGGCAGGCGTATCTAGTGCGGAGAAGTCGCTGACGTGGGAATAACGATCGACGGGCAGAAGATCGACCTGTGCATCCGGCAGCTGGGCAACGCTATCGCGCACGGCTGGGTGCTCAATAGGAGTCGAGACAACGCGGTTGGTGGTGCCCAGACGGTACAAGCCTTGGATGGCGATGTTGTCGGCTTCGGTGCCGGAAGAGGTGAAGATGACCTCGATCGGCTCACAGCCAAGAATTTCCGCGACTTTCTCGCGGGCGTCGTCAAGCACGGAACGGGCTTTTCGGCCCGAGGCATACTGCGCGCCGGAGTTTACCGCGCCAGAGGCGGCCACCCACGCATCGATGGCCACCTGGCGCATCGGCTGAGTAGCCGCATAGTCAAAGTAGTGCGACATTACTTACGGGACTCCAGCTCAGCGACCAAAGCCGGGGAAATCTCATGGACGTCACCGACGACGCCGAGGTCAGCGATCTGGAAGAAAGGCTCGTCCTGATCCTGGTTAACCACAACGATGGTGCCGGAGGTCTGCATGCCGGAGGTGTGCTGGATAGCACCGGAGATGCCAAGCGCGATGTACAAATCCGGGGAAACCGTGACGCCGGTCTGGCCCACCTGGTGTGCTGGGTCGTAGAAGCCCTGATCGACTGCATCGCGGGTGGCACCGACGGCACCGCCGAGGGCGTCGGCAAGCGGCTCCACGATGGTGGAGAAGTTGTCGTCGACGCCGCGGCCACCAGAGACAACTACCTTCGCGGCAGTCAGCTCCGGACGAGCAGACTTCTCATGCGGGGTAAAGGAGGTGACGGTGACGTCCTTGGCAGTTGCGGCCGGCAGGGGCATCGGCGCCGGAGCGGCGGCTACCGGCTGCGGATCCGCGGCGACTGCGCCTGGGCGCAGGGTGTAGATCGGGCTCGCGCCAGACGCTGTAGCAGTGGTCTCGTAGGAACCGCCGAAGATGGTCAAGTGCGCGGAGCCGTCGGCGTTAATCTCGTCGACGTTGACGAGGGCGCCGGAAGCCAGACGCGCGGAAAGGCGGCCGGCAATCTCGTTGTTGGTCGGGGTCGCAGCTAGCACGATTGGGGCTGGGTTCGCGGCGGCGAGGGCGTGCAGGGCATCGACCTCGGGCAGGATGATGCGGTGCTCGTAGTCCTCAGCGCTTGCCTGCACGATCTGTGCGGCGCCAAGGGCTGCCAGCTCGGAATCGAAGGCATCTGCTTGCTTGCCGACGACGACTGCGGAAACGGTACCCAGCGCACGCGCTGCGGTAATCAGCTCACCGGTAACAGGGCTAAGGGCGTTATCTTCGTGCTCTACAAGTACGTATACGTGAGACATTTTCGGCTCCTAGATAAGGTTCTTCGCGGCGAGGAAGTCGGCAATCTGCTTTGCGGCTTCCTGCGGATTCGGCTCGGTGATGACCTCACCCGCGGTGCGGGCAGGACGCTGGGCGGCGGCTGTCACCGTGGTGGTTGGTGCCACGGCATCGATGCCAAGGGAGGCCACGTCGAGGGTGGTGATCTCGGCCTTTTTGGCCGCCATGAGTCCCTTGAAGTTCGGGAAGCGCGGCTTATCGGCCTTATCGGTGAAGGTCGCGATGACTGGCAGGGTTGCCTCCAGCTCCCAGTGGCCGTGAGCGTCCTCGCGCACGCCGCGCAACACGCCGCCTTCAAGGCTGAGGGACTTCAGCTCGGTCATCGCCGGGAGCTGGCGGTACTCAGCGAGCAGGCCAGCCAGCAGGCCGGTGGAAGCATCAGAGGAGTAGTTGCCCAGGGTGATGATCTGGACGTCCTCGATGGTGTTGATGGCCGCGTTGAGCGTCCAGGCGGTAGAGAGTGCATCGGCGCCGGAAAGGGCGTCGTCAAGCACGTGTACTGCGTCGTCTGCGCCCATCGCGAGGGCCTTGCGCAAAGCTTCGTCAGCGCCGGCAGGGCCCATGGTCACTGCGACGACGCGGAAGTCTGGGTTTGCTTCCTTGATGCGCAGTGCCTGCTCGACGGAATACTCGTTGACCTCGTCGATGACGTTGTCGACGCTCGTGCGGTCGAGGGTGTGGTCTTCCTCGAGGGACTTGGTGGACCAGGTATCCGGTACGTGTTTGACCAGAGCCACGATTGCGGGCATTGGACACTTCCCTTTCCGATAGATTTATGTTGCGTAATTATCCTCGGACGATACTACTCGTGGTCCGCACAGCAACGCGATTCCCTTAGTTCCGATGCGTGTCATGATGACGGCCATGGAACGGCTTCCCTTGAGCTTAAGCTTCTTCCGCAGCTGATCGGGGTCGACGTCTAGACCGCGGACCAGTATCTCGAGGGAGCCAGCATCGTGTGACTGCAGTGCGGCTTTGAGTTTCTTGACTGGCACCGCCTCGATGAATTCAAATCCGGAGCACCCTTGCGGAATCCGCTCCCCTGTCAGATATGCGATACGCGGGTCCAGCTGGTGGAGGCCTTCGCGCTTGGCGTAGTGGCGCACGAGCCCCGCGCGTACAACCGCGCCGTCTGGGTCCATGATGTAGGTGCCAATGTCGCCGGCTTCGGGCAGGTCGTCCTCGTCGAAGTCGGTGCTGGAGAGAACATCAGCCTTTCCGCCTTTGATCATGACTGCGCTGCGGCCAACGCCCAGGCCAGGTGTATACAGGCAGGCCTCTTTGACGTTGCCGTCGACGCTGGCGACGGATACCAAACCTTGCCAATCTGAAAAGTCGAGGCCGGGGGCACACTTGACGGCGAGTTCGCACTCGTGTGCCGCCAGAAGATCGGGCAACGGCGGCAGGAGCTTTGCGGGATCGGTAATGCGTTTGCCGCCGCTTCGGCGCGCTGGATCGGCGATGATAACGGGTGCCGTTGAGCTCTGCGTCAAAGCGTCTGCGCAGAAGAAGGGATGCGGGGTGTTGTGCTGCGCCATCTTGATGCGCGAACGGTCGAGGTCAGAGCCTACATATTTTCCTGGAGCCCACGCAGCCCCTTCGGTACCGATGGAACAGGTGACATCGTGGACGAGTTCGACCCCCAGGCTTGTCAAGAAAGCGGCACGATGTTTGGCTACCTCGAGCGGGGTGGCCTGCTGCACGGAATCGGAGTCCATAAGCCAGTCGCTGGGCAGCTTTTTACTGTTTCGGGCTTTGATGAGTTCGGCTACGGCACGGGCGTGCTCACCGAATTGTTGCTGGAGCTTGGCGACGTCGCCTAATTGGGAAGCCTTGCTGAATTCAAGGTCAAGGCCCGCTATCTCCGGTTGGTGCTGGACTAAGAAGTCGATCTCGGCGAGGGTATAACTCATATTCTGTCTACGGGTTGAGTGCTGAAGAATTCGCGGTAGCGCGGGTCGTGCTCGGGGTCGCCGATGATGGGGCGAAGGTCGGAGAAAGAGGCGTCGTCAAGCGCTTCTCGCACCGTGGAGTAATTGCTCAGGCGCAGCATTTGCGCCCAAGTGGGAAGAGCCAAGCGGACAAGCCCGGCGCGCCACCCGTCGAGGACGAGGCGGGGCGGGAACCATCCGGCGTCGTCTGCCTCCGTGGTATCGCCGTCGGGCTCTTGGCCTTCCGGTAGAACGGCGATGAAGAAAAAGGTATCGAACCATTGTCCGCAGTCTTCGCCCGCCCACCGAGACCACGGCATGAGCATGTCGGCGTCGGCGCGCATGCCGTTGTTCATGAGGAATTCGGTAAAGGAAATCTCGTGAGTTTCCAGCATGACACGTTCGCGGTGATAGCGCGAGGCGTCGGAGACGA
Source organism: Corynebacterium sp. HMSC071F07 (assembly GCF_001810285.1). Taxonomy (NCBI): domain Bacteria; kingdom Bacillati; phylum Actinomycetota; class Actinomycetes; order Mycobacteriales; family Corynebacteriaceae; genus Corynebacterium; species Corynebacterium sp. HMSC071F07. Next base: position 242,644 of record NZ_KV800712.1, read on the forward strand.
TTCCGTCATCGCGAACGGCGAGCAAGGTACCGGATTCCTCGAAGAGTTCTCGGATGGCGGCGAAGACCAAGGCATGGGTCTTGTATTTGGTAACGCCCATGCGACGGGCCAAGGAAATAACGGAGCGGCCCGCCCAGAGATCGCCGGAACTCCACATTCTTGGCGGGAAATCGCGGGGGTCTACTCCCCCGCCCGGAAACACTGCGTGCCCCGGGTAATTGCGCATCGTGGAGACCCGTTCCTGGAGCCAAACCTCGAGCCCTTCTTGGCCGTCGCGCAGCAGCAGGACGGTAGCGGCCAAGCGTCCACCGTTAAAACCGGTGGTTTCGCTGTGGTCGATCGCGTCAAGGCGCTCGTGAATGGGTCGGGTCATGCAAAGTTCCGTTTAGCGTATGCGGCGAGCGAAGTAACGTTCACCGATTCGATCCACCTGAATTGGTTGGTGGAAAGCCTGCGTAAGGTTTTCTGAGGTAAGGACCGTATTGATTAGTCCCTTCGCCACGACCTTACCCTCATCGAGGATCATCGCATGGGTAAATCCATAAGGGATTTCCTCGACGTGGTGGGTAATCATGACGATTGCTGGTGCATCGGCATCCATTGCCAGCTCGCCCAAGTAGCCCACGAGATCCTCGCGGCCTCCTAGGTCCATGCCGGCGGAAGGCTCGTCGAGGATGAGTAGCTCAGGGTTGGACATAAGGGCACGTGCCAAGATGACGCGCTTCTTTTCTCCCTCCGATAGGGTTCCCCAGGTGCGCTCGGCCAAGTGGCGGGCGCCCACCTGGTCAAGGATTTCGAAGGCGCGGCTAAAGTCCATGTCTTGGTACTCCTCGCGGAAGCGTCCCAGGACTGCGTAGCCGGCGGAGATAACGAGGTCGTCGACTCGTTCGCCGTCGGGAATGCGGTGCTGTACTGCGGCGGAAGAAATGCCGATGGCGGCACGCAAATCGCGCATGTCGGTCTTGCCGATCTGCTCGCCCATCAAAAAGGCAGTTCCTTTAGAAGGAAACTCTTCCGCAGAGGCAATGCGGACCAAGCTGGTCTTGCCGGCGCCGTTTGGGCCGATGATGACCCAACGCTCGTCGAGCTCTACTTGCCAATCGACTGGACCCACCAAGGTTTTTCCGCCACGGCGCAGCTCGACGCCGCGGAAGTCGATGAGCCAATCTTCGTCAGTTACGGGCATTGTTTCGTTATTCACAGCATTCACGTCCTATATTGTTGCGGAAATTCTGGTTGCCCGGTGAAACTGACACAGCTGCACTACTCTAAAGGGCATGACTACACGCCTCGCCATCGATGATGTCCGTCCTAGCTTCTCTCCCACTAAGGCCGTGGTTAATGAGGTGGTTCCGGTAACCGCGTTGGTCTGGCGGGAAGGCCATGATGCGGTGTCGGCAACCCTTTCGGTGTGGAATACCGAATCCCCTTCGGTTTCCTCGGTGACCATGGACCAAGACCCAATTGACCCTGACCGTAGGCATGGTGTGTTTACTCCGCTTACCTGTGGGCGCTGGTTCTTCCGTATCGATGCGTGGTCAGACCCGATGGCAACGTGGCGCAATGCGGTGGAAAAGAAGATGGCTGCGGGGCAGACGGCCGCCGAGCTTTCCAACGATCTCCTCCATGGCGCGGAGCTTTTTGAGCGGGCGGGAATGCCCGATGTTGCTAAGTCGCTAGCGAATGAGTCTTTGGACCTGTCCTCGCGCGTCGAGGCAGCGCTTTCCGACGCCGTGGCAAAGAAACTGCATGCGCACCCCTTGCGGGATTTGCTCGTGGAAGGCGAGGTCCACGAGGTACTGGTCGAGCGCCGAGAAGCGCTTTATAACTCTTGGTATGAGCTCTTCCCGCGTTCTACGGGCGGTTGGGATGAAGAAGGCAACCCAGTCCACGGCACTTTCAAGACCACGGCCAAAGCGTTGGAGCGAGTCGCAGACATGGGCTTCGACACAGTGTATTTCCCGCCGATTCACCCCATCGGAAAGGTTCACCGCAAGGGCAAGAACAACTCGGTGGTGGCTGAACCGGGCGACGTCGGCTCGCCGTGGGCAATTCAAGATCATTCCACCACTCACCCAGACTTGGGCACGATGGACGATTTCAAAAAGCTGGTTTCTCGCGCGCAGGACCTGGGGCTCGAGGTAGCGCTGGATCTGGCGCTCCAGGCCGCACCGGATCATCCGTGGGCCAAGACGAACCCAGAGTTTTTCACGGTCTTGGCTGACGGCACCATCGCTTATGCGGAGAATCCGCCGAAAAAGTACCAGGACATCTATCCCCTGAACTTCGACAACGACCCAGACGCGATCTACAACGAGATCTTCCGCATCGTGATGATCTGGATCGAGGCGGGCGTAACCACCTTCCGCGTGGATAACCCGCACACCAAGCCGGCAAACTTTTGGACCTGGCTCATAGACAAGGTGCACGTGACCCATCCGGAGGTCATCTTCCTTGCGGAGGCCTTTACCCGCGCGCCACGGCTGTTCGGCTTGGCGAAGGCAGGCTTTACCCAGTCCTATACCTATTTCACCTGGCAAACCTCGAAGCGCGAGCTGACCGAGTTTGCCAAGATGCACGTGGAGCAGGCGGATATTTGCCGCCCCAACCTCTTTGTGAATACGCCTGACATCCTGCACGAGTCTTTGCAGACCGGCGGGCGGGCCATGTTCGCTATCCGCGCGGCTTTGGCCGCGACTCTGTCTCCGCTATGGGGCGTGTACTCCGGCTATGAGCTTTATGAGCACGAGGCCGTGGCGCCGGGCAGTGAGGAGTACATGGACTCTGAGAAGTACGAGCTGCGCCCGCGCAACTTCCAGGAGGCGGCTACCCGTGGCGCATCGCTGGAATCCTATATTCGCCTTCTCAATCTCATCCGCCGTGAGAACCCCGCGCTGCAGCAACTGCGCAACCTCAAATTCCACGACGTCGATAACGAAAAAATCATTGCCTACTCCAAGGCAGATCCTGCGACGGGCAACGTGATCCTGGCCGTGATCAACCTGGATCCGCGCAATGCCCAAGAAGCCACCGTTACCGTAGAAATGGAAGCGATCGGCAGAGCCGACGGTGACGTCTACACCGTCCACGATGCCATTGCCGGCGCCGCCTATAACTGGTCCAACCGCAACTTCGTGCGACTCGAACCAATGCGCGACGTCGCCCATCTGTTCGTGCTGCCGCAGGCTGACCCGCATTCCTTGGACCGCCTTGCCTGGCGCGACGTCAACGATTATCGACCTTAAGTCCTGTCTCCTTCGATTTAGGTAACGTGAACACATGAACATTCCGGAAGCAGATCTCGCCCGCCTCAACGAGTGTCGCCACCATGCCCCACATGACTTTTATGGCTGGCACGACGGCACGGTTTTAACTCGTCGCCCCGGCGCCGAGAAGGTGGAGCTGGTCACCGAAACTGCCGTGCACGAGATGAATGCTGTAGGCCACGACCTATGGGAGAGCGCACTAGACCAGGAGCAGGATTACCGTTTCCGGGTGACTTACCCAGGCCAGGCTCCGGTCGAGGTGGCCGACGGCTACCGGTTCTTGCCCACTGCCAGCACTTTCGATCTGCACCTGATTTCGGAAGGTCGCCACGAGCGGCTTTGGGAGGTACTTGGCGCGAATCTGCACAGCTACGACACGCATTTGGGCCGGGTTGAAGGTGTTTCGTTTGCGGTGTGGGCGCCGAATGCCAAAGGCGTTGCCGTAGTAGGCGACTTCAACGGCTGGAATCCCGCGCAGTCGCCGATGCGCTGTTTGGGCGCAACCGGGGTCTGGGAGCTCTTCGTCCCCGGCATCGGTCCCGGCGAGCGCTATAAGTTCGCGATTCAAACCGCGGACGGCCGGCGCATCGATAAGGCTGATCCGATGGCGAAGCAAACGATTGCTCCGCCGGAGACAGTCTCGGTAGTCATGGCAAACGATTACGAATGGAATGACTCCGCATGGATGGATGCTCGTAACGGCAATCTCGATGTACCGATGAGCATCTACGAGCTGCATGTGGGTTCTTGGAAGCAAGGCGCCGACTACAACAGACTGCGCGCTGAGCTCATCGATTACGTCCTCGAGCATGGCTTCACCCACGTCGAGCTGCTTCCGGTGGCAGAGCACCCCTTCGGCGGTTCTTGGGGCTACCAGGTCTCGGGCTACTACGCTCCGTCGGCACGCTGGGGCTGCCCGGATGAGTTGCGTGCGCTTATCGACGCCCTGCATAACGCCGGCATCGGCGTCCTCATCGACTGGGTCCCAGCGCACTTTCCCAAAGACGAATTTGCACTGGGACGCTTTGACGGCCAGGCACTCTACGAGCACCCCGCCCCCCGCCGCGGCGAGCAGGCCGACTGGGGAACCTACGTCTTTGACTTTGGCCGCAACGAGGTGCGCAACTTCTTGGTAGCAAATGCGCTGTATTGGGCCGAAGAATTCCACGTCGACGGCCTGCGCGTGGATGCGGTGGCCTCGATGCTTTACTTGGACTACTCACGTGAAGTATGGCTGCCCAACCAGTACGGCGGACGCGAAAACCTGGAAGCGGTACAGTTCTTGCAGGAGACAAACGCTACCCTGCAACGCCTGCATCCCGGCGTGCTGACCATCGCCGAGGAATCGACCTCTTGGCCGGGCGTTACTGCTCCCACCTCGGAGGACGGCCTCGGCTTTTCCCTGAAGTGGAATATGGGCTGGATGAATGACACCCTCGAGTACTTCAAGCACGAGCCCATCTACCGCCAGCATCATCATGGCGAGCTGACTTTCTCCATGGTCTATGCCTATTCGGAACGCTACGTGCTGCCGTTTAGTCACGACGAGGTCGTCCATGGCAAGGGCTCGCTGTGGACGCGCATGCCTGGCGACGATTGGAACAAGGCCGCAGGCTTGCGTGCGCTGTACGGATATATGTTCTCGCATCCGGGCAAGAACCTGCTGTTTATGGGGCAAGAGTTTGGCCAGGTCGCGGAGTGGAACGAATCCAGCTCTGTGGACTGGGCCAACCTCGAAGGCTGGGGCGGTGAATGGCATCGCGGCATCAAGCGCTTGGTGCGCGATATCAATGCCGTCTACAAGAACACCCCTGCCCTGTGGTCCCAGGACTTCACGCAGGATGGTTTCCAGTGGGTCAAGGCCGATGACTCGAACAATAACGTCTTGGGTTACGTGCGCTACGGCAACGATGGCTCGGCGCTGCTCGCCGTGTGCAATTTCTCAGGCAACTCCATTCCGAATTACCACTTGTGGCTGCCCCGGGATGGCGCGTGGGAGATGGTGCTCAACACTGACGACGCCGTCTATGAGGGCGCGGGTAATGCACTGCCGATTAAGGTGCACTCCGCGTCGAATTCCGCGGAGCTACACCTCCCGGCTAACTCCGTGCAGTGGTATCGCTTTGTGGGCTAGCTGACCCAGGTGTCGACCTTGGCGTAGATCTCCGGCATCCGGGCGTCGACCCGCTTGCCGGCGATATATGCCACCAGTGCGTGCACGATAGCCGGTACGGCAAGGCTCAAGATGACACCGACTGCTAGCAACGGAGCCTTGTCTTGGGTAACGGCGATGCCTAGGCAAACAAGACCTGGGGCCACTGCAATCCAGCCGAAGATGAGTCCGAAGAGGCTGGCCACAAAGGCGGGTGCGGAGTAGCCAGACTTATCAGTCCACGCGTTGGTACCCGGCGCAGAGACTGGATAAGGGTTATAAACTGACAAAGCTAGTGAACAGGCGCTGACCGAAAGCAGCATTCCTAGTGCAGCACAACCAAAGGCCAATACCTTCAGGCGTTCAGGGCTGATGATGAGCGCCAGGATGACGCAAATGAGGATGACAACTGCAGAAGGCGTCAGGTGAGCGCGATGGCGGGCCAGCAGAAATTTGCTTGGTGCACAAGGTGCCATCATCTTCAGCCAGCCGGAGGGGCCATCGTAGCCATAGTCGTTGACGCCGAGTAGGCCGCCCACGAGACCGAGCATCACGAGCACGCCTAAACCAGCGGCCAAGTTGCCGTTAAAGATGTGGTAGAGACAGAATCCTGCGAGCACCGGCAAGAAGATCAAGGTATTTACTAGGCGCATATCGCGGACGATATAAAGCAACGAGCGCGAGTACTCCATCATGGCGGGACTGCGATAGGCCAGGCCCATCAGGCGGAGGCGGGATACGCCGTGCTGCTTTGTCTTTGTGGCTGGCGCAGGCCGGGCGTGCTGCTGGCTTTGGGCGAATTCTGTTTTGATTAAGTGCCGCCAGACCGCGAAGAGCCCCACTGCGGTGACAATTGCGATTAGAAGCTGCGCGAGTGCTTCCATGTAAGAGCCATTGCCAAGCGCTGTGGCCCAACCGGTCGCTGCGGTAAACGGCGTCCACGCGGCATACTTGCCGATGGTGCCGAGCGGCACTGCATCTTCAATCTGACCGTTTAAGAGAATGACGCAGAGCATCAATACGGTACCGAGAATGCCGCCAATGAACTTGCTGCGGTCGCTTTCCAAGCTGACCACGTTGCTGGCAATGCTCATCAGGCACTCCGACAAACAGATGGTGATAAACCACGAAAGCGCCATGCCGAGCACGAATGCGGGTACGGCAATGACATTGAAGTCACCGATGCTCACGAGCATGATCGCACCGACGATTGCCCAGATGATGCTAAAACCTGCAGAAAGCCAGGCACGGGAGTTAAGGAAAGAAATGCGCAGCATGGCGGGCCGGACCTCTTCTAAAGAAAGCGGCAGGCCTTTCAAGGTATCCGGGTAAAGCTGCTTTTCACCGGCGGGCATGATCATCGCGAGCATGAGGTAAATCGCTACGCCGATGAGGTTGACAGTGGTGAGAGCGTGAGCATTGCGCGTGCCTTCGCTCAGATCTAAGCCAGCCATAAGCCCAGTGTTGGCGAGACCAATCAGGCCATAGATGACGAAGAGGACCACCATCATCCACTGCGCGGTGTTCTCTTTGAAGGTCCTGCTCCATAGTGTGCGGTGCAGCTTGACGAGGGTTTTGCTGGTGTCCATCATGGCCTAATTTCCACCCAACCACTGGAAGGCGTTGGAATCGAGATCAGCGCCGCCGACGAGCTCGATGAAGACGTCTGTGAGGCTCTTGTCACCGCGGACCTCATCGACGGTGCCGGAGGTAAGCACTTGGCCATCATTAATGATTGCCACGGAGGTACAAAGTCCTTCGACTAGGGACATGACGTGGGAGGAAATCACCACGGTGCCACCCCGGGCAGCGAAGTTCACGAGCACGTTTTGGATGAGGCGGCCGGATACTGGATCGACTGCCTCGAGCGGCTCATCGAGGATGAGCACCTCGGGATTATGGAGTACTGCGCCGGCAAGCAGAATCTTCTTGGTCATGCCAGCGGAATAGTCGGCGATGCGTTTGGAGGCGGCGTCGTCAAGCGCGAGCACGTGCAGGAGCTCGGCGGCGCGGCGCTGTGCCTCCCCCTCGTCGAGCTTGCGTAGCGCGCCCAAGTAGTAGAGATACTCGGCGCCGGTGAGGCGGTCGAATACGGGTGCGCCGTCCATGAGCAAGCCCATCGATGCCTTCGCAGGGATTGGATCGTGCCACACGCGGTGACCGGCAACGAATGACTCGCCGCTATCGGGGCGCAGAAGACCGCAGCCCATGGTCAGCATGGTGGTCTTGCCCGCACCGTTGGGGCCGACGATGCCATAAATAGAACCCCGCGGGACGTCGAGATCTAGATTGCGGACGGCGGGAGAACCATTGAAGGATTTGTTAAGGCCACGGATTGCAAAGGCTTGCTGCCTAGGATCGGGCGAAATCGGTGCTCGGTGCGGACTAGTCATGCACCGCACCTTATTAGAAAATGTTACCTATTTCTAGGTTTTTAGTATCCAAATTAATTATGGCGCGCAATCAATTCTTTGACGCGGGCGTCGATGTCATCGCGCAGCTCGACCATCCTTTGCTTCCCCTCGACGCCACGCTGGGAGGGATCTTCAATCTCCCAGCGCTCGGCGGGTCCATCGTACTCGGCGCCGCCGACGATGATGACGTGGTCGACATTGGCGGCAAGCTCCGGGTCGACAGGCTTGGGCGTACCCTCAGACATGTCGGCACCCACTTCGGCCAGGCAATGAGACGCCTCGAGATTTACGTCGCCGGACTGGCCCGGTTCGGCCACTTGGACGCCTGCCGAATAAACCTCCCACGAGGGAGCGTGCAGCTTCGCCAAAGCTGCGGCCATTTGGGACTTGCCGCGGTTGGAATTGCAGAGGAAGAGTACTTTCGTCATAGCCTCGCAGTATAGCGAGAACTACTTGTAGTACATCTCAGAGCCGTCTTTGTAGCGTTCCAAGTCAACCTGCTGCGTTGGCTGCAGGCGTTCGTGGGCTGGGTTCTCCACGTCTGGCATGCGCAGGTTAACGGTGCTGTCCTTGCCGGAATCAGCGTATGGTTCCTCACCGTTGAGGACCTTCGTGACGCGGTCCATGTCCACGGTCTTGGTCCAACGGCCAACCAGGATGGTTGCGAGCGCGTTGCCGGCAAAGTTGGTCAGAGCGCGAGCCTCGGACATAAAGCGGTCGATGCCCATGATGACGTCGACGCCGCCGAGGAGCTCAGGGCGGTGGGACTGCAAGCCCGCAGCCAGCGTTGCGATGCCGGCTCCGGAGACACCCGCTGCGCCCTTGGACGCGATGATCATAAAGACCAGCAGGCCCACCTGCTCGCCCAAGTTCATCGGCATATGCATTGCCTCGGAAATGAAGATGGCGGAAAGCGTCAGATAAATAGCGGTGCCGTCCAGGTTGAAGGAATAACCGGTCGGTACAACGATACCCACGGTCGGCTTCTCCACGCCGAGGTGCTCCATCTTGCGCATGAGGTTCGGCAATGCGGATTCAGAGGAAGAAGTAGCAACGATGAGCAGGAACTCGCGGCCCAGATACTTGCAGAGCTTCCACATGCTGATACCGCCGAATACACGGGCGATGAGGCCGAGTACCACGAATACGAAGAGGAAGCAGGTGATGTAAAAAGCCAGCATCAGGGTGGCCAAGGACTTCACGGCATCCATGCCGGTCTCACCAACGACGCCTGCCATAGCTCCGAAAGAGCCGAGCGGAGCCAGCCACAAAATCATGTTGAGGATCTTGAAGACGAGGCGCTGCAGGCTGGCGACGAAGCCAAGAATAGGTTCGCCTGCTTCGCCCATGGACTGCACGGCGAAGCCACACAGCAACGCGATAAACAGGACCTGGAGAACCGATCCCGAGGTAAATGCCGAGAACATGGTCTCTGGGACGATGGAGCTGACAAAGCCCCAAAGACCCTCGCCTTCCGCACCTGCCTTGATGTACTTAGAGCCATCCCCGCCGCTAATATGAAGGCCAGCGCCGGGATCGATGAAGTTTCCGACCACGAGGCCGATCGCCAGCGCAAAGGTGGACATCGTGATGAAGTACGCCAGAGCGATGCCGCCGGCCTTACCGACCGATGCCGCAGCGCGCCCCGAGCCGATGCCCAGCACGATGGTGCAGAAGATGATTGGCGCGATGACCATCTTGATGAGGCTGACGAACATCGTGCCCAATGGCTTGAAGTTAACGGCAACGCCCGGGGCGACTAGACCCAAGGCAATACTGGCAATCACCGCAACGATAACGCCGATGTAGAGCCAGTGGGTACGGTCCTTCTTCGGGGCTTTGGGCTCCGGGATTTTTGGACCATTAATTGGTTGCAAAGTCGGCATAGAGCACTCCCTTTTAATTGGCCTTTTAATTGGCTCTGTCAAGGATTTCTGCCCTGATAATAGAACCGGATAAAAGCGATCCAGAAATTCCAGAAAGCCGGGGGTGCTCTAATTACCCCTTCGCTAATAAAGAGCGCTTGCGAGCTTCGTTCGTGCCTGCAGAACGCGGGGATCGGAGGCGTCGAAAAGCGCGAAGAGCTCGAGCAAGCGATCCTTGAGGGCTTGCTTGTCGTCGCCTGCGGTTGTTTGCATCGCCGAGATGAGGCGCTCGAAGGCCTTCTCAGGCGCACCGGCGACCACCTCGGCGTCGGCGGCATCGCACTGCTTGGCGACGTCGTTTGGTGCGGCGTCGGCAGCAGCAATCGGATCCTCGGTGCGGTTGGCTGGGTCCAGACGACGCAAAACCTGGGTGGTGTTACGGGCCTGCTTGACCTCGGCGTTGTCTGGATCGTCGGCCAAAATGGCGTCGTAGTGGGCGATGGCTGCGTCGAAATCGCCGCGGTTTAGAGACTCCTCGGCGGCCTGCACGCGAGGGTCCGCGGCAGTTTCTGGTTCTGGGGTCTCGGTGCTGAGACCACTCAATTGCGGCCCAAGCTTCTCGACGAGCGTGGCAGTCCACTGCTCCAGTGCATCCTTGGGCTGGGCTCCCTCGAAGTTGGTAATCGGCTGGCCGGCAGCTAGGGCGACGGTGGTCGGCAGGTTTCGCACGCCAAAGACCTGCGCTACCTGCGGGATAGCATCAGCATCGATGTAGCCAACGATGAACTTGAGACCACCGGCCTCTGCGACAGCGCGCAGGTCATTCTTCAGTTGCTCGGAGGCGGGCGAACGCGAAGAACCGATGAGCGCAATAACGGGGACCTCGGCGGAACGGCGAATCAATTCGGATTCGAAGTTAGCCTCGGTTACCTCGAAAAATGCAGATACCCCGGAAGGCGCTTCCTCAGTCTCCTTTTGCTGCTTCAGCGCGCCCAGGTCAAGGGCACCGCCTACATAAGGTCCGGTCACTTGTTTTCCTCCAAACGTCGATTCACAGACTCCACCTTTTGCGTCAACTGGCCAGTCACGCCTTCGCGGATATCGGCCTTGACTACAAGCGAGGTACGCGGCGAAACCTTGCGTACTGCATCGGTGGCTTCCTTGATTACGGCAAAGACCTCGTCCCATTCGCCTTCTATAAGGGTGAACATGGCATTGGTCTCGTTGGGCAAGCCGGATGCGCGCACCACACGTACGGCTTCGGCGACGGCTGCAGACATCTCCGCAGTTTCCTCGCCCACCACGGTTGGCGCGACAGAAAAAGCAACAATCATGCCCGCTATCCTACCTACGCTCCCAGCAGTGACGGTGCCAGTGGCGGCGGTCATCTTCCCTGCCGCCTGTATCACGCGGCCAAGCCACGATATGGGCAACGCGAGGCGGAATATTTTGGTTGCAGCCGGGGCAGATATAGAACTTTGTAGCTGCAGCGCTGCCGATGTGGCGCATGATGAAAGGTTCACCGTGGGTCCAACTTGGCCCCTCGACGGTCTGCGAACCTAGAAAAGTAGAGCCGTCCTTAGGCAGCGGGCGGGGGTTGACGGGGTTTCTCCTATTGCGGCGTGGCATTAGAAAAGACGTAGCTCGTTCGACTCAATGCCGCGCAGATCTTGATAGTCAAGGATGACGCAGCGAATACCGCGGTCCTCGGCCAGCGTACGGGCCTGCGGCTTGATTTCCTGGGCTGCAAAGACGCCTTGCACGGGTGCCAGTAGCTCGTCACGGTTGAGAAGCTCCAGATAGCGCGTGAGCTGCTCGACACCGTCGATACCACCGCGGCGCTTGACCTCAACCGCAACGAACTTATTGTCTTGGTCTTTGGCCATGATATCGACTGGGCCAATTGCAGTTGGATACTCGCGGCGCACGAGTGAATAGTCCTCGCCCAGGGTATCGATGTGCTCGGCGAGCAGCTCCTGCAGGTGCGCCTCGACGCCGTCCTTAACAAGCCCCGGATCCTCGCCCAATTCGACGGAGAAGTCTTGGTGAATCTCCGCGATCGTGATACGCAGCTGCTCGCCCTTGGGGTTTTCAACGAGCCACAGCTGTTCGCCAGTGTCCTCGCCGTCGATGTCAGTGATGGCGGATTCCTCCAGCGTGCACGGCGGAGTCATCCAATTCAGCGGCTTATAAGCGCGGTCGTCGGCGTGGATCGACACGGAACCGTCTGCCTTGACGAGGATGAGGCGATCGGCGACGGGCAAATGGGCATCCAAACGGCCGACATAATCAACTGAGCAACGAGCGATGACTAAACGCATGCTCTCTACCCTATAGGTAGCCGCCTACTCCTTAGTGAAACGGGTAGCGCGCTGGCGCAGACGCCGATAGTCAGGACGTTGCAAGCGCTTGGAAGGCGCCGCCTCAATCCAGGCGGTAAGACCCATGATTCCGTGTAGGTCAGTGGCGATTTCGTATTCCTGATCCGCGAAGGAAAAGCGGATGACCTGGTTGGCGGCGGACATAAAAGCAGCCTCGTCATCGTCTAATTGACGAGTGCCAATTAGCTCGACGCCGAGGCGATTGAAACGAAGGTCTGCTTGGACCGAAACCGAGCGCAGCTTGAAGTACTCCACGTATTCCCCGTTATAGCGCATCACGCCATGACGCCAAGAACGAGAGTTTTTAGCGGGAAGGGTTCTCAGCAATACAGAGGTCCCGCGCGCACGCAACTTGAAAAAGCGGCGAGCAGCAAGCATAAGACACAAAAGGATAAAAGCCGCCACGATGAGGAACAACCAGCCTAGACCTGAAATGTTCATATCCTGCCGCTCCTTTTAATCCTGAACCTAAAAGATATTAGACAAAATTCTAGTATCTTCCCCTG
>NZ_KV800712.1:255327-260923 GCF_001810285.1 Corynebacterium sp. HMSC071F07
GAAAGAAAGGTGGGGCGCTTATGAGAGCGGAAGGGCTTTGCTGCCCGTTACTCTACCTAGCCCTTGGCGCGACGAAGTGCTCGCTGAGCGGCTTCACCACGGTTGTGGACAATAAACTCCTCGGACTTCTGGTCTTCGGAAGCCTGTGCCTCATCAACTTCAGTGGACCAAGTAGCCCAGTTGGCGAGGACAGTGATCTTGTCCTTGGACACGGAGAGGAAGCCACCCTGGACCGCGGCGACGAGGCGCTCGCCGTCGACTGGGTGGATGGTCACAACACCATTGTCGGCCAGCTGACCGACCAATGGCTCGTGGCCAGGAAGCACGCCGATCTCACCCTCAGTGGTCTCAGCCGTAACCAGCGTGGCCTTACCAGCCCACAGCTTACGCTCGACGGATACCAATTCAGCGGTGATGTCAGCCATGTGCCACTCCCTACTTCTCGGAAAGCTTCTTGTACGCAGCCTCGACGTCGTCCAAGCCACCCAGGCCGTTGAATGCCTGCTCTGGGTAGTGATCGAACTCGCCGTTGCAGATGCGCTCGAAAGCATCGATGGTCTCGGTCAGCGGGACGTAGGAGCCCGGCAGGCCGGTGAACTTCTCTGCGACGAAGAAGTTCTGGCCTAGGAAGCGCTCGATACGACGTGCGCGCTGAACGGTGACCTTGTCCTCCTCGGACAGCTCGTCCATACCAAGGATGGCGATGATGTCCTGGAGTTCCTTGTTCTTCTGCAGGATGTGAATGACGCGCTGCGCAACCTCGTAGTGGTGCTCGCCCACGATGGACGGCTCCAGAATACGAGAGGTCGAGGTCAGCGGGTTCACAGCCGGGTAAATACCCTTGGAAGCAATACCACGATCCAACTCGGTGGTTGCATCGAGGTGGGCGAAGGTGGTGGCCGGAGCCGGGTCGGTGTAGTCATCCGCAGGGACGTAAACGGCCTGCAGAGAGGTAATCGACTTGCCCTTCGTGGAGGTAATGCGCTCCTGCAGGACACCCATCTCGTCAGCCAAGGTTGGCTGGTAGCCAACGGCGGAAGGCATACGACCCAGCAGGGTCGAAACCTCAGAGCCAGCCTGGGTGAAACGGAAGATGTTGTCAATGAACAGCAGCACGTCCTGGTTCTGCACATCGCGGAAGTACTCCGCCATGGTCAGGCCGGACAGAGCCACGCGCATACGGACTCCTGGCGGCTCATCCATCTGGCCGAACACGAGGGCGGTGTCCTGGAGAACGCCCATCTCTTCCATCTCGAGGAAGAGGTCGGTGCCCTCACGGGTACGCTCGCCGACGCCGGCGAAGACGGAGGTACCGGAGAACTCGCGTGCGATACGAGTAATCATCTCCTGGATGAGAACGGTCTTACCAACACCTGCACCGCCGAAGAGGCCGATCTTGCCGCCCTTCACGTACGGGGTCAGGAGGTCGATAACCTTAATACCGGTCTCCAGGATTTCGGTTTTGCCCTCGAGCTGGTCGAATGCTGGCGGCTCACGGTGGATGCCCCACTGCTCGCCGTCGCGGCCCAGACCAGGCTGGTCGAGGCAGTCGCCCAGTGCGTTGAAGACGTGGCCCTTGACCACATCGCCGACTGGAACGGAGATTGGCTTGCCAGTATCGGTCACGGTAGCGCCGCGGACGAGGCCGTCGGTCGGTGCCATGGAAACGGTACGGACGAGGTTGTCACCGAGGTGCTGAGCGACCTCGAGGGTGACGGTCTTTGCAACAGCCTCGAGAGAAATCTCGACGGTCAGTGCGTTGTACAGTGCCGGCAGTCCGCCACGCGGGAATTCCACGTCGACGACCGGACCGATGACGCGCACCACACGGCCGGCAACAGCCGACGACTGTGTGTTCTGCTCTTGCAGAGCTGAAGTCATAATCTAGTCACTTTCTGCGCTTTCGGCGAGCGCCCCAGCGCCACCGACGATCTCTGTAATTTCCTGGGTAATCTGTGCCTGACGAGCCTGGTTGGCCACGCGCGAGAGGTCCTTGACCAGCTCGGTTGCATTGTCAGTAGCAGACTTCATTGCGGTACGGCGTGCTGCGGACTCGGAAGCGGAAGCCTCCAAGAACATCGCAAAGAGGATACGAGAGACGTACTGCGGAAGCAGTGCCTCCATAAGAGTGTCAGCATCCGGCTCGAACTCGAAATCAGGCGAGACCTGATCCGTAGGCTCGGAGTCGGAAAGCGCGGACTCTCCGAGGTGGAATTCCTCATCCTCAATAACCGGAACCACCGGCAACAACTGCTGTGCACGCGCGGTTTGGGTCAGCATGGACTCAAACTCGGTGTACACAACGTGAACCTGGTCGAAGCCACGGATGCCTTCGCCCTCGGTGTTGAGGCCGTCGCGGTACTTGGCAGTACCTTTGGAACCTGCAATGAAGCCGTCGATCATGTGACGACGGACATCGTGGGTGGTCTCCCAGGACGGATCCTGCGAGAAACCAGCCCAGCTGCCTGCGACATCAGCTTCACGGAACTTGTAGAAGCCAACGCCCTTATTACCCGTGACGTAGCGGACGGTCTCGTAGCCTTGCTTCTTGAGCAGGGCTTCGAGCTCGGCTGCCTTCTTGAAGATGTTGTTGTTGTAGCCACCACACATACCGCGGTCAGAAGAGACCACGAGAATAGCGGCGACCTTGCCATCTTCACGTTCACGAAGCATCGGGTGATCCAGCGAGCTGGCCGCTGCGAGCTTGTTCATCACATTCGCAAGCTCGTGTGCGTAAGGCTGTGAAGCCTCAACCCTAGCCTGTGCCTTGGTAATGCGCGAGGTAGCAATGAGCTCCTGTGCCTTGGTGATCTTCTTAGTGGAATTGACGGACCGGATTCGGTCGCGCAGTTCACGAAGATTAGCCATGGTGTTCGCTCCTCCCTTCTATTATCTCGACGGTTGATTCTTAGAGCTGTGCGGACTCTATTTAGCCGTCTTACGGGAGACGCTGAGCTCGGTCTTCTTTACCTCTGCTGCATCGAGTGCCTCGACCTCTGCCTCGGAGCCCAAGTTATGGCCCTCGGTGGTGCGGAAGGTCGGGATGAAGTCCTTAGCAGCCTTGACGAGCGCATCCTTGGATTCGTCGGACAGAGGCTGGCCACCAGCGATCTGCTCGAATACCTGCGGGGTATTCGAGTGCAGGTACTCGTGTACCTCAGCCTCGAAGCGACGTACATCCTCGACGGGAACGACGTCGAAGATGCCCTG
Organism: Corynebacterium sp. HMSC071F07; assembly: GCF_001810285.1. Lineage (NCBI taxonomy): Bacteria > Bacillati > Actinomycetota > Actinomycetes > Mycobacteriales > Corynebacteriaceae > Corynebacterium > Corynebacterium sp. HMSC071F07. Next base: position 258,538 of record NZ_KV800712.1, read on the forward strand.
GTCAGCCAAGTAGATGGAAACCATCTGGAACTCGACTGGCTGCGGGGAGGACTCCGCCTGCTTGAGCAGCTCAACCAGACGCTCACCGCGCTCGAGCTGTGCCTTGGAGGCAGGGTCGAGGTCGGAAGCGAAGGCAGCGAATGCCTGCAGGTCACGGTAAGCAGCAAGCTCAAGACGCAGGTTACCGGCGACCTTCTTCATGCCCTTGGTCTGTGCAGCGCCACCCACACGGGAGACGGAGACACCGACGTTAATTGCCGGACGGACGCCCTGGTTGAACAGGTCGGACTCCAGGAAGACCTGGCCGTCGGTAATGGAAATAACGTTGGTCGGGATGAAGGCGGAAACGTCGTTCGCCTTGGTCTCGATGATCGGCAGTGCGGTCATGGAACCTGCACCCATGTCGTCGGAGAGCTTTGCAGCACGCTCCAGCAGACGGGAGTGGAGGTAGAAGACGTCGCCCGGGTATGCCTCGCGGCCCGGCGGACGGCGCAGCAGAAGGGAAATCGCACGGTAGGCCTCAGCCTGCTTGGTGAGATCATCGTAGATGACCAGGACGTGGTTGCCCTGGTACATCCAGTGCTGACCCAGGGCTGCACCGGAGAACGGTGCCAGCCACTTGAAGCCGGCGGCGTCGGAAGCCGGAGCTGCCACGATGGTGGTGTACTCCAGTGCGCCGTGCTGCTCCAGGGTGTGGCGGACTCCAGCAATGGTGGAGCCCTTCTGGCCGATAGCGACGTAGATACAACGTACCTGCTTGTCCTTGTCGCCAGACTCCCAGTTAGCCTTCTGGTTCAGGATGGTGTCGATGCAGACTGCGGTCTTACCAGTCTTACGGTCACCAATGACCAACTGACGCTGACCACGACCAATCGGGGTCATTGCGTCAATAGCCTTGATGCCAGTCTGCATCGGCTCTTCAACCGGCTGACGCTGCAGCACGGAAGGTGCCTGCAGCTCGAGGACGCGGTCCTCTTCAGCGGCGATTGGGCCCAGACCGTCGATCGGCTGGCCCAGTGGGTTGATAACGCGGCCGAGGAATTCCTCGCCCACAGGGATGGAAAGGACTTCGCCAGTCCTCTTGACCTCGTCGCCCTCGGTGAGGGACTCGAAGTTACCCAGGACAACGACACCGATGGAGTTGGTGTCAAGGTTCTGTGCGACGCCGATAACGCCGCCTGGGAACTCGAGCAGCTCATTCGCCATAACGGATGGCAGGCCAGAAACCTGCGCAATACCGTCAGCTGCCGAAATGACCACGCCGACCTCCTCACGGGAGGCCTCCGCGGAGTAGCTCGAGGTGTAGTTCGCAATCGCGCTACGAATCTCATCGGAGGAGATCGTCAGCTCCGCCATGTTCTTCCTGCTCTCGGTAGTATCTTCCAGCAATTACTTAATCATTTCTGTCGTTTCGGCCTGACTTAAGCCATCTTGGCACGCAGGCGGGCAATCTTGCCTGCCGTGGAGCCGTCGATAACTTCGTCGCCGACGCGGATGGTCATACCACCGAGGAGGCTGGTGTCAACCTCAGAGTGAATGGACATCGCACGACCATAAATTTTGCCCAGCTTCTCAGCGAGTGCTGCACGCTGGCTATCATTCAGCTCACCCGCGGTGGTAACACGAGCAATGGTGCGACCCTGCAGCTTAGCTGCGTAGTCGGCCAGTGCCGCGACATCATCGATCGGGTTCTGCTCAGGGCGGCCGATGGCCTGGAGCGCGAGCGCCTCAGAGAACATCGTTACCTTGCCGTAGAGCACGCTTGCCAGCAATCCGCGCTTACGTGCGGACGTAGCAGTTCGGTCGGAAAGCAGCTGGGTCAGCTCTGCCTCGTTCTTCAGGATGCTAGACAGGCGGAAGAGCTCGTCTTCCACCGGGCCCAGCTGGCCCTGAGCCTCAGCACCGCGCAGAAGAGCGCGGCGGCCGAGAGACACGAGACCCTTGACGAAGTCACGGGAGGTGGACCACTGCTCGGCAGCAGAAGCTTCGATCACCTGGGTGGCGACCGGAGCAATCTTTGCACCGAAGAGGTTCTGCACCAGTGACTTGCGGTTTGCAGCCGGAACGGCGGCGTCGGTTAGCGCGACGCGCAGTTCGCGGTCAGCATCAAGGACATCAACGACCTCGAAAAGGTCGAGACCTGCCTGTGCCGCCGTCGCAATCGCATCGTCCTGCGCCAGAATCTGATCCAGCTGGGACTCTACGTGTGCGAGGGCTTCGCGGCTAGCTGCCTTCATAGTTGCCTACTTTCCGGCCGGTGCCACAGAATCGAGCTCGGACAGGAAGTTGTCAATCGTGGAGGACTGCTTGGTTGCGGAAGAAAGTTCGCCGCCCAGCAGCTTCTCAGCCAAGTTGATGGAGTTCTGTCCGATATCGGAACGCAGCT
>NZ_KV800712.1:261023-291459 GCF_001810285.1 Corynebacterium sp. HMSC071F07
ATGACCTGTGCACGGGAAGCTTCCAGCTGCTTCTCGCCAGAGGCGACAATGCGGCGGGATTCTTCCTCAGCCTGGGTCTTAGCCTCAGCCTCGATCTGCTTGCCGCGCTCGCGCGCCTGCTCGCGGATCTCTGCAGCTTCTGCACGTGCGTCAGCAAGCTGTGCGTTGTACTTCTCGAGAGCAGCCTTAGCTTCAGCCTGCTGAGCCTCAGCACGCTTCATGCCGCCCTCGATGCGGTCCTCGCGCTCCTGGAGCATCTTGTTGTATGCCGGAAGAACGAACTTCCAGAACAAAATCAAGATGACAACGAAACAGATCAAAGACCAGAAAATGTCATAGTTCTTGGGCAGAAGAACGGAGAAGCTGCCGGAACCCGGGTTCTCCTCCCCCGCCGCAAGCGTATAAAAGACGTTGTTCATGTGGTCTCCAGTCTTAAAAGGTTGGTTTAGGAAAACGCGAACTTTTTAGAACAGGAAGCCTGCAACGAGGCCGATAAGTGCAAGAGCCTCGGTGAAGGCGATACCCAGGAACATGGTGGTACGCAGCTGGCCGGCCATTTCAGGCTGGCGTGCCATAGCCTCAACGGTCTTGCCGGCAACGATGCCGATACCGATACCAGGGCCGATTGCGGCGAGGCCGTAGCCAACAGCCTTCAGGCTGTCGAGGTTAGCGGCAGCATCCTGTGCAAGAATGATTTCGTTCATGGTGAAAGTCGTTCCCTTTCGTATGTCCTGCCCGCAGGTTTACGGACAGGGAGATAGTTTCTGTGAAGTTGAGATTATTCTCGGTCGCGCTCGTCGACCTCGTCCTTAGTGCGAATCCGCGTGCAGGGACAGTTCGATGTACACCGCCGTCAAAAGCGCGAAGATGTAGGCCTGCAGGAAGATGACCAGGAGCTCGAACAGGCTGAAAGCCAGTCCCAGAACAATGGTCAAACCGGACAGTGCCGTCCAACCGTTCAGCTGCCAGAAGAAGAAGTTCGAAGCAGAGAAGAGAAGGACCAGAATGATGTGTCCTGCCAAGAAGTTCGCCATGAGACGAATGGCGAGGGTAACTGGTCGCAGAATGAAGGTCGAGAAGAACTCGATCGGCACAACGAGCAAGTGCAAAGCCGGCGGCAGGTTAGGAATAACCACCGAGGACTTGATGAACTTGCCGAAGCCATAGCGCTTTGCGCCGGCGTAAATCATTGCGATGTACGACACGACTGCAAGGACGATAGGCATGCCGATACGACCATTCGGCGAGACGTTGAGTCCCGGGATGATGGTCGGCACATTCATAAACAGGACTGCGAAGAAGATCGTCGCGATTACCGGAAGGAATCGCTTGGCCTCCTTAGTACCCAAAATATCTTCGGCGATGTGGATACGGACGAAATCGACCGCATTTTCGCCGACGTTCTGCAGACCCTTCGGAACCAGCTTCGGGTTCTTGAAGGCCAGCATGAAAAGAACCACCAATACCAGCGTCATCAAGATGCGCACCAGCATAAGGCGATCAAGCGCGAACCATCCGTCGGCAAAGTCGCCGAAGAACAGATGGTCAGCATCTACTTGCCCCGGGAAGAATTCTTCACCCAGATCAGGCGCGTGGAAGTGCCCTTTCATGGCCAATGTTGTAACGCTCAGCGTTCTCTCCCGTGTTAGGGCCGCCGCAAAATAACTTTGCGGACGGTGCGATGGACGTCTCAAGCTCTCTGCCACGACTTCGGACTCCGTCGCACATCTTCGAAGAAGTGACAGGGATTGACCGCGCGGGATCCAATGCAAAAATCTCGGTCCCGTGGTAACCCGCGAGAAATAATATCAGTTCAGGGCCTCATTCACGTGTACCAGGGTAGGCACGGGTTGGCACCCGTAGCTCGCGGGCGATTTTTTGGCTGAAATAGCGCCCATGACTAGGCAAAAGCCCCCGTATGGCCTTTGTCACAAACGGTTTTTGTACACCACCTCGGGGGTGGAATTAACACCCTTTCCACATCTTCCCCCAAGGAAATTAAGACTAAAGGGCTCGTGTTTTATCCCCGCCGCCCTTCTTCAGGGTGGCTAATGCACATAAGAGACGCGGGCGCTGACGACGCCCCAGGCCTCGGTGCCCAGCGTTGCGATAAGGGCCATCACTACGGTGACAAAGAGCGCCATCTTATCGTAGAAGTCCATGTCGCGGATGACCGCGAGGATGACAATCAGCACCAGCAGTTTGATGAGCCAGCTACCCATAACGACGATGATCGTGTTGGTGGGGCTAGTCTTCGATGCGGCAAGCACGGAAAGAACCGTCAGCAGGACAAAACCGCCGCCGATGCCGGCACCGACGAGCACTCCCCAAATCCCCGGCATTCCACGCATGCCACCCCAAACGGCGAGCGAGATAATCGTGATGGCCACCAGCGCAATCGAACCGAAGCGCAGTGCACGCTTGAGCGGCAAAACTGGGTCGTCAAAGTCATCCACGTTGTTTATTGCCGCGTTTGTCATCGGATCAGTCATAGGCCAAAAGCCTACCGCACTACGACAGCCCGAGACTCCTAGGCGGGATCGGTATGCGCCACCACCGTGGTAGCCCGTTTACTTGGGCCAAGCTTGCCCCGGCGCAGAGGAATGAGCGTGACGCCGAATGCCACCCCCAGCGCGATGGCGGTAAGGGCGACTGCAACGGGCCACGGGACGATGGAAAAGGACACCGCGCCGAAAGCTACCGCCGAGACCCACAGGTATAGCACCAAGACAGTGCGGCGGTGGGTATGGCCGAGCGAAAGTAGGCGGTGATGAATGTGCGCCTTATCGGCAGAAAAGGGCGATCGGCCCTGCGAAAGGCGGCGAATAACCGCCCAGACAAGGTCCAAGACTGGAATAAACACAGCTGCGGCGACCACAATGAAAGGCGATGCGAGCGCCACCATGTCAACGGTGCCATACAGCGACATGTTGATCTTGCCGGAAGCAGAGGTAGAAGCTGCGGCCAGCAGGAGACCAATAAGCATCGATCCACTGTCGCCCATAAAGATGCGCGAAGGCTCAAAATTGTGCGGCAGGAAGCCTGCACAGATACCGACCAACGCGGCAGAGATGATCGCCGGCGGATAGGCAGAGACTGCCCCACCCTGGTCATGCAGAACCGTGAGGGAAAAGATCAATATGGCGCCGCCTGCAATAAGCCCTAAGCCGGCGGCGAGACCATCAAGGCCGTCCACAAAGTTCATTGCGTTAATGAGCAGCACCGTAAAGAAGGTTGTCAAGAGTGTGCCCTGGATTTGATCGAGCAACACCGTAGTTCCGCCGCCAAATGGAATAAACAGAAGCGTCCATGTAAGGCCAAGGCCGCTCATGATTCCAGCGGCGAGCAATTGGCCGACCAACTTCACTATCGCACCCAGTTCGAGGGCGTCGTCGATGACGCCCACGAGCACGATGGCCAGCGCCGCCCAAACCACGGCATTCATCTCAGGGGTCACGGGCATGAAACCGCGAGTCAAGGCTGGAAGCTGGGCGGCTAGGAAGACTGAGGCGCCGAAACCGGTAAACATTGCCACGCCACCCATCTGCGGGGTGGGCTGGGAATGCGAATCGCGCAGGCGAATCTCTGCTACCCGCCCAGTGCGGACGAGGAAGCTACGTACCAAGCCCGTGGCGAGGTAGGTAAAGGTCGCTGCAACCAAAATGACAAGCGCTAGCTCGCGCAGCGGTACACCGGTGCCACTCACACAATCTCCTTTTGTCTAGGCAGTAGGGCGAGTGCGCAGCGACTCGGCGCTCACGCCAATGACCTCAGCGATTTCTTCGGCAGAAAGCGCGCCCTCACGCAGCAGGTATGGGTGCTCACCGGAGAGATCGATGATGGTGGAAGGCTTGCCAACGGCAGTCTCACCACCGTCCAAGTAAACGGTAACGGCTTTACCAAGCTGCTGCTTTGCAGCCAGCGCGCTGGTCGGTGGCTGGTGGCCGGAAATATTCGCGGAGGACACAGCCATTGGGCCAACCTCGCGCAGAAGCTCGATGGCAATAGGATGCAGCGGCATGCGCAACATCACCGTCCCGCGGGTATCTCCCAAGTTCCACGGCAAGGAAGGCGCCTGCGGGACCACGATGGAAAGTCCACCGGGCCAAAAAGCCTCGACGAGTGCTCGCGCAGTATCGGTGTACTCCGCGACGAGACCGCGGATGGTGTCCCAAGACCCCACGAGGACCGGAACGGGCATATCGGGGCCACGCTGCTTGGTTGCAAGGAGGCTGGCCACAGCGTCGTTGTCGAAGGCGTCACAGCCGAGGCCGTACAACGTGTCAGTAGGCATCACGACGAGGCGGCCAGACTTTGCTGCTTTGACCGCGATGGCTAGGCCTTCTTCACGCTCCGCCTTATCGGCACAGTTATAAATCTTTCCCTGCATTCTTTCCTCACTTCGTGTGTTCAGACCAACCTACTGTACTCCCGCAGGCGTGGCGGTTGCACTTTTAATAGCAGTTACAAAACGCGCGGTACCTGTTAGGTCTCGCAGCACTGCGACTTCGTGGAATCGCCCAGAATTCAGCAACGCAACTTGCACGGCCTCGCTCGTGGCATCGTCGTGCTCGATGCCCACTTTCCCGCCGGGACGCAGTAACTTCGCAATGCGAGGCACGAGGCGGTCGATGACCTCCATGCCATCGGCGCCGCCGAAGACCGCCATGTGGGGGTCGCGGTAGACCTCGGGCTCTAGGTCTGGCGTCTCCGGAACATAAGGCGGATTCGTGAGCACGAGATCCACGGAGCCGTCGAGTTCGGCCAGAAGCGAGAAGTCTGTTGCATCGCCGTGGACCAGATGCACGTCTTGGACAAGATTGCTGCGGGCAAAAGGCAGCGCATCTTCAGAAAGCTCGACCGCGAAAACATCCGCGTCCGGCCGCTCGTGGTTTACATAGGCGGCCAGTGCCCCGCTGCCGGTACACAAGTCGACAACGCGGGGCTTGGCGACGTCGCGAAGCACCCGCACTCCCCAATCCGCCAGGACTTCCGTTTCTGGGCGTGGAATAAACACGCCCGGACCTACCTTGAGCTCGAGCGGACCAAACCACGCCGTGCCCAGAATATGCTGCAGCGGTTCGCGAGCCTCACGGCGTGCGACCCAGCCCTCATAGGCGATGGCAAAGCCGGGAATCGGTTGGGCATCCAGCGGGATGTCCATATGCCCACAACCAATGAGCTCGGCGGCAAGCACTCGTGCGTCCCACTCCGGGCTAGGTACTCCAGATGCGCGAAAGCGCTCCGCGGCATCGCGAAGCGCCATTGCGTAGGTATCCACCTCTAGTCTTCCGCCTCCAAGCGCTCGGCGCGCTCTTGAGTCTGCAAAGCGGTGATCAGATCCTGCATATCGCCGTTGAGAACGGAATCCAGGTTATTCGCCTTGTAGCCGATGCGGTGATCAGTGATGCGGTTTTCCGGCCAGTTATAGGTGCGGATACGCTCGGAGCGGTCCAAGGTGCGCACCTGGGATGCACGTTGCTCCCCTGCCTCAGCCTCACGGGCTTCGCGCTCGATCTGATCCAGGCGTGCCTGCAGCACCTGCAGTGCGCGGGCCTTGTTCTGAATCTGGGAACGTTCCTTCTGGCAGGTGACCACCAGGCCAGTCGGCAGGTGGGTAATGCGGACTGCGGAGTCAGTGGTGTTAACGCCCTGGCCGCCCTTACCGGACGAGCGGTAGACGTCAATGCGCAGGTCCTTTTCGTCGATGTTGACGGATTCGACCTCATCCGGCTCCGGGTAAACCAGCACGCCGGCAGCTGAGGTCTGGATGCGGCCCTGAGACTCGGTCACCGGAACGCGCTGGACGCGGTGGACGCCGCCCTCGAACTTGAATACGGACCAAGCGCCGTCGCGAGACGGGGTCTTGGACTTAAACGAGATGGACATGTCCTTCACGCCGCCCAAGTCGGACTCGTTGAGGCCCAAGACCTCCCACTGGAAACCAGCTTTGTCGGCATAACGCTCGTACATTCGCGCGAGATCGCCTGCGAACAATGCGGCCTCCTCGCCGCCGGCGCCAGCCTTGATCTCCATAATGATGTCTTCGGAGTCGTGCTCGTCACGTGGAGCGAGTAGGTCAGCGAGCTTTTCCTCCAGTTCAACGACGAGCGGCTCGAGGCGGTCGACTTCGTCCTGGAAGTCATGGTCCTCGTAGGCCATTTCCTTGGCATCTTCGAGGCCCTGACGAGCCTGCTCTAGCTCATTGTTGACCGCGACGATTGGACGCAGCTCGGCATAGCGCTTAGACAGCTTACGGAACATCGTCTGATCGCCAGCGACCTCAGGATCGCCCATCTGCATCTCGATGCCCTGGTACTCGGAGACAATGTCGTCTACGAGGGAAACTTGATTAGCCATTAGATGTAATCCTCAGCTTCCTTGTCAGCGACCATCGGCGCCGAGCTTGCCACCTGCATCAAGAACTCGCCGTTGGAGCGGGTCTTCTTCAGCTGCTTGATGAGCAAGTCGATAGCGGCGAAGGAATCCAAACCAGAAAGGATGCGACGCAGCTTGGTCATGATGCGCGCTTCCTCCGGAACGAGCAGCAGCTCGTCCTTGCGGGTTCCGGATGGGTTAACGTCCACGGCCGGGAAGATGCGACGCTCGGAAATGGCGCGGTCGAGCTTGAGCTCGGCGTTGCCGGTGCCCTTGAACTCCTCGAAGATGACCGTGTCACCGGTGGAGCCGGTCTCCACCATCGCGGTGGCGATGATGGTAAGGGAACCGCCGTTTTCGATATTGCGGGCAGCACCCAGGAAGCGCTTCGGTGGGTAGAGCGCATTGGAATCCACACCACCGGAGAGGATGCGGCCGGATGCTGGGGAGGAGTTGTTGTAAGCACGGCCCAGGCGGGTAATCGAGTCCAAGAGAACCACGACGTCCTTGCCCTGCTCCACCAAGCGCTTCGCGCGCTCGATGGCCAACTCGGCAACGGAGGTGTGCTCTGATGGCGGGCGGTCGAAGGTAGAGGCAATGACCTCACCCTTGACGCTGCGCTGCATGTCGGTGACCTCTTCTGGGCGCTCGTCTACTAGGACGACCATGAGGTAGCACTCTGGGTTATTTGCGGAAATCGCGTTGGCGATGTTCTGCAAAATGGTGGTCTTACCGGCCTTCGGCGGGGAAACAATCAGCGCACGCTGGCCCTTGCCGATAGGCATGATGAGGTCGATAACGCGGGTGGTCAGGATCTTCGGATCCGTTTCCAGGCGCAGACGCTGGTTCGGGTACAGCGGGGTCAGCTTGGAGAAGTGAGGACGGTCCTGTGCCGCTGCTGGCTCCATGCCGTTTACCGTGTCAACCTGCACCAACTGGTTGTACTTGCGGCGATTACGGCCATTGCCGTGGGTATGAGTTGGGCCAGAGACCTTGACCTGGCCGGTCACGGCGTCGCCAGAGCGCAGGCCCAAGCGCCGGACCAAGTTGTTGTTGACAAAGACGTCAGAGCTTGCCGCGCGGTAACCAGTGGTGCGCAAGAAAGCCACGTTGTTGTCGACGACCTCGAGGATACCGCCTACTGCCTGGACTTCATCGCCCTCGCGGATCTGGAGATCGTTGCCGCCACCGTTGTTGTCATTACCACCGCGGTTGCGGCGGTTGCGGCGGTTGCGGCGGCCGCCACCGTTGTTGTCATCGTCATCATGGCGGCGGTTGCGGTTGCCGCGGTTGCGCTCACCGTTATCACGGTTGTCACGGTTATTGTTATCGCGATTGTCGTTAGAGTTCTCGGAATCCTTGTTTGATTCCTTGTTCGACTCCCTGTTCGACTCCTTAGCCTCTTCCTTAGCGCCCTCCTGCTTTGCCTCGGCGTTCTCGCGCTCCTGGCGGCGGGCGCGGTTGCGGCGGGCACGGCGAGCCTGGGAGCGCGACTCGTAGCGCTGTTCCTCGTTCTTCTCACCCTTTTCTTGGGCCTTTTCTTGAGCCTTGTCTTCGCCACTATCCTTGGCGTTATCCTCAGCCTTTGCCGGCTTCTCTTCAGCAGGCTTACGTGTGCGGCGCTGTCGCTTTTCCGCCTTTTCCGCCTTCGCAGGTACCTGGCCAGTGCTCAGGGCGGTGATCAGATCGCCCTTGCGCAGACCCGAGATGCCGCGCAGGCCGCGCTCTGCAGCCAGCTTGCGCAGTTCCGGCAGCTTCATGGATGCGTAATCCTGTGCTGCGGCTTTGTCCGTATTGCTCACGGATATCCTTTCGTCGCTTCACCAGCGTCTAAATGCTTTTCGCCTGCAGTCCGGCTTAAGCGCTGGAAGCCAATCTGTATTTTTATGGTGCATGCCGCCACAAGCGGGAAGCCGCGGGCGGTGAGATATCTAGGCCTCTCCTCTGGGAAAAGGAATGTCACGGAGGAGAATTGATAGAAGGCGACTGCGAGCGAGAAAAAGAAACGCTCTGCGGCGCTTCTGCAATACTCGGTTACGCGGGAGCTTTCCTAAAATTCGGGCTAGACCGCGTCAGTCACGAGCCACTATACCGTATTAGCATCCCGCGCCGGAAGTGACACCGCTAAAGTAGGACTCATGCTTTCTACCATGCAGGATATCCCCCTGTCCCTGACCCGCATCCTGGAATACGGATCGACGGTGCATGGGCAGACGCAGGTGACCACGTGGCGCAACCATAGCGAGCCGGAAACCACCGACTTCGCCGCCATCGGCGCACGCGCGGCCGCATTCGCGCACGCATTGCATGATGAGTTGGGCATTACTGGGGACCAGCGCGTGGCATCTTTCATGTGGAACTGTGCTGAACACCTAGAGGTCATGTTCGCCAGTGCCTGCAAGGGTGCTATTTTCACCCCGCTAAACAAGCAGTTAATGAATGATCAGATTCGCCACATCATTAACCACTCCGAAGCGGAAATTGTAGTTGCCGATCCGCGCTTAAAAGATCAGCTGGCTAAGGTCTTAAACGGCGTAAAAACCGTGCGTGCGGTGGTTCTCATTGGTCTAACCGATCCCGCCGACTACCTGGGCAAGTTTGGCGCTGGCATCGAGGTCTATTCCTATGAGGCGCTACTCGACGGCCGCCCTACCGAGTACAACTGGCCTGAGCTAGACGAGCGGACGTCGGCCGCCTTGTGCTATTCCACCGGCACCACTGGCGCGCCCAAAGGCGTGGTCTATTCCCACCGCGCGCTCTACCTGGAGAGCATGCAGTTGCGCGCCTCCGATTCGCTGTGCGTTACCCACGGCGAGACCTTCCTGTGCTGCATCCCGATTTATCACGTGCTCAGCTGGGGCGTTCCCTTTGCCGCCTTTATGACGGGCACGCCACTAGTGCTTCCCGACGCCGACGTATCGGCACCGACGCTTGCTAGCATCATCGCCGCCACCTCGCCCCGCGTGGCGCATGGCGTACCCACCATTTGGATTCAGCTTTTCGCGCACTATCTCAAAAATCCCCCAAACCGTATGACGCTGACCGAGATCTTCGCCGGCGGCTCCCCCGTCCCGCCGCAGCTGATCAAAATGTGGGAGGAGCGCTACGGCGTCGACGTCGTGCACGTGTGGGGCATGGTGGAAACCACAACGGTGGGCACGGTGGCCCGCCCGCCCCAGGGTGCTGATGGCGATACCCGCTGGGCATACCGCATATCCCAAGGACGCTTCCCGGCCTCCTTGCAATACCGTGTGGTCAATGACGGCGTCGTCGTGCCCAAGTCCGACCGCAATGCCGGCGAGATCCAGGTCCGCGGCAACCTCGTTACCGGCTCCTACTACCACTCGCCCACTTCTGAACCGGGCGGTAGTGCCGACGAGTTCCGCGGCAAGCAAGTCGAGGATGCCGAATCCAAATTCACCGCGGATGGCTGGCTGCGCACTGGCGACGTCGGCTCGGTAACGGAAGACGGCTTCTTGACCGTCGAAGACCGCGCCCGCGACGTCATCCGCTCTGGCGGCGAGTGGATCTATTCCGTCCAGCTCGAAAACCTCATCATGGCTAACCCCGTCGTCGTGGAAGCCGCCGTCATCGGTTATCCGGATAAACAGTGGGTGGAACGCCCTCTGGCGGTAACGGTGTTGGCACCAGGGTTTTCTCCGACAATCGAAACCGCCGAGCGCATCCGCGAGGGTATGCGCAAGGAGCTGCCTTCGTGGATGCTGCCGGAGTACTGGACCTTCGTAAAGCACATCGACAAAACCTCGGTGGGCAAGTTCGATAAGAAGGACCTGCGTTCACACTTGGCTGAAGGCGAATACAACATCATTCGATTGAAAGGCCCTGGCGAGTCACAGCGTCTGGATGACTTGCCGCAGCATTTCCCGCCCCGTGATTAGCCCCCGGATTAAACGCGAATATTTCCGGGTTAATATGGATAAGACCGCTCTCCTTATAGACTAGGACGACAATGACTTATCCGCTTCTAGACAAATACGGCCGCAGGGCCCGCGACCTGCGCGTTTCGCTTACTGATCGCTGCAATCTCCGCTGCACGTATTGCATGCCGGCCGAAGGGCTCGAGTGGTTTCCCACCGCAGAAACCTTGAGCGATGAGGAAACGATCCGCCTTATCCGCATCGGCGTCGAAAAGCTAGGCATCCGCCAGGTACGTTTCACCGGCGGCGAACCGCTCCTGCGCAAGTCTTTGGAGAAGATTGTCGCTGCTACTAAGCAATTGCGCACCGACGAAGGTAAATCACCGTCTACCGCACTGACCACGAACGGCTTGGGCCTCGACCGGCGTATCGATGGATTGGTGGAAGCAGGCCTCGACCGCGTGAACATCTCGCTCGATACCACCGACCGCGAGCTTTATGCCCGGCTAACCCGGCGCGACCGCATCCAGGATGTCTTCACAGCCATCGAAGCCGCGACCCGCGCCGGGCTGCACCCAGTCAAGGTCAATGCGGTAGTGATGCCGGGCATTAATGAGGATTCTATTATCCCGCTGACGGAATACTGCATTGAGGCAGGCGCACAGCTGCGTTTTATCGAGCAGATGCCGCTGGGCCCGCGCGATAAGTGGCGGCGCGAGGATATGGTGACCGCGGACGATATCTTGGCCCGCCTCGGCGAGTCCTTCGAGCTCTCCCCCGCTGATGAGCCGCGCGGCTCTGCCCCGGCATCACTGTGGAATGTCTATCGCGGAGGCCACGAGATAGGACAAATCGGCGTCATCGCCTCAGTCACCCGCTCCTTTTGTGGTTCCTGCGATCGCACGCGCCTGACAACTGACGGTGCGGTGCGCAATTGCCTATTCGGTAATTCGGAGACCTCTCTTCGCGACCTCATGCGCGCGGGCGCCAGCGATGAAGAGCTCATGGAGGCCTGGGCCGCAGAAATGTGGGCGAAGCTGCCCGGCCACGGCGTGAATGACGAGGGTTTCTTGCAGCCGGATCGTTTGATGGCAGCAATCGGTGGCTAAAGGCTAAGGAACTAGGTTGAAAAGCATGCGCACCCCACAAGAACACTTCGAGGCGATAATGTCTCACGCCCGGCCGGTGCCGGTAGAGGTATTTCCGGAAGCCCAGCCAGTCAACGAGACACTTCTGGGCCGCGTTATTGCAGAAGACGTCGCTGCGCGCCTAGCGGTGCCGCCTTTTAGCAACTCTGCGATGGATGGTTTCTTGGTACACCTAAAGGATCTGGTTGAGCTGCCTGCGCGTTTGCCCGTCGCAGGCGACGTTCCGGCGGGCCAAGCACCCAAGGAGGTGCCAGCGGGCAAGGCGGTGCGCATCATGACCGGCGCGCCGGTTCCGGAGGACAACGATGGCCTAGTCGTAGTCCCGGTGGAGTTGACCGATATTCCAGCCGGCCCACACGAGCTGCCGAGTGAGGTCACCATCAACGAGACGCCAAGGCGCACGCACATCCGCCCTAAGGGAGAAAACGTTCGGGAGGGCGCGACCATCGCCAAGCCGGGTACCGTGGTCGATGCCGGCCTTATTGCCGCGCTGATTTCGGCTGGCATCACGCATGTTCGCGTCTACCGCCCCGTTCTCGTAGGCGTGGTCTCCTCCGGCGACGAACTGGTCGAGGGCTCGAGCCTCGAGCCGGGCCAGTTGCCCGATTCGAATGGGCCGATGATCGAGTCGCTGATTCGCTCCACCATCCCGCATGCGGTGGTAACGCACATGCGCTCTTCCGACTCCCCGGAGCAGCTGCGCGAGACGATTGAGCAGCTGTTTTATTCCCACGAGGTTGTAATCACGACGGGCGGTGTTTCCGCCGGTGCCTTCGACGTCACGCAGACCGCGCTTCAGGCCGCAGAGGACTGTGAGGCTTGGTTCGGCGGGGTCAAGCAAAAGCCGGGCACGCCGCAAGGTTTTTCCCTCTATGGAGGTTTGCCAGTTATCTCCCTGCCGGGCAATCCCGTAGCGGCGTTTGTTTCCTACCACCTTTATGTTTCGCCTTTCCTCGAGGCCTTGAGCGGGCGCCCTGCCCGCACGAAGGTCTGCAGCGGACGCACCATCGTCGCGCGCGCCGGGGAGGCCTTCCCCATAGCGCACAAGCACGGCACGGCATTTGTGCCCACGCGCTTGGAGTTCGGCGAGGCCGTCGTGGCGTACCCCTTTGCCAGCGGGTTGAGCAGCCACTTTGTGGCCTCGCTCCACGGCACGTGCGGCCTGGTTGAGGTGACCTCCGAAATTCAGGCTGGCGATGAAGTCCGCGTGGTTGTCTATTAATTCTCGATTAGGACTTAATTAGACTAGACCCCATGAAATTTACCCATCTCAATTCTTCCGGCTCCGCCTACATGGTGGATGTGACAGAAAAGCAGCCCACCGTCCGCTCCGCTACCGCGCAAGGCGAGGTCGCGTGTTCTCCTGATGTTCTTTCTGCGCTTCGCGACGGCACGGTTCCCAAGGGCGACGTGCTAGCGGTCGCGCGCATCGCCGGTATCTCGGCGGCCAAGAAGGTCCCGGAACTGCTTCCCCTCGCCCACACCATCGGCGTGCATGGTTGCTCGGTCGATCTGGAAATCCGAGACGACCACGTCTTCATCGAGGCAACGGTGCGAACCGCCGATCGCACCGGTGTGGAGATGGAGGCGCTTACCGCGGTCAGCGTTGCGGCGCTGTCCATCATCGATATGGTAAAAGGCGTCGACCGCTCCGCATTTATCCGCCGCTGTGGGATCACCGCAAAGTCCGGTGGCCGTTCCGGCGACTGGAGCCGCGAGCTTCCTAAAACCTAAGCAATGCTGAACTACAAACCGCACGAGCTAGGAGTCATCATCCTGGCAGGCGGCCACGGCACCAGGATGGGCGGGCTCGATAAGGGCTCGGTGCGTGTGCGGGGCGAAAGGCTTGTCGACGTCGTGCGCAGGCAGCTTCCTTATGGCGCGCCGGTCTGCGTGGTTTCCCCGTTTCCGCTGGGCCTGCCGCAGGTATGCGAAAATCCGCTTTTTGGTGGGCCTGCAGCTGGCATCGCGGCAGGCCTGAAGAACCTGGAAGCACGTAGTTTAGCGCCACTTCGCTATATCGCAGTGTTATCTGTGGATGCGCCGGATTCGCCCCAAATGCTGCCAAAGTTGTTGGAAAAACTCGCCGCCTGCGAAGCGCAAAGCTCGATTCCCTCGGTAGCGGCGGCTTTAAGCGGCGATTTTATCCAGCCACTGTGCGCGCTATGGCACTACAACGGCCTGCGCCAAGCGGTAGATTCCTTCGACTGCCTGCACAACAAGTCAGCCCGCAGGCTGTTGCACGCAGTCCCTCGCCTCATCGCGGTGCCGGGTACAGGCGCGGAAGAGGACTACGATACCTTGGCTGAACTCGCCGAATGGGAGCGCCGCCGAGCAATGACTACCGCGAGACCACAATCTTTCCGTGCTGGCCCTTTTCAGCCGAGGTCATGATGTGATTGACAAAGCTATAGGTGCCGGGTTCATTGAAGGTCATCTCCACGAATCCACCCTGCGCGGGTAGGAGATCCACGGCCTGAGAGCCGGCATCATCCAGGTCCTTGATGAGGAAGTCGCCTTCCTTGTAGACGGTGTCGAATTGCTCGCCCCCCACGTGGAAAGACAACGGCTGGTCTGGGCCCACGTTGAGCAGCCAGATGCGTACCTTATCGCCCACCTTGGCATGCAGCGGCTCAAGGTCGTACTGATTCGGATAGTAATTAAACGCCATCAGGTCGTACTCGCCGTTTGAGACGCGGTCGGCGTCGGCGCCATTTTCGTCGCCCAGGAAGATTTCGTCCGCAATCATTGCGTACTCCGCATCGGCGTCGCCAAGCTCTGGCGGATCGATGACCACCGCGCCGGCCATGCCGTTGGCAATGTGCAGGCTCATCGGCGCCGTGGAGCAGTGATACATCCAGATGCCGGAGCGGTGCGCGGTGAACTCATAAGTCAGGGACTCGCCCGGCGCGATGGTCTTCATGTTCTCATCCGGGTTGACCTCGCCGGCGTGGAAGTCCACGGAGTGGCCCATGGTTCCCTCGTTCTTGATGGTGATCTTGAACTTATCGCCCACCTTGCCGCGCAAGGTTGGCCCTGGGGCTTGGCCGTTGAATAGCCACCGCGTTTGTTTTACACCTGGCGCTACCTCGACCTCGTCCTCGGTCATGGTCCAGGTTTCCTCGTGCGTGGTTGCCTTTGCAGCCGGCAGCGCAGCATCGAAGGCCTTAAATCCCTCCCGTTCCTGGGTGCGCTCGGCAGCGCTGGGCACGTCTGGGTGGCTAGCTGAGTGATGGTGCATGCCAGCCATGGCGTCGCCTTCTGCAGGCGCGTCGGTGACGTTGACGTCAAAGACCATGCCCTGCGCCTTATGCCCCGCGATGGTGCAGTAGCCCTGGGTGGTCTCCTCGATGAGGCCGGCGTCTAGCTCGACGGTCTTGCCGGGTTCGACGCGGCCGGTTTCGTTGTCGCCGATCTTCAGGTCATGGACCATATCTCCGGTGTTCGTGAACTTCACCACCAGGTGGGTGCCCTTTGGCACATCGATGGAAGAAGGCACGAAGGACATGCCTTCCACACTAACCTCAACGACGGTGGCATCAACGCCTTCGCTTTCCGACGCCCGTTGTGCCTTGGAGGTGCTATTGAAAACCGCTAGAGCAATCACCGCGGCCAGGGCGATGCCGATGAGAATCCACGATGCCCAGTTGTTCTGAGCCGGTGGCTTTTGAGGTTGATTAGAAGAAACGCTGAGCATTTAGTTCTCCAGTCTTTTCTGTTTGGAAACGGCCACCGCGATGGCCAAGATGTTGGTGATAAGGCCAAGCCCCATCATGATAAGCCCGGCTATATCGGCCCCGAGCAAGCACAACATCGCACCTAGGTTGATAAGCACCAAGCGGGCGTATCCGCCGTAATCAGCGACCTTTCTGCCCAGTGTCACCTTGGCCGGGCCGCCGCCGACGAGGGTGGGCAACAAGTGGTGCAGCACGCCCGTAACCAGTTGCATGAGACCTGCGCCTACGAATGCTGGCATGAGCAGCAACGTCACCACGCGTGGGTAGACCCCTAAAATGGCGCAGACCGCGTCGGCGGCGCAGAGGCTAAGCATCCACAACAGTCCGGCGACGACCGAGACCGTCGCCGTGGTCAGCTGTGGCTTGCCCGCCAGCAGCGTGGCGAGGATGGGCTGGATGATGAGCAATGCCGCTAGCACCACCAGCA
This sequence comes from Corynebacterium sp. HMSC071F07, assembly GCF_001810285.1. Classification (NCBI taxonomy): domain Bacteria; kingdom Bacillati; phylum Actinomycetota; class Actinomycetes; order Mycobacteriales; family Corynebacteriaceae; genus Corynebacterium; species Corynebacterium sp. HMSC071F07. Next base: position 276,592 of record NZ_KV800712.1, read on the forward strand.
GCTGTGTCATACCTGCTGCGCGGCTAAGCCCGAAAGAATTAAGGCCCAACGCGAGCGCCAAGCCAACGCAGTGGACGATGAGCGCCCTAGTGCAGCGCGCCCGCGCGGCGGGGGCAATCTTGGTGCCGCTCAAAGTAGGCAAAAGCGTGACCACGGTTGCCACGATGGTCAGCCAGGCAAAGCCCCAGACCATGCCCCGCGAGTGGGCGGCTACCAGAAGTGAATAGTTGCCCACACCATTGGCTGCTAGCACCACGAGCAACACGGAAACAATCACGAATGCTGCGGCCGCGATGTAGAAAGGCACCGTCACCGCGAATAAACCGGCCAGTGATCCCCGAAGCGCCCGGTAGATATCGAAGCCATGCCAGCAGAAGGTAGCGATGATAAGAAGCGATGCGGCGTCGGAAAGCGGGCCCCAGTCAAACCCGGCGCGGTCAACGAGCAGCAGTACCAAGCCAACCTGGACAATCCCCACGCGCCAGGCCACGCCCTTGTACCCGCGGGCCTGCATGCGCGTGAGTGCCTCCGTGAAGTGCGTGGAATAGACGATGATGGCGGTGGTCATCGCACCAATGGTGAAGGGATGGATGAGGTCCCACCACGCCACGCTTGCGCCTAGGTGGCTGGCGATGTTGATGACTATCCCAGCTACTACCCAGAAGCCGATGACGCAGGCGGCAATCATCTGCCAGCGCCCGCGTGCGGCCAAAGAAACGTCAGCGATGTGCTCGATGTGCCTCCCACATGGTCAAAATAAAACCGCTTAAGACAAAGAGCAAGACTGCTATTACGTTAGTCATGCCGCCCACACGGAAGACAGTTGTTTGCGCGAGTGCGTCCGCGGCGATGCGCAGGACAAGACCGCCGTGCAATAGTGCGACCGGCAGGTAGAGCACGGTGCGATATGGCAGCTTCTTGCGAATGACGGAGGTCAGGATGATGGGCGCGTGTGCGAAAATCATCGACATCACAAACCCCAGGAAGACCGTGTGCACCGAGGCGTCATAGGCAAAGCCCGTTGCTTGGCCGAACGCCAGCCAGATGACTCCGGCGAGCGCCAACCAGAAGTAACCTGCCAGCATGCAGACTGCGGAATAGCGCGGCAGGCCGGTGCCGTGCACCAAATTCTTGGCCACATCCACGCGGACGGTGGTCACCGAAATCGCGAAGAGGAAAAGGCCCATCAAGCGGTAGCCCACCGCGGGGACTAGGACGAAGATGACGCCGGCGGCTGCTAGCGCCAGAACGAGCACGGTGATGAGGTTTTCCGCTTTTGTACCGGCCATGGTCACGCGGGCAAGCTCCATGCGCTCTCCGATGATGGTGCTCACCACGTACAGCACGCACAGCGGCATGGCCATGGCAAAGGAATCAGCCATGGCCCACAACAGGCTGGCCGCCACGCCGCCGATAACACCCGCCGCCTGCACGAGCACGGCTAGCGTGGGCTGCCGGCGATGAATCTCGAGATAAATTGCACCGAGGATGAGGAAGCTCCACGCAAAGAAGATGGCGGGGACAAACCGGGGTGCGCCCACTAGCAGGCTCACCACCGCCACGACGTGGCAGATGGGCCCTGCCCAGGCCCACGTTTTCTTGACAGCGACTACGCGCTCTAAGCCGATTGCTCCGCCGACGAAGCCAAAAACCATGAGCGGTCCATGCGCACGTGCAGCTGTGGACGTTGGTGCGACGCCCAGCAGTGCCGCGCCCGCATAAAGACCAACGAGCAACGCCGCTCCGGCAAAGGCCAGAAACACGAAACGATGCGCAATATTTTTCACGAGTTTTATCGTACTAATATTGGCGCTAAGGTGAAAACCAAAGCCTTCAAACCAAATGAAAGGACCATCATGCAACTGCCAATTACTGATGCCCACAAAGCAAGCGAAGTGCCAACCCTAAACGCCTCCGAAATCCCACACGCCGTGCGCCCCGGCGCTATCCACGGTGCGCTGGGCACCCTCAACGTCGGCGAAGCAATGATCCTTATCGCACCGCACAACCCAGTGCCACTGCTCAAAGAAATCGAAGCCCGCGAAGAGTCCTTTGAGCTGGAATACCAGAAGGAACAACCACAGGACTTCCACATCAAGTTCACCCGCGTGGCGTAGCAGTTTTCTGCGACTTCCCCTCCCCATCTCTCACTCGAAATCGTGCAGGTGCGTAAATTTGGTGATTATGAAAAAATCTGCTGCTATTTGCCTTGCTGCCCTAGCCGCCTGCGCGCTTACCGGTTGCGCGCTTACCGGTTGCGCAAGCGGCGGGGATAAGCTCAACGTCTTCGCCGCCTCTTCAACGCGCGTGCTCAACCACGAGCTTGAGGCCGTCACGCCCATGCTGATTAACAATGGCGGTTCTGCTTCCCTGGTAGAACAAATCCATCAAGGCGCGCCTGCCGACGTCCTCCTTACCGCGTCCCAGGAGACCATGGACAAGGCGGTGGCCGCAGGCGATGTCGAGCAGCCTCGCGTACTGGCCACCAACTCCATGGTGATGGTGGTACCGCCGGGCAATCCTGGGCATATCCACTCCGTCCACGACTTGGATGAGACCGACTACTTCGTGCGCTGCGACCCTTCGGTCCCCTGCGGGGCGATCGCCGATAAAATCATGGCAGATCAGCACCTGCACGTGAGCGCCGATTCCAAAGAGGGCCAGGTCGCCGACGTAGTAGGCAAAGTGGCCAGCGGCGAGGCGGATGCTGGATGGGTATACTCCACCGATGCAGCAGCCAATCCTGACCTGGAGGTAATCCCCATCGAGGGCGCGGAGAAATTCCGCAACCAAATCTTGGGTGCCGTAGTCAAAAACAGCCCGCACCAGGATGCCGCCTCTTCGTTGCTGGACATGCTCGCTAACGACTTCGACGAGACCTGGTCGCGCTATGGCTTCGTGCCCGCCGACTAAACTGCTTTCCATGCATGTGCGCACCACCCCACCTCGCGCCCCCTGGCCTTTCGCCGTGGCGGGCGCCTTGGCGGTTTTATACGTCGCGGTACCAGTACTTGCTTTGGCCACCCGCGTTCCGTGGACGGGCCTTGGCACGGTGCTTTCTCAAGAAACTACCCACGACCTGTTACGCATCACGCTAACCTCGGCTGCTATTTCTGCACTGCTTGCCACCTTCTTCGGCACCGGCCTAGCCATCTGGTTGCACGGGCAAAACCGCATTGGCCAGGCGGTGCGCCTGCTGGTGTACTTGCCACTGGCGATGCCGCCGGTGGTCGGAGGGTTGGCGCTCAGCGCGGCGTTGGGCCGCCGCGGCCTTTTGGCCCCACTCTTGGATGCCTTGCAGCTAAACTTCGCCTTCGCCTTCGCCGGCGTCGTCGTGGCGCAAACCTTCGTCGCCCTTCCTTTCGTAGTGGTGGCGGTGGACTCCGCGCTGCGCCAGACCGACCATGAAGTGGCCCTGTCCGCGCGCCGGGTTGGCATGACACGCGGGGCCATCTGGCGCAAAGTCATGCTGCCGACCATCGCACCGGCAATCTTCACGGGTGAAGCACTCGCCTTTGCACGCAGCCTCGGCGAGTTTGGCACCACGATTACCTTCGCCGGTTCCATGCCGGGGCTCACCCGCACGATGTCGAGCGGCATCTATCTAGAACGCGAGGTCAGTGCGGACAACGCTTATGCGCTGTCTGCGATTCTCATCGGCCTCGCTGTGGTCTGTCTCGCCTGCGCGGGCATCCCATCGCTGCTACACCGTGAGCCTTCGCCGCAGGCGCATGCGCAGTCTGACATCGACGTCGCCAAGCTGCGCCAACTCAGCCTGCCGCCCGCCGCAGGCCAATTGGCGCCTTTCAAGGAAGCAGCCACCACGGCGGTCGTTGGCATCAACGGTGCCGGCAAGACCACACTGCTGCGTCGCCTCTCTGATGAGTCCCACGCCGTGATGCTGACGCAAAAGCCAGCGCTGCCGCCCCACTCGACGGTCGCGGAGGCTATCACTATGGTCACTCACGATAAGGCCGCTACTGCCGAATTGATTGCTGCGGCGGGCTTAAGCGAGATTGCGGAGATAAAAGCACGCGATCTCTCGGGCGGCCAGGCTGCCCAAGCTGGCCTCGTCCGCGCGCTGGCTGCACGCCCTTCCATCTTATTGTTGGATGAACCGCTAGCTGCTGTCGACGCCGCAGCTGCTGCGCAATGGCGCAAGCTGCTAGCTGCGGCGAGCCACGACCGGACCACCGTCATGGTCACCCATAATGTGCTAGACCTTTTGAGCCTGGCCGACGAGGTCGCAGTGGTAGAACGCGGCAAGATTCTCCTCCACGCTCCAACAAACGAGATCGTAGAAAACCCGCCCAATCACTTCGTCGCAAGGCTGCTCGGCAGGGTGGTTATCCAGGGAAGACTCGAACAAGGCGCCGTGATCCCCGATACCACCGGGCCAACTCGCTTTGTGCTAAGTCCGGAGGAGATAACTCTCACTGAGTCGGGCAGGTGGCAGGCGAAAATAAAGGATATTCGTGCCCATTCCTTAGACCGTGTAATCGCCGCGCTAGACCTTAGCGGCCAACACGTCGAGGCGGCGATTGGCATCGATCAAGCCAAAACATTGAGCGTGGGCGAGACGGTTTACTGCGAGATCTGCACTAAATAAATTACCGTCGCGGCACGTAGTGGCACATATCGCACCTCTATCATTGTCTTTTCTACGGGTCAGCGCTGTATCGTCATTATTAACAACCGATTAACCTTATAAATTATTCGAGGAGAAACATGCCCGTCCATGCACCGCGGTCCTCCACAGAACTTTTCCCAGAAGCACTACGCCTGTCACCCAAACAGCGAGAAGTTTTAAACGTTCTGCAGGAATATCCGCAAGGAGCACGCGCGGCGGACATCGCCAAAGACATGGACATGCATGTCAATACCGCGCGCGGCCACCTCGATGAGCTGGTACATGTAGGCGCAGTCCGCGTTATTACCGCACCGGCCAAGGGCCGCGGACGCCCTTCGCTGATTTTCCAGGTGCGCATCCCTGATAACCGCTCAGTGGCAGAAGAATACGTCACCCTCATTAGCGTTTTGGCAGAGATGTTGGCAGATAAGGAAGAGCTCAACGATTACGCCTACGAACAGGCACGCGCAATTGGCCGCAAGTGGGCTGCCTCAACGCACCAGGACCAGTTTCCCTCCGCCAACGCGCTGACCCCGCTATATCGCAAGATGCGCGATATGGGATTTGACCCCACTGCATCGACTACCGAGCTCGAAGAAAATGGTCAGACCGACATGGAGCTGCATGCCTGCCCATTCGTAGCGGCAGGCATCAAGCCCTCCCCGTTCGTCTGCGCTATCCACGATGGTTTCTTGGAACAAGTCGCAGCTGATTCCGGCGAGCACCTCTCGCTTACGCTGGTTCCGAAGTCAGGCAACGGAACCTGCTGCGTAAACGTCAAGCAGACTGCTTAAGCCCGCGCTGCATGGACCTCGACCGGGCCTGCAACCTCCAGTGGGAGTACTCGCAGGCCCGCTTCGCGCGCATCCTGCAAGATTGATTCCTCAATAGGCTCAGTGTGCAGCACCATCGCGGTAGGGCCCGCACCTGAAAGGTAGGCCGCATAGCCGCGGTTGCGCAGACGGTTGACCCATTCCGCGGTAATAGGCAACACATCAGCACGATAAGGCTGGTGCAGCCTGTCACGGGTGCCTTCCCACAACAGCTCCGGATACTTTTGCAGTGCGACCACCTGCACGGCAGTGCGCGAGACGTTGAAGGAAGCATCGCCGTGCGTCACGTGCGAAGGCAGGACGCGGCGAACGGCTTGGGTGGAGGCATGGAAATCCGGTACCAAGGCTGTGGCCTGGATGGACTCGTGTACATCCACACTGACAGCGCGATATTCTGGCAAAGATCGGCCGTCAACCGGCACTGTGGTCCAGGAGACCACGGCATTGCCTAGCACGGACGCCGCGGCGTTATCGGGGTGCCCTTCAAAAGCAGAAGACAGCTGCACTAGCTGATCGCTGTTTAGCGGTGAGCCTGCCAAGGCATTGCCCGCTGCAACGCCGGCGACGGCAGCGGCGGCCGAAGAACCAAGACCACGCGACTGTGGGATGTTGTTATTGCAGGTAACGCGCAGACCCGGCACCGCAGCATCCGCCGCATTCAGCGCGGAACGGATGGCTTTAACTACCAGATGAGAGTCATCGCGTGGCAAGTCCTCTGCTCCCTCACCGAAGATTTCTACCTCCAGCCCAGCGGGGATGACCTCAACCTCGACGGTGTCATAAAGGCTTAACGCAATGCCGAGGGTGTCATAGCCGGGGCCCAGATTAGCTGAGGAAGCAGGGACTTTTACCGTGGCCTTGACACCTACCTCTACCTCCGTGCTCACAGCTGGCCACCGTCCAAGCGAATAACGGAGTGGACCGCCTTGACATCATCAAGCTGGCCCAGCTCCTCGACGATGCCCTGCATCTCATGCTCCAACGCGGTGTGGGTGACCACGATGAGGCGAGCGATTCCGTCGCCGTCTTCCTGGCGCACAGTGCGCAGGGAGACGTTGTGCTTGGCAAATAGCGCGGAGATCGCAGAGAGCACGCCTGTGCGGTCTACGACTTCCATATCGATGTGATAGCGGGTGTATACCTGACCAAAGTCTGCTATCGGCAGGTTAGCGTAGGTGTTCTCCCCCGGCGCACGGCCGCCGTGAACGATGTTGCGGGAGGCGCCGACGACGTCGCCAAGCACCGCAGACGCCGTCGGGTTACCGCCGGCACCGTTGCCGTAGAACATCAGGGAGCCAGCTGCCTCGGCCTCGACGAAGATAGCGTTATAGGACTTGCTGACGGAGGCCAGCGGGTGCTCCTTAGGGACCAAGGTCGGGTGCACGCGCGCGTTGACGGACTCATTGCCTTCCGCATCACGCAGGCGCTCGCAGATGGCCAGCAGCTTGATGGAATAGCCTGCCTGCTGTGCGGCGGAAATATCCTCAGCAGTGATGTTGGAAATGCCCTCGCAATAAACATCATCGAAGGTAACGCGGGTATGAAAGCCCAAAGACGCGAGGATGGCCGCCTTCGAGGCGGCATCATGACCCTCGACATCGGCAGTTGGATCGGCCTCGGCATAGCCTAGCCGCGTGGCCTCAGCGAGCGCGTCCGCGTAGGAGGCACCCGTGGACTCCATCGCGTCCAAAATAAAGTTGGTGGTGCCGTTGACAATGCCGGAAATGCGTTGAATCTGGTCGCCCGCGAGCGAACGACGAAGCATTCCCACGACCGGGATGGCGGCAGCCACTGCAGCCTCGAAGTAGAGGTCCACGCCAGCGTTATCGGCAGCTTCTGCCAGCTCGTCCGCATGAGCAGCCACCAGCGCCTTGTTCGCGGTAACCACAGACTTACCAGCATTCAGCGCAGCCAGCACGAGCTCGCGGGGGAAATCGATACCGCCGATGACCTCGACAACCAAGTCGATGTCGTCGCGCATGACTAGGGCCTTCGCATCGTCGGTGAGCAGATCCTTCGGCACACCAGGACGCAGCTTATTTTTATTCTGCACGGCGACGCCCCGGATTTCTGCGGGACCGCCAATGCGGTGGGCAAAGGCATCAGCGTTTTCCCCCAGCAGGCGGAAGACCTCGGCACCAACGGTGCCGAAACCAAGCAGCGCGATGCCTACAGCTTCGCCTTCGCCTTTACCAGTGCGGCTCTTGGTCTGTGAAGTCATATCGTCCCTTAATCTTTGGTAGTTAAATTGCTACCCACACTATACGGAACGAGCTGTCTAGTTTTTGCGCTTCCAGAAGATTCTTTTGCTCAACAGTTAAAAGCGGTGAATTTAATCAATTTCAAGGGCCATTAGGTCCTCGACTGTCTCGCGACGCAGCATCAGACTAGCCTCACCATCGCGCACGGAGACCACGGCCGGGCGCAGCGCGCCGTTGTAGCGCGAGGCCATCATGTACTGATAGGCGCCGGTGGTGGCGAAGGTCAGCAGATCCCCTGTCTTAATGTCGCCCGGCAGCTTGCGTTCACTAACCAAGATGTCACCGGACTCGCAGTGGAAGCCCACCACGCGGGAATCCACTGGCTCACCTTGAGTCAACCGGTTAACCACACGCACGTCATATTCCGACTCATAGAGCGCGGGGCGGATATTATCCGACATTCCGCCATCGACTGAGAGATAACGGCGCATCGGCAGCTCGGCCTTGCCGGTCTCTACGTCTTTGACGGTGCCCACCGAGTACACGGTTACCGCAGAGGCGCCGACCAGCGAGCGGCCCGGCTCGACCAGAACGAAAGGCGCATCGATGCCCAGTTCGCGAGCGGTGCGCTCCACTGCGGCAAGCAGATCTTGGGCCAGCTTGGCGACGTCGAGAGCTTCCTCGTACTCCATGTATGGAATGCCGAAACCGCCGCCCAGGTCGAGCTCCTTGAGCGCTACCCCCAGCTCGGTATGAATGCGCTTATAGAGCGAAAGCACGCGTTCGGCGGCCAATTTAAAGCCATCAGCATTGAAAACAGACGAACCCACGTGACAGTGCAGCCCCACCAGCTCCAAGTTTTCAGCTTCCAGAGCTGCCTTAGAGGCACCAAATGCCGCACCCGTGGCCAGGGAGATGCCGAACTTTTGATCCTCATGCGAGGTTGCGATGAATTCGTGGGTGTGGGCGTCGACGCCGGGCTTGACGCGAATCATGACTGGCTGAACACGGCCGGCCGCACGCGCGATTTCATCAAGCTGCGCCAGTTCACCTTCGTTGTCGAGCACGACGTGCGCTACACCATTGTCCACACACAGCTGTAGGTACTCGCGCTCCTTGTTGTTGCCGTGCGCGGTCATGCGCTCCGGCGGGAAACCAGCTGCCAGGGCTACCTTGGCCTCATTGAGGGAAGCCACGTCAAGACATAGGCCTTCCTCGGCCACCCACTTCACGACGCGCTTGGTCAAAAATGCCTTCGATGCGTAGTGCACGTGCTCAGGCCCGCCGAAAGCACGTGCCATGTCGCGGCAACGAGAGCGGAAATCGTCCTCATCGAAGACATAGAGCGGCGTGCCGTATTCCTGCGCGAGCTCTGTAAGTGGCAGGCCGGCGATGGTGACCACGCCATCGTCCTGGCGCTTAGCGTTGCGTGGCCAGACGTGGGCTGGAAGCTGGTTGAAATCCATCTACATCTTCTCCGGGGCGCTGACGCCCACCATGGTCAGAGCGTTGGAGAGGACCTGACGTGCGGCGTCGGCAAGCGCGAGGCGTGCGATATGGATTGGCTGCGTTGTCTCGTCCGCCTTCGGCAGCACCTGGCACTGGTCGTAGAAGCGGTGGAACACAGCCGCCAACTCCTCGGCAAAGCGGGCGATGCGGTGCGGCTCGCGCAAGGTCGCTGCGGTGGAGACAACCTCAGGGAACTCGCCCAGAGTGCGAATGAGATCGCCTTCCTTCTCGTGTGTGAGAAGCGCAAGATCTGCATCTGCCATAGCCGCGGCGTCAAGGCCCAGCTCTTGCGCCTTGCGCAGGATGGAGCAGATGCGCGCGTGGCCGTACTGAACGTAGTAAACAGGGTTATCGGAGGACTGGGAAGCCCACAGGCCCAGGTCGATGTCGATGGACTGATCCACGGAAGAACGCACCAGGGAGTAGCGTGCGCCATCGACGCCGATGGCCTCGACGAGATCGTCGAGGGTGATGACGGTGCCGGCACGCTTGGACATCTTTACTGCCTGACCGTCACGCAGGAGGTTGACCATCTGGCCGATGAGTACCTCGACTTGCTCTGGGTTATAGCCCATGGCGGCGGCGGCCGCGCGCAGGCGGGCGATGTAACCGTGGTGATCCGCGCCCAGCATGTATATGGCCAGATCGTGGCCGCGGTCGAACTTGTCAGCTACATAAGCAATATCACCAGCGATGTAGGCAGCATCGCCATCGGACTTGATAACCACGCGGTCCTTGTCATCGCCGTAGTCGGTGGACTTCAGCCACCATGCACCATCTTCGAAGTAGAGCTTTTCGTTGTCCTTCAGGTGAGCGACGGCCTTTTCGACTGCGCCGGACTCGAAAAGCGAGTTCTCGTGGAAGTAGACGTCGAAGTCAACGCCAAACTCGTGGAGAGAATCCTTGATGTGCGCGAACATCATCTCCACGCCGGAGGCGCGGAACTTCTCGCGGACCTCGTCCTCAGAGCCTTCCAGTGCGTTCGGGACCTGCTCGACAACCTTGGCCGCAATCTCCTGGATGTAGTCTCCGCCGTAGCCATCTTCCGGGGTCGGCTCGCCCTTGGCCGCAGCAACGAGGGAGTTGGAGAAACGGTCGATCTGGCGACCGTGATCGTTGAAGTAGTACTCGCGAGTAACCTCAGCTCCCGACGCCTCGAGCACACGACCCAGGGAGTCACCTACTGCTGCCCAGCGGGTGCCGCCCAGGTGGATTGGGCCGGTGGGGTTCGCAGAAACGAACTCCAGGTTGATCTTCTGATCTTTATAAGCATCATTGTGGCCATAAGAAGTGCCAGCCTCGCGAACCTGGCTGACGATTGCGCCCTGCGCGGCAGCAGCCAGACGGATGTTCAAAAATCCAGGGCCGGCAATCTCCGCGACGTCGATAGCGGCGTTTTCTGCCAGCGCCTCAGCGAGCCAGGTGGCCAGATCACGCGGATTCACGCCAGCCTTCTTGGCTACCTGCAGGGCCAAGTTGGTGGCGTAGTCACCGTGCTCGGGATTACGCGGACGCTCCACGGTCACGGTCTCAGGAAGGACGGCGGTGTCGAGCTCGTGTTCGCTCAATACAGCGACTGCGGTCTCTTTAATAAGCACAGAAAGATCTACGGGATTCATAGCGTCAAAGTCTATCGTCCCGCGCTGACATGAGCAGCATCAGGCACGCATTGGGGCCTTTTATAACAGCAAGCAACTTGTGTGACATTTGCCCCTTATTGCGAAACTGTCGCGAGAAGGCTCGCTCAAGTTTTAGGCTTTAGGAAGACTAAGTATTAAATAAAACACTCGTTTTCCTTCTAGAGACTTGGGTAACTATGAACACTTTCCAAATATCGACGGATGCGATCGGCGGTAGCCTTGGCCTTTCCGCTGCCGTAGCGACGCTACCGCTTATCGCCTTCTTCATCATGTTGCTGGGTTTTAAGGCCCGCGCACACACCTCGGGCGCAGTTGCCCTCACCGTCGCACTCCTCATCGCCACCTTCGGCTTCGATATGCCAGCAGGCATGGCCTTTTCCTCTGCGGTGCGCGGCGGCCTGTTTGGCCTGCTTCCCATCGTCTGGGTCATCATCACCGCCATCTGGTTCTACGAGATCACCGTAGCTTCCGGCCGCTTTGAGGATCTGCGCAAAACCTTCGACTTGCTTGGCGAAGGCGATATCCGCATCCAGGCCATCCTCATCGCGTTCTGCTTCGGCGGCCTCCTCGAAGCCCTGGCAGGCTTCGGCGCTCCGGTAGCGATTACCGCAACGATGATTCTGGCATTGGGTGTCAAACCACTGAAGGCTGCCACCACCGTCCTTATTGCCAATACCGCGCCCGTTGCCTTCGGCGCCGTGGGTATCCCCGTTACCACCGCAGGTGAAGTTGGCGGCCGCACCGCGGAGCAGACCGCCGATATTGCGGGCTTGATTTCCTTGCAGGTCCTACTAATCGCAGCCGCAGTGCCATTTTTCATCCTCTTTATCCTGGACGGCATGCGCGGCGTCAGGGAGGCAGCCCCGGCCGCCGCAGTCATCGGCGGCTCCTTCGCCATCGCCCAGTGGGCCGCGGCCAACTTCTTTGCCTACCAGCTGACTAACGTCGTGGCCTGCATCGTTTCCCTGGGCTGCGCATTCGTGTTCCTGCGCATGTGGAAGCCAAAGGGCGTTGCCGAACTGCGTCAGCGCATGGAGATCCCAGCGCAGGAGGAAGTCACCGATCTTTCCGGCGTCCGCATCTGGATGGCGCTGCTTCCCTACGCCGTGGTTACCGCAGTCTTTGCGCTTGCCACCGCCGTGCCCAAGCTCTTTGGTTTCTGGAAGATTAAGTTCGCCTGGCCGGGCCTGGATAGCACAGTCCTTGACTCTGCCGGCAAGGCCATGGACACCTCGTTTAGCTTCAACGTCTTTGGTAATCCCGGCACCTTGCTGCTGATTTCTGGGCTAATCGTGGCAATCATCTTCTGGATTTTCAACGATGGCGGCCACTACCATTTGGCAAAGTCCGCGCCGCTTGCCAAGTTTGGCGAGGTTTGCGCCCGCATGAAGTTCTCGGCGCTTACGATTATCTTGGTCCTAGCCTTGGCTTACACCATGAATTACTCCGGCCAGACCATCTCTATTGGTGAGTTCGTGGCGTCGGCAGGCGGCATCTTCGCTCTCTTCGCACCCGCCCTGGGCTGGATTGGCACGGCCGTCACCGGCTCGGACACCTCGTCCAACGCTCTCTTTGCTAACCTCCAAGTCACCGCCGCCGAGCGCATCTCCGTCAATCCAGACCTCATGCTTGCTGCTAACACCGCCGGCGGCGTGGTGGGCAAGATGATTTCCCCGCAGTCTCTGGCCATCGCCGCAACGGCCGTCAAGATGGAAGGCGAGGAATCCCGCATCCTGAAGGCCGTGGTGGGCTACTCTCTCGCCTTCCTGGCCACGGTCTGCATCATCGTGTTCCTAATGACCAATGTGCTGGGCTTCCTAGTTCCATAGCCGCAATTTTCAAAGCCAAATAGTCGCCGCACCTACCCGGTTATTAGGTGTGGCGACTTTTGTATACCCCCAAAAGGTTTGAACTTGCCAGTGACGCAAGACTCACTTGGCGCCGCAGATCGGGCTCTGACAAAAGCCGTGCGTCCATCTGTGCACGTGAGCAATTTCGCAACACTAGTGTTGTGAAATAACCCCAGTTAAACAGGCCTTTTTCGACAGAATATCTGCGGAGTTATCGGTAGTATTTATTCCACAACGAAAAACGTTTGCCTGAGCCTCCTGCATCCAGCTCATCGGAGGCAAACTTGGGCAGTAAAAGGAGCGCAAAGTATGCGAATTGCACTATTTTCCACGTGCATTGGTGACGCCCTCTTCCCGGACGCACACAAAGCAACCGCACTAATCCTCTCCCGCTTGGGCCATGAAGTGGTCTTCCCGGAAGAGCAGACCTGCTGCGGACAGATGCATATCAATACCGGTTATCAGAAGGAAACCCTAGGGATGATCCGCAGCTATGCGGACGCCTTCGCGGATCCTTCCATTGACTACGTAGTCTCCGCTTCTGGCTCCTGCGTCGGCGCAGTCCGCGAACAGCACGTCAAGATTGCTGACCGCTTCGGTACCTCCGCCGACGTCGACGGAGCCAAGATTGCTTCCCAGAAGACCTTGGACCTCCCGGAGTTCTTGGTCGACATCGAGCAGCGCACCGACTTAGGTCCCTTCTTCCCACATAAGGTCACCTACCACGCTTCCTGCCATGGCCTGCGCTTTTTGAAGTTGGGTGACCGCCCGTACCAGCTGCTGAGCAAGGTCGAAGGCATCGACCTCGTGCCGCTAGAAAACGTGGAAGAGTGCTGTGGCTTCGGCGGTACCTTCTCTATTAAGAATCCTGAGGTCTCCCAGGCCATGGTCTCGGACAAGACCCGCCACGTAAAGGACACCGAGGCTGAGTACTTGACCGGCGGTGACTCTTCCTGCCTGATGAACATCGGCGGCGCCCTCTCCCGCCAGCGCAGTGGCGTGCGCGTTATCCACATGGCCGAAATCCTGGCTTCCACCAAGGAGCACCCATGGACCCCTGATACGGCCGCATATTCCAAGGAGAAAATGCTCTAATGACTTCCTTCCTCGATACCACCCCACCGCGGGCGCCCGAAGGCTACGGCAACCTGCGCGGCAGCAAGGCATTCGTGCCGCTGGCACACGTCGGACTGAACAACGCTACGCAGCGCCACAACCTGTACCACGCCACCACCACGATTCGCAATAAGCGCGCCAACGCCGTCGAAGAGCTACCGGATTGGCAGCAACTGCGTGACGCTGGCTCCGCCCTCAAAGAGGACGTGGCAGCCCGGATGCCAGAGCTCCTCCTCCAGTTTGAGGAAGAGGTAACCAAGCGCGGCGGAATTGTTCACTGGGCCCGCGACGCCAAGGAAGCCAACGAGATCATCGAGGGGCTTATCCGCGAGACCGGTGAGACCGACGTCGTCAAGGTCAAGTCCATGGCAACCCAGGAAATCGGCCTGAACGAGCACCTCGAGTCTGTAGGGATCAATGCCCGCGAAACCGACCTGGCTGAGCTCATCGTTCAGCTGGGCGAGGATAATCCCTCCCACATCCTGGTTCCAGCCATCCACCGCAACCGTGCCGAAATCCGTGACATCTTCGTCAACAAAATGCCGCACACGGATGAATCCCTAAAGGCTGAGCCAGCCGAACTCGCGGAGGCTTCTCGTATCTTCCTGCGCGAGCAGTTCATGAAGGCCAAGGTCGCCATCTCCGGCGCTAACTTTGGTGTCGCAGAAACCGGCACCATCAATATCGTGGAGTCTGAGGGCAACGGCCGCATGTGCCTTACCCTGCCGGAGACCCTGATTACCGTGATGGGCATCGAAAAGCTCGTGCCAACATTCCAAGACCTTGAGGTCTTCCTGCAGCTTTTGCCGCGTTCTTCCACGGCAGAGCGTATGAACCCGTATACCTCGATGTGGGCGGGCATAACTGAAAACGATGGCCCGAAGAACTTCCACCTCGTCCTGCTGGATAACGGCCGTACCGCGGCACTATCCAGTCCAATCGGCCACCAGGCGCTCAAGTGCATCCGCTGCTCCGCTTGCCTGAACGTATGCCCAGTCTACGAACGCGCCGGCGGTCACGCCTACGGCTCGGTCTACCCAGGCCCCATCGGCATCTCCATTACCCCGCAGCTAACCGGTATCAAGGACC